>JBIINW010000069.1:0-12444 GCA_044337245.1 Sediminibacterium sp. | reverse complement strand
TTGCCAAAATAGACGGCGAGAAGTTTACCGGATTTATTGTTGAGCGGGGTATGGAGGGCTTTACACAGGGGCCCGAAGAACACAAAATGGGTATTAAGGGTTCTTCTACCGTTCAATTGTATTTTCAAGATTGCAAAGTGCCTGTAGAAAATTTATTAGGAGAAATAGGCAAGGGCCATTTGATTGCTTTTAATATTCTGAATATTGGTCGCTTAAAATTGTGTGCTGCTGCCCTGGGCGGTGCCCGTCGCTCTGCAGAAACTGCGGCTGCGTATGCCAAAACCCGCGAACAATTTAAAATACCCATTGCCAAGTTTGGTGCCATCCGCCACAAAATAGCTGAAATGGCCATCCGAATTTGGGTAGCAGATGCTGCCCTTTATCGCACTGCCTTTTGGGTTCAAGATAAGGAGGATGAATTGCTGGCCAGTGGTAAAACTTTTGCCGAAGCCTTATTGGGTGCAGCCGAAGAATATGCCATCGAATGCAGCATGCTAAAAGTTTTTGGCAGTGAAGTGCTCGATTTTGTAGTAGATGAGGGAGTTCAAATACATGGGGGTAACGGATTTAGTGATGAATACCTGATTTCTAAAGCCTATCGCGATAGCCGGATTAACCGGATATACGAAGGAACCAATGAAATCAATAGATTGCTTACTGTAGATATGGTATTAAAAAGAGCCATGAAGGGTAAGCTCGATCTGATGGGACCTGCTATGACTGTTCAGAAAGAACTGATGAGTATTCCCGATTTTGGAGCAGGAGAGGAGGGTGATTTTGCGAAGGAACTCAAGTATATCGCCCAATTTAAAAAAGCCATTCTAATGGTAGCCGGAGCCGCCGTGCAAAAACTGATGATGCAGTTAGAAAAAGAGCAGGAAGTACTGATGAATATTGCCGATATGGCGATTGAAACCTTCCATGCCGAATCGGCCCTGCTGCGTACTATGAAGTTGGCCGGGGAAAGAGGGCTGGAAGCGGTAGGTATCGAGCGAGATGTAATGCAAACCTATCTGTACGATGCTGCCGATCGCATCAATAAAGCCGGAAAAGATGCCCTCAACAGCTTTGCCTCCGGGGATGAGCTGAACATGATGCATATCGGACTCAAGCGTTTTACCAAAGTGGCGCCCTTCAACTCCAAAGATGCCCGCAGAAGAATCTGCGATAAGGTGCTGGCCGACCCGAACTACTTTTTTTAAAAAATAGGTAAATAAATTGTCAATTTTCAAAAAAGTTGCTTATTATTGATTCTTATTTACGATTGCTTGCTAATTGAAAGCCTCACTCCTTAACCGGTAGTGGGGTTTTTTATTGTTGGTAGGCAAGTTCTAAAATAGCTGTCTTTGGGTTTTTAAGCTATTTTTACGCTAAATATCCCGGCTGATGTATCATATTATTCTCATTCATCCCGTTGCAGCGTTACTGAATAAGTGGACGGACAGGCTGAATGACATTCCGGGTTTTTCTGTGGAGCTAGCTGTGGAATCGTTGCAGGATGCGGAGCAGTTACTTCAGGCGGGAGATTATCATCTGTTGATTGCCCCAGAAAAAATTATTACAGCGGCAGGGAGCCGCACGGTGCATTATCCGGTTTGGATATCCCTGGTATCGGCCGCTGCATCGTCGGTTGCAGCTACTTTGGGTAAAGGTTGCTTTGCCAGCATAGCTGAGGATGCTGAATTTGTGCAGGTATTTCAGTTACTTCAAACGGTGCGCACTTTTTTTCAGGAGCGGCAATTGGCAACATCCGTGCACAACAATTTTATTTTTGTAAAATCTGAATATAAACTGATTAAAATTCAGCTGGCGGATATATTATATCTGTCGGGTTTGAGAGATTATACCCAGATATTCTTGAAGGGGAAAGTATCACCACTTACCACCTTACAAAACCTGAAAGACTTTGAAAGCCGGCTGCCGGCTAACGATTTTATTCGTGTTCATCGATCTTATATTGTAGCGCTGTCTCAAGTAGAAACCATCAGTAGAAACGAAATTACCATTGGGAATAACACCCTTCCTATTGGCCATGCTTACCGGCCCATGTTAGATGAGATGATAGGTAAAAACGGGTAATTTATCTGTAAGCAGCTAAGCAACCATCTAGTGTAACTAAGCAAATACTGAACAATAGGGTTACTGAGTTATGTGCAGACTATCTAAATCTTTGAGAAGGATGGTAGGCAATTGTTTATTTTTCATGCGGTAAATAATCAGTTCTGCAACGGATGCAGCTTCTTCTTGGGTAGCAAACCCCCGCTTACCTTCAACTGCAGGCATTTGTTGCTGATGAATAAACAAGGTGTCGTTAACTAAAACATCATACCCCCAACCGAGGGGGGTATGATAGGTAGTATATTTTAATGAAACCCATTCACCTGAAGGTTTTTTAGAAAACCACTGTTTGTAGGCAAACAATACAATGGATACCGAGAACAACAGGTAAATCCAGTTTTTTTTAATCCACTGTGTTGAAGGTTTCGGTTGGTTTGAGTTCATCGATATCGTCAAAATAAAAAGTACTGTTTTTGCCACAGGCAACATATCCTCTGCCTTTAACGGAAAATCCTACAGCTCCGGTACGCTCGGTGCGCTCATAAGGTGTTTTTCTTACCCACAGATCAGAAGCGAAATCGTACTCCCAAGTTTTTTTGATATACCCTCCGTTTTCACCCACTGCCAAATAACCTTTCGTGCCAATTACGAAGGCAACCGCATTATGTCTTTGAATATCGGTATAGTCGTTATCATAGGCTTCTGTGCTAAAATTAGCTATATCCCGTAACTGCGTCCAGCTGGAAGGATTGGCTGGATCGTACATCCAGAAATCAGTAAGGGTATTACCATTGCTGATACCGGTTACCACATAGGCTTTATTGTTGTAAACGAATGCAACTGCAGCAAATCGCTTGCTTCCTCCCATGCTTACTTTTTGTGCCCAAGTACCATTGGCACCAGCAGCAGGATCAAACTCCCACAAATCTTTGGTATTACCGCCATCAAATCCGGTAGTAATATATCCTTTGGTACCGATACCAAATGCAACGGCATCATAGCGAGCCGAACCGGCAAAATCTGCGCGGCGCGTCCACATATTGGTAGCAGGATTGTATTCCCAATTGTCATTCAAACGATTCAGTCCATCATAACCGGTGGCAATATATCCTTTGGTTCCTACAGAATAACCAACGGCAGAATTACGCGCCGCACCTGGAAATTGGGCACGCTGTAACCAGAAGTTTTTTACGGGATCATAAGCCCAAAAATCTACATAGCGAACAGATCCATCATATCCGGTTCCTATATAGGCAGTATCACCGATGGAAAAGGCGATGCCCTCCGTACGTGCATTCCCTTCAAACTCAGATCTTTTAACCCAGTTTCCGCTGGTATCGGTAGTAACGGGTGAATCACTTTCTGGGGTACAAGAAATGGCAATCAACACGATACTCAATGGCAACAAAAAAAAGTACTTAAAACGCTTCATGAATGAAATTTTGACACAAATTATTCGCACAGGCGTATGCTATTTCGTTAAAATGGATTTTCGCCTGCATTTACAAGACGAAAGTAGTTATTTTGTCTGCAAATGTTTTAACTCATTTTCATTTTCCCATTACTTTAACAGATTGTAACTTAGTTATTTCGGTAAATTTTCCATTTTGCAGATAAAATATTAGATATTGTAGTCTAAAAACACCTTTTTATCCATACTAACAAATTTGTAACAGGGGTACTTTCTAATTTGTGCCTCCTTTTACCCTTGCAATTTTCAGATTGCAGGATAAACCAACATGACTGATGCCGAAATTTTTATCTCTTTTTTTCTGGTTACTGCTTTCGGTGTTTTTGTTTTCCTGCAAGAAAGTTGACATTAAATTTGGTGATCAGCTGCTGGATAACGGCTATACCCAAATTATTAAGGTTGATTCGTTTAATGCAGATCTTACCACCATCCACTTAGATTCTTTTGCTACTTCCAGCACTGGCGTTTCCTTGATTGGCGGGTATGTTGATCCGTACTTTGGTAAAATTACCACCCAATGCTTCACGGAAATGGTTCCGCCTATTTACATTGATTCCTTTGCCGGTACCACTTTTGATTCTATTTGCCTATTGATGGTTCCCAACAGAACTTTTTATGGGGATAGTTCTCAACCAATTACTTTGAATGTGCATCGGGTAAATCAAATTATCAATGGGTATGAAGAAGATTTTAATCGGATTTTTAATAATCGTCAGTTTACAGTAGATCCAACTCCCTTGGGTAGCAAAACCGTGTACGTTCGGCCCCTGAGGAGAGATTCTATTAAAATTCGCCTGTCGGATGATTTGGGTCGGGAGTTTTTGAGCAAACTCAAGAATCCTAATGATAAAGACATGAGAACCCTGGATGCATTTGTTAAATACTTTAATGGCATACGTGTATCAGCCGGATCAAATACCCAGTTTGCCTTTGGAACAAAGGATAGTCTGGTTATCAGAATGTATTACAAAAAGCCCGATTTATTTTTGCGCAGTTTAAACTTCGATATATCAATGGGTGCAAAAATGCACCATTATAATCAGATTAGTATAGACAGGTCCGGTACGGTTTTAAAAGACCTTGCTGCCAAAAAGCAACTGCACAGCAGCTTAACGGGCAATGCTGCTTATAGTTTATACGTAGGAGGTGCCATTGCGAAAGTTAGGTTCAATACTATCCGCGATTTATTGAAGATTCCCAATTATACCAAAATTATCCGGGCAACCTTGGTGGTTCGGCCGCTGAAAGGTTCTTATAGTCCTAATTTTGCTTTGCCTCCGCTGGTAAGGTTGGCCTCAACAAACATTAATAACCAAATCGGGTTCGACCTTGCTTTTTTTGCCAACGGATCTTCTAATCCCCAATTTGGAAGTCTTGAGGTGGATTATCTTTACGGTGAGAAAACGAGTTACGCCTATGATGTTACAAATTATATTGCCTTGATTGTAGGTGATCCAACTTTCAATAGTAACAATGGCTTATTAATGTTACCTCCAAGCCCTTTCATGGAAACCACGTTTAATAGGTTAGTAGTTGGCAATAAAGCGAATCCTTTAGGTAAAATCGAATTAGCAATTGTGTACGCCGCCGTAAAATAATATGAAGAAAATCATTCCGATATTGATGTGTTGTTGCATGGCAGTGAGTGGTTCACTCATAGAGGCCAAGGCACAAAATAATACCTCTCCCTACTCTTTAATTGGCATAGGGGACATTGAAAAAAGCAGTTTCGACCGTACTTCCGGGATGGGTCATGCCGGAGTAGCTTTATCTTCTAATCGATATATTTATCAAGTTAACCCGGCTTCCTATGCCGCTCTTGATCAGCATTTTTTCCATTTTGAAGCCTCTGCTCGTTTTAAATATGTTTCCTATACCGGATCACCGGTAAGTGATTTTTCTAATAATAAATCGAGCGACCTTCAGTTTAAGAAGGTTACCCTGGGAACTAAAATTACTCCCAGATGGGCAATTGGCTTGGGTTTAACTCCTTACAGTACGGTGAATTATTCTTTCGCCGGAGAAAAGCCCATTCAGGGCAGTAATTTATTTGCAGACGCATTTTATTCCGGAACCGGAAGTACCAACCAGGCTTTTATTACCAATAGCTTTGTGGTTAATAAAAACCTGAACATCGGGTTACAAACTTCTTATTTGTTTGGGCAGATTGAGGAAAAAGAATTCTTATCGGGTCAGCTTACCGATAGTGGGGTGGTAACTTCTCGGAATGTATCGGTTGGGCAAGCCAGATTTAAGCTGGGGGCACAGTATCAGGCCAAACTGAATAGGCTTTGGAATATTGCCGCTGGGGGAACGATATCTAATAAAACCGACTTACGAGCTAATTACAGTTTGCGGGCTGTTTCGGGAAATACAGTATTGCTAGAAGATGAGTTCTATAAAACTTCTTATTTCACTTTGCCTCTTTCTTATCAGGTAGGCGCTGCTGCCACCTTCCGTAATATGTTTACTCTGGCATTCGATTATCAGTACGACGGTTGGCGTGAAACCAATTACAGCGGGGTGAGTTATATGTTAGATAACAGCCAGCGTTTTTCGGGGGGCTTCGAGTTTTCGAAAAAAGGTTCCTACATGAACCAGAGTTATGAGAAATACTTTTTGCAAACCGGACTTTTTTATTCCGACTCCTATCTCCGCATTAACGGCATTCAGCTGAAAGATTATGGGCTAACCTTTGGCGCAGGTGCCGAATTATCACGCACTGCCCTTAGTAGTCTAGCTATTCAGGGAGCCATTGAATTAGGTGTTCGTGGAACTACCGAGAAAGGGCTGATTCGCGAACGCTATACCCAATTTACCCTTTCTCTCTGCTACCGAGATTTCTGGTTCTCCCGAAAACTGAAGCGCTACGATTAGCCAAGAGCATTTTTCATTATTTTTCATTCACCTTATCGGAATCACAATAATATTTTATCTTAGAAGGATGAACTATTGTAAAATTATTTGCCTTCTACTGGCATTCCAAGTGGCAGTCGCTGTATCAGCACAATCCATTCAACTGGTGCGAACCACCGGCAAATTACCATCTCTTTATTATGGTTTGGGAGAAGATCGTTTGGGTGGAGCTAAAATGGGTTATCTGGATTCGGGCGTTTTATTGCGGGTGGTTGATTCGGCAAAAGATATGTACAAGGTTCAGCTATCAGCCTACCACAGTGCCTATATCGAAAAAAAATCTATTCAAGCCGATTCGGTAGTGAGATTAAAAAATCAATACCTCACGGCCTCTTTTAGTGCAAAAGGAGATTCCGTGTTAGATTATGTGGGTATTGCCATGGAAGAACGCTTGCCCTATCAAAGCAGGATGCAAATAAATCCGTCGGTTATTGAAGTGGATATTTATGGGGTGCATAGCAATACCAACTGGGTTACCCAACTCCGCTCTTTAAAAGAAGTAAAAAATGTATACTACCAGCAGCTAGAAGATGATGTGGTTCGGGTTACCATCGAACTGGTGCATCGCCAACATTGGGGATACTCGATTGGATACAAGGGTAAGTTTCTGGTAGTGTCGGTAAAGCGCCAGCCAACAAAACTAGATATTCGCAAACTTACCATTGCTATTGATGCCGGCCATGGAGGCACCAATGGAGGAACTGGGGGTATCAAAACTTTTCAGTCCGAAAAAGACCTTACACTCAAATATGCCAAAGAATTAGAAAAATTATTACGCCGAAAAGGAGTAACCAATATCATCATGACGCGTGATTCAGATACAACCTTCGATAATAAAGACCGTATTCTCTTCTTACAACAACAGCATCCCGACTTACTCATCAGTCTGCATTTTAATTCCAGTGCCAACCAACAGGTACGAGGGGTGAGCACTTATTATAAGCACATAGGATTTCGGCCACTTACCCAGTTTGTGCTTACCCGAATGCTGGAGTTGAATTTAAATGAGTTTGGAAATATCGGTCACTTCAATTTTGCCCTCAATGCCCCAACGGATTTTCCCAACTGTTTGGTGGAAATTGCCTTCTTAAGTAATCAAGACGACGAACGCCGAATTGTTAATCCGGCGTTCAAAACTTCAGTGGCCCAAAAAATTTATACGGGTATCAACGACTGGCTCAAGTCGCTGAAATAATAGTGGACTAGGGTTGAAGGTATCTTTCGAAAAATTCTAGGGTTCTAAGCATCTGATCCATTCTTTGGCGATTATTCCCTGTGCGGGTGATTTCGTGAGAAGCACCCGGATGGCGAACATATTCAACCGGCCGGCCTAATATTTTCAGACTGCGATAAAACATTTCACTTTGAATTACCCCGGTTCTTAAATCATTTTCTCCATGAAAAATTATGAGGGGCGTTTGCACATTCGCTACATAAGTTAGTGGCGATTCGCGATCAAGTACTTTTTTTACAGCCGGATCAAAAGCATAACCCCCAAAATAATTCGGTACCAGTCGCCAAGCATTTCCTTCCCCCATAAAAGTGGTGAGTTCGAATACCCCACGTTGTGCGCAGGCCGCTTTAAATCGCTGGTCGTGCCCCACTATCCATCCCACCAAGTACCCGGCATACGAACCACCAGTAACGGCTAACCGGCTGGTGTCGATATATCCCTCATCCGTTGCTTTTTCCAGTGCTGTAATTACATCCCGAGTAGGGCCGGTTCCCCAGTTGTTGATATTGGCTTGTAAAAATTTAGCACCATATCCACCCGAACCACGGGGGTTCGCATATACCACCACATAACCCCGCGCACAGTAGTATTGAAATTCGTGCCACATCGAATTTTCACCAGGTCCCCACATCGCACTAGGCCCTCCGTGTATATCTAAAATAGCAGCATATTTTTTCCCGGGTTGAAATCCAATGGGTTTCATAATCCAATATTCAACCGTCATGCCCTCCTCGTTTACGAAGCTTCTTTTTTCCGGCAAACTCAATTGCTTGTTTGCTAGCCAACTGCTGTTGAGGGTGGAGAGTGTTTGTACATTTTTTCCCTCGGTATCACAAGTGATTATTTCGGAAGGACTGGTAACATTAGTTTGCGAAAACAGTAGTTTCCCCTTGGATAAATCAAAACTAGCCACGCCGGCATCAGCGGGTGTTAGGGAAGTTATTTTTTTAGATGCGATGTCTACTTTATAAAGTGGAACACCCCCATTGCTTTGCGCAGTAAAGAAAACAGATTTTTCATCGGCACTAAAAACAACAGCAGATTTATTTCTATCGAACGGCAAATCAATTTTATCTTTTTCTGTTCCGTTAAAAGGCAATATAAAAAGTTCAGGCACATCTACAAATCCGGTTTTTCCTTTTTGAACAGCCACCCATTTTCCGGAGGGGGAAATTTTCGCGGATGTGTAAGTAACTCCTTTTCCACTCAGCCAGGTTCTTAGTTGATTGCCGGCAGAGTCTGCCATAAAAACAGATGACTCCAAAGCCCTGTCGGGATGGAGGGTTGAATCCATGTTTCCGGTTATCAGCAATTGCTTTCCGTCTGGCGTAAATGTTACCGCAGTATAGCGGAAAAATCCATGGGTAATGGGTTTGGCGATTGCACCGGGTGTGGCATCTACTACAAACCAATGCGAGAAGTTCATTTCTCCACTGGTGGTGGTTTCTTCCTGAAAATTGAGTTTATTAATTACTTTGGCTTTTTTGTCTTTTACATTATTATCAAGCCATGCGCGAACTTCTGCCGTGGTTCCATCTGGATTGGGCTGAATGCCCGATGCGCTTGGGTTAACATAAGCAGTAAATCCCGGTTTTTCCATGGGAAAAGCAGGGCTTCTGCCACCGGGGTTTAGTTGTTCATCTTTTAGCAGGTCGGAAAAAGGCACCGATGCAGAAAACAAAAGTTGCTTGCCATTCGGACTCCAAACCGGATTGCCAGCTCCATATTTCGATTGAGTAAGCTGTATAGATTCCCCCCCATCCAGTCTGAGTAAAAACAACTGAGGTTTGCCATCCACCGGACGTACAAAAACCAATTGCTTTCCATCCGGACTAAAGGCAGGCTGGGCGGCTCCTTCTTTTCCGGTTAATATGCGATGCGTATGGGGAGCATTGAGCGATAACAGTACCAATTGATTCAGGTATTTGTATTCTCCCTTATTATCCTTATCGGCTTCAATACTGTTGAGCACATATACTGCCATATCTCCAGAGGGATGGGTTACCAGTTGGGTTACCTGCTTAACATTCAGCATATCGGTAACCTTTATTTTTTCTTTGGGAGATTGGGCTATTCCGGAAAAGCCGTAGCAGAGCGAAAGCAGAAGAAGGGTAATCAAACGCATAAAAAGGGAATTTAAAGTATACGAATAGAGTGGTTGGCTAAGAATCAGTAATTTAATAACAAAAAACAGTTCCTAGCGGCTGTTTTGTAATTTTAGTATAAAATCTACTAAAATGAGTAATCAGGTTCAAGAGTTCAACAGTTATCGCGAACGTATGAACGAAGTGATATTATCCAAAGACAACTTGGTTTTAAAGCGTTTCTGGAATTTAGACACCCATACCTATGAATCCGGAGCCCTGGATGCTAAAACCAAGGAATTACTGGGCCTGGTGGCTAGTATGGTGCTCAGGTGCGACGACTGTATCAAGTACCATCTGGGAAAGAGTAAGGAATGTGGGGTAAGTACAGCGGAGTTATACGAGGTGTTTGCCGTAGCCAATATTGTTGGGGGCAGTATCGTAATTCCCCATACCCGCCGGGCTGCCGAATACTGGGAAGAATTACAGGAGAATTCTGGGGAGGGACAATAATTATGCTTAAATTTGAATATTCATAATACTGTGTAACCTATTTAATTTTTGTAGTTATGTCTGTAGTAGAAGCACCGGTAAGTACTGCGTTAACCGCTAAAGATTTTGTAACTGATCAGGAAGTTCGTTGGTGTCCGGGATGTGGAGATTACTCCATCCTTGCACAGGTTCAGAAAGTGATGCCTACAATAGGTATCCCCAGAGAAAATATTGTAATGGTGAGTGGTATCGGCTGCAGCAGTCGCTTCCCTTATTATATGAATACTTATGGCATGCACTCGATTCACGGAAGGGCAACTGCGGTTGCCAGTGGATTGAAAGCAGCGCGTCCAGACTTGAGTGTTTGGATTATTACTGGTGATGGAGATGCCCTTAGTATTGGTGGTAATCATACCATTCATCTGCTCCGCAGAAATTTTGATGTGAATGTACTTTTGTTCAACAATCAGATATACGGATTAACGAAAGGACAGTATTCTCCTACTTCCGAAGAGAATAAGGTTACCAAGAGTACACCCAATGGTAGTATTGATCATCCATTTAATCCAATTGCCCTGGTAATGGGTGCCGACGCAAGTTTTGTGGGTAGAACTATGGACAGGGATCCGAAGCACTTGCAATATATGCTTACCCGTGCTCAGCAGCACAAGGGGTCATCGTTTTTAGAAATTTATCAAAACTGTAATATTTTTAACGACGGTGCTTTTGAAATATTTACTGAAAAAGGTACCAAACCCGAGGAAACCCTTTTCCTCGAACAGGGAAAGCCTTTGTTGTTTGGCGCTGGTCAGCAAAAAGGAATCCGGTTAGATGGATTAAAACCAGTGGTAGTGGAAATAGGTAGTGAGTTTGCTGCAGAAGATTGCTGGGTTCATGATGAACGTGATTTTTATAAAGCGCAGATACTTTCTCGATTATTTGATAGTCCTTCCAAAGAAGGCGGACATTTCCCTCGTCCTTTCGGCGTGTTCTACGAAACCGACCGGCCCTGTTACGAAGATGTAATGGCCAGCCAGATTGCCGACGTAATTGCATCCAAAGGAAAAGGCGACCTCAACAAGCTGCTCCGCGGCAGAGAAGTGTGGGAAATTGCCGAATAAATTTAGGGTAATTCAACAATACCCTGCCGGATGGCAAAGGTAACCAGACCAATACGCGAAGCTACTTTTAGTTTTTTCAGTAGGGCATCCCGATAGCCGTCGATGGTTCTTGGGCTCACATACATTTCCCGGGCAATTTCTTTATATCCTTTGTCGGTACAAAGCAAGGTTAGAAATTCTTTTTCCCGGTCGGATAATGCTGCTGCCTGTTGGGCAGCTGCTGCGGTAATTTCTTCTTCGGTGGTTCTTTTGCTCAGTAAATGAATGCAGGAGGCGGGGTTTACATAATAACCTTTTTGAAGAATTTGTTCAATTGCCTGTTGCAGTTCTTCTATGTTGGCATCTTTCTGAACATATCCGCAAATACCCAGTTGTAAGCACTTTTCTAGGTGATGCATTTCTGGCAACATGCTTACGATTAATATTTTCATTCCGGGGTAGCGATGCAGTAAAAAGGCGGCTGTATCAAAGCCATTCATTTCGGGCATATTAATATCCAGTATAATCAAATCGGGGAGGGACACCAATGGTAATGCTAGTTTCAATTCGGTTCCATTGCCCGCTTCCAGCACAATCTGATATCCCTGCCTGTTGGTTAAAAAAGCAGCTAAGGCCTTGCGAAAAATAATATGATCGTCTATTAGTGCCAGTTTTGCCATATTACTTGATTATGGCAGCAAAATCGTATCTATTGGCGAGGATAGATGGCGTATTTGCAGAAGAAATTCATGAACGGTTACTACGTAAAAAAATCAGTACAAATACGCAGCGCAAGGCTAGTGGATGCGAGTACTTTTGGGATGTATCGAAGCAGAAATGAGCGGCTGCCAGATACGCAGTAGTCAATGGGTTTTATCAACGGCGGCACAAGGCCGCCGTTGAATTTTTATATGCTGGATTAGTTTTTGCAGTTATATTTAGGTATGCTTCTTTCCATCCATCCACAGAATCCACAGCCTCGCCACATCCAAACGGTAGTGGATTGTTTACAATCGGGAGGGGTTATCATTTATCCAACGGATACGATATACGGATTAGGTTGTGATATCTTTCAAACCAAAGCCATCG
>JBIINW010000250.1:0-3523 GCA_044337245.1 Sediminibacterium sp. | reverse complement strand
ATATACGGCTGCTAGAATAAAGCTGGTGGTACTTTTCTTATCTGGTGCTCCATTTTTACTGAATACCGGATCTGAATCATAATCTAACCTGAATTCAGGAATAATGGTCAGGTTGCTGCAACGAATATTACCCGAAAGCGTTGTGGCAAATACATACCCCCCACTCATGGTAACTAGGGGATTGATTTTTCGGTCGCTAAAATAATCTCCCCGGAGGGTTAGTCCGAATGATTTAATGGGGTCGTAGTTTAGGTAAACGGCATGACTATTCCAGGTATCATTTACTCCATTGGTATGGGTGGTTAACACACTACCATCGTAAGCCATGGTTAACTTATCGCTGAGAGCGCCGGTAAGAACCAAGTTAAATTGCGTTAGTTCGGTAGATCCCTGAAAATTCAAGTAGGCTTTTAGTTTGTCGTTAGAACTAGCGGTACTGAATTGTGCCAGCACATAGCTAACGGCGGAGGGGGCACTCAGGTAGTCGGTGGTATTGGCTATACCCACCATTAGGGCTGATTTACCACCCAGTGCGATATCGGCTTTTAAACCGGTGTGAAAGAAGGGACCGTAAGAAAATCCATACGACATACTATAGTTCCGGTTCGCATAGGCATCTACCATTTCGTAGCCCACATGGGTGGCCCATTTACCCATGGTAAATTTAACAGCACTGCTGGGTGCGTATGAAACAAAAGCTTGTTTAATGATGGCATTAACTCCCGATTCGGTGTAGGTAAATTCCTGTGCCCGGCGACCAATTCCGAGGTCTGCCGTTGCAGATATTTTACCATAGGAATGATCAACTTTCAGCGATGCCATACCCAGCTCGAAGGAATTATTGGAATGGGTAAAACTAGTGAGGTTATTGGTTTTGCCGGATTCGGGGCCAGAAAAATTATGCCGGTAATAGGCATCCAGCGAACCGGTAAAAGTAGTAACGGATTTGGTGGTGGAGTCGGTTTGGGCGAGTAGGGATTGCGTACATAAAAAAGCTGTACAGGCTGCCAAAAAATTCTTTAACATTGTAGTGGTTTTATGATTAATAATGGGTACAGCCGGTGAACTTGGTCAGAAGTTCACGTATAGGCTGTACCTTTTTTGTTTACGGGTTGGGAGTGGTCAGACTCACCCGGAAAAGCTTAAGCTTGTAGCGGTGCTCTTCCGTATTTTTCTGCGTGTTGCGAATAGTCTAGTCCCATCTCTTCTTCTTCCTCACTTACGCGCAATGGTAAAATCAGGTCGATGAACTTGAAGATGGCGAGCGACATAACAAAGCTGTAACCTACTACTACTACTAATGCTTTCAGTTGGGTAAGCATGAAGGAGAAATTACCATAAAATAAACCATCGTTACCTGCACTGTTTACTGTTTTGGTAGCGAAGATGCCGGTCATGATCATTCCTACCATTCCGCCCACTCCATGGCAGGGGAATACGTCCAGGGTATCATCGAGGGTAGATTTGCTTTTGTAGTAAACGGCTAGGTTAGAAATCAGCGAAGCAACGGCACCAATAAAGATACTTTGTGGAACTGCCACAAAACCTGCAGCGGGGGTAATGGCAACCAGCCCAACCACGGCACCAATACAGAAGCCTAGTACGGAGGGTTTTTTACCACGTACTACATCAAAGAACATCCAGGCCAAACCGGCAGCAGCTGCGGCAGTGTTGGTAGTTGCGAAGGCACTTACCGCAAGGGAGTTGGCACCCAATGCAGAACCTGCGTTAAAACCAAACCAGCCAAACCATAATAAGCCGGTACCAATTAATACGTAGGGAATATTAGCGGGGGGAATTTCTTTGTTTTCGATGTGGGCTTTTCTTCTTTTCAATACGATAGCACCAGCTAGGGCTGCACATCCGGCAGAAATATGTACCACGGTACCGCCGGCAAAATCCAGGGCACCGAGTTTAAACAAGAAACCCTCGGGATGCCAGGTCCAGTGTGCGATAGGTGCATACACCAGAATGCTGAACAAGGCGATAAACAGGGTATAGGCCGTAAAACGAATTCTTTCCGCAACGGCGCCCACTACCAGTCCGGGCGTAATAACAGCGAACATTAATTGGAAGAGGGCAAATAGAGAAAGTGGTATGGTAGGGGCCAGGCTCCAGGGAGCGCCCGACATAACATCTTTAAAGAAGAGGTGGGTGGAGGGGTTTCCGATGAAGCCTCCGATGGATTCACCAAAGCAGAGGGAGTAGCCTACTACTATCCATAAAATACTTACCACACCGGTAGCCACGATACTCTTGATCATGGTAGAAATGATGTTTTTGCGATGAACCATTCCTCCGTAAAAGAAGGCCAGTCCGGGCGTCATTAAAAAAACTAGTGCGGTAGCTACAATAATCCAACCGATATCGGCTGAATTGTATTTACTGGCATCCGCAAAAGCAGGTAAGGAAGGAACAAAAAGGGCTCCGATAGCTATAAGCATCAGAACTAGAAAGGGAGCATACTTTTTTACAATTGGGTTGGACATACGTAATACATTAAATAAATTAACAATAAATATATATTTTGCTAAAGTATTGTAAAAAAGTTATAAAACAGTAGTCAAACTAAATATAAAATATAATATAATGTGAATAGTATGGTGATTTTGTTAGTAAAATGCCTTTTTTGTTTATATTATTGGGCATATTGTGGCGAATAAGCCTAAAATTATTTATATAATAATTATTATAACTATAATATTTATAATTTCTAATTTTAATAAATTGGCCTTACAATCAATCAAGCTCAGCCACCTCTATTTTGTCTGAATAATAGGAAGTATAACCCTTGCTTATCCAATTTTTTCTATTCTACAAAAATCCTAACTTGTTACTTCAAATATCGGCCCAATGAATAAATGGCTTTTTACCCTGCTACTATATATGTATGTACCCAGCCTGCTGGCACAGAAAGAATTTCAGCAACGCTATCAACTTGCTATGATTGAGGCTACACCGGGAACCGTTATCGATTTGCCCGAAGGCAAATTCTTCCTTACCAATACTCTTTCCCTCGAAGGAAAGCAACAGGTTACTATGCGAGGCAAGGGGAAGGATAAAACCATCCTCAGTTTCATTAACCAAAAAGATGGGGCAGAAGGTATTCGGGTAAGCAATTGCTCCAACATCACTCTAGAAGGATTTTCGGTTCAAGACGCTAAAGGCGATGCTATTAAAACAATGCACGTGAAGGGCATTCGGTTTAGTAAAGTACAAACTGAGTGGACGGGTACCCCCGGACCCCAAAATGGCGGGTATGGACTATATCCTGTTCAATGCGATGGGGTAATGATTGATGAGTGTGTGGCCATTGGAGCATCCGATGCGGGAATCTATGTGGGACAATCGAAAAATATTGTTGTTAAAAATTGTATCGCCCATCACAATGTAGCCGGTATAGAAATAGAAAATTCGCAACAGGCAGAAGTGATGAATAATGAAGCGTATGAGAATGCCGGTGGATTATTGATTTTCGATTTACCCGATTTGGTGGAGAAAAAGGGGGGACAAATAAAAGCAC
>JBIINW010000249.1:0-3557 GCA_044337245.1 Sediminibacterium sp. | reverse complement strand
TTTTTTTACCAGTCCTTTCGATAGCCAGGTTCTGCCACTTTCTACATGTTGGGGAATCATTACTTCATATCCTAAATTCTCTAATAATGCAACCGCTTTTTTACCAATGTTTACATCGTTGTAATTAGTAAACTCATCGCAAAACAGGTATACTTTTTTATGGGTGGAAATGGATGGCTTTTTTCGGGTAGTAAACCATTTGTGCAAAGTTTGCGGAGCCAGGGTGGGAAGAGAACGATTGGTAGCAAACCCGACAGATTTTTTCAACAGTCCAGCCGTAAAAGAATTAGTGACCATGAAATTATACACTGAAGGCATCAACATACCCAATCTCGACAGTTGCGAAAAGCGGGCAATCAGTTGAGAGCGGAAGGGAACCCCGTTGGCATCATAATACTGCTGTAAAAATTCGGCTTTCAGTTTCGCCATATCCACATTCGAGGGGCACTCCGATTTACAGGCTTTGCAACTGAGGCAGAGGTCCATCACTTCATAAATTTCTTGTTGGTCGAAGCGATTGATTTTAGTGGAGCGAGTAAGGTATTCGCGCAACACATTGGCGCGGGCACGAGTTGTATCTTTTTCATCGCGGGTGGCCATGTAAGATGGGCACATGGTACCGCCCGATATTTCGGTTTTTCTACAATCGCCAGAACCGTTGCATTGTTCCGCGTGTTGTAAAATATTTTGACCATAAAAACGAAAATAGGTAGGTGTTGTGTAAGCAGGGGCTCCGGGCTCGTAACGCAACGAGCTGTTCATGGAAGGGGTATCAACTATTTTACCGGGATTGAATATTCCCTGGGGATCCCAAACCTGTTTAAGTTGTTTAAATCGCTGATAATTGGCGCTGCCCACCATTTGTTCGATAAATTCTCCGCGCAAGCGGCCATCCCCGTGTTCACCACTTAAAGAACCTCTGTATTTTTTTACCAAGGTAGCCACTTCTGTAGCGATGGTTTTAAAAAGGGCATTTCCCTCGGCTGTTTTCAGATTGATGATGGGGCGAAGATGCAGTTCACCCGATCCGGCATGGGCATAGTGAACGGCATGCAGGTTATACTTCTCTAAAATTTGATTGAATGCTCGAATGTATTCCGGCAAATCCTCTACTCGAACGGCAGTATCTTCAATTACAGGAACAGCTTTTTCATCTCCGGGAAGGTTACTCAGTAATCCTAATCCTGCTTTGCGCAGGTTCCATATTTTTTTGGTGTCGTTGCCAAATAATACAGGAAAATGATAGCCCAAGCCTTGTTGGCGAAGAGTAGCTTCTACTTGAGCAGTGATAGCGAGTATTTCTTCACGGGTATCGCGACAAAATTCAATCACCAAAATAGCACCTGGGTCGCCCTCTACGAAGAAACGGTTTTGTGCTTGCTCGCGATTGTCTTTGGTACATTCCAAAATATAATGGTCAATCAACTCACAGGCACTGGGTTTAAATCCAACTGCCAGCACATTGGCACGCAACGATTCGTCTATAGAATTAAAATGTACACAAAGTAAGCCAGTTTCTTTCGGCGGAAGGGGTAGCAGCGATAATTTTGCTTCGGTAATCAAACAAAGCGTTCCCTCCGATCCAGCGATTAGTTTACAAAAATTAAAGGTTGGTCCGCCCGCTTCAAATGGATCGGCATTCATTAATATATCCAATGCATAACCCGTATTGCGCCTGTCAATTTCAGGATGCGGAAAATGTTCGGCGATTTCGTTGCGTACATCCGGAAAGCTGAGTAGTTTTCGAATATGCCGATAAATATTTCCCTCTAAAGTGGGCAATTCGCATTTTGTATGAAATTGCTCGGTAGTTATATCCCCAAAAACCACTTCAGACCCGTCTGATAACAATGCAGTCAACTCTAATAAATGTTCCCGGGTACTTTTATATAAAATAGAATTAGATCCGCAAGAATTATTTCCAATCATTCCTCCAATCATGGCCCTGTTGGCAGTGGAGGTTTCTGGGGCAAAAAATAGTCCATGGGGATGGAGCCACTTATTCAAATCATCGCGAATAACTCCCGGCTCAACCCTAACCCACTTATCAGCTCTATTTAATTCGAGTATTTGGGTAAAATGGGGTGAAATATCTACGATTATTCCCTTGCCTACTACTTGTCCTGCCAATGAAGTTCCAGCTGCCCTAGGAATCAGAGATAGTTGTTGAGATTGTGCAAATTGAATCAACTCGGTTAAGTCAGCTTTTGTAGCAGGAATAGCAACTGCATCCGGCATTTCCCGATAGGCAGAAGCGTCGGTGGCATAAATGATCTTATCTGCCTCGCTTGTGCGTAATTCACCCGCTAATTTTTTTTGTAACTCTGCAAACTGAACCAACATGCCGCTGTTATTTCGGGATAAAGGGCAAATTTAAAGCAAAACGGGCACTATAGGAGATGAATTGTTGATAGACACCAATTGAAAAAATTTTACAAGCAAAGCCAGCATTTTAAATCTTCCAGCTATTTTCATTTAAAAAAAGCTTTTGAATAGCAGTTTTTTTTATTAAACATAGCCCATCTTTCAACCGATAAATCAGTACCTTAGTAATCTTAAAATAATACACTGTATGATACTCCGTTCGCTTTTTTTACCCTTACTATGCATTCCCGCATTGCTTTTTTCACAAAAGCCCGCTATCCCCACCAAATCGGGAGAGGATACAAATTCTATGGCCAATTATTATAGACCCCTCTTGTGGAGAAATGTGGGTCCTGCCCGGGGTGGCAGATCCGTTACAGCAACCGGAGTTCCCGGCAACTCCCAGGTATATTACATGGGTACTACCGGTGGCGGCGTTTGGAAAACTGAGGATGCTGGAATTAGTTGGAAAAATGTATCCGATGGATACTTTAAAACGGGATCCGTGGGAGCAGTAGCCGTTGCACCATCAGATGCAAATGTAGTGTATGTGGGTATGGGAGAGCATGCTCCCAGAGGAGTGATGTCGTCTTATGGAGATGGAATTTATCGGTCAACAGATGCAGGAAAAACCTGGAAACACCTGGGTTTAGAACTCAGTCGTCAGGTAGCAGCTATTCGCATTCATCCCAACAATCCTGAAGTAGCTTATGTGGCTGCACAAGGTCCCATTCATGGTGCCTCTCCCGACAGAGGAGTATTTAAAACAGAAGATGGTGGTAAAACCTGGAAGCGACAATTGTATGTGGATGAGAATACCGGTTGTGTAGATTTAGCCATGGACCCCACCAACCCCCGTATACTATATGCCGCTATGTGGGAATATAAACGCCTGCCCTGGCAAGTAATTAGTGGCGGGAAAGGATCAGGATTATACAAGAGTAAAGATGGCGGAGAAACCTGGGAAAAAATACATACCGGCTTACCCAAAGAAATGGGTAAAATGAGCATCAATGTGGCAGGTGGTCAATCCGATAAACTCTACCTCATTTTAGAAAGTGACACTGAAAAAGAGCAGGGTGGACTATTTGTATCAACCGATGCAGGTGCCCATTGGAAAATAGTTAGTAAAGATCACCGGCTGGTGCAAAGGGCTTGGTACTATATCGAAGCCGCCACAGATCCACAGGATC
>JBIINW010000248.1:0-3591 GCA_044337245.1 Sediminibacterium sp. | reverse complement strand
ATGGGTGCTGATCAGGAAGTGAAGGCCGACTTGGTATTACTGGTGGCAGATGCCAGTAATCTGAAAAGGAACCTGTTGTTTTGTTCGCAGATTATAGACCTCCACATTCCCGTTGTGATGGCACTTACCATGAACGATCTGGCAGTAAAGCGAGACATTTATGTAGATGCGGCAGGGTTATCGAAAGAATTACAAATTCCGGTAGTGGTGGTAAACCCCCGAAAAAACAAAGGCCTCACCGAACTAAAAAAAGTGCTGCTCGAAACAGCGGCGGCTGGGGTTTCTCCGGCAATTGATGACCAACATTTTTATGATGCCCGCACAGAAGTAGGTGCTCCGGTGGAAGAAGTAAAAAAATTATTTCCCGCCATCAGTGATTATGCGGCATTGCATTACCTGATAAATCACGAATCTTTTCCGCTTAGCAACCACGAACAACATGCGATAGAAAACATAGAAAAAGAGTTTGCCTTTAATCCGACCAAAACGCAGGCGGAAGAAATTGTTAATCGCTACGCACATATCCGGCAGGTATTAAAAAAACATGTTTCCGAACCCAATCCAATTGAACAAAAAAAGTTTACAGAAAAGTTGGATACCCTGCTCTTGCATAGAACCTGGGGTTATCTGATTTTGCTGGTTGTACTTTTTCTGTTGTTTCAAAGTATTTTTTGGGTAGCGCAATTCCCTATGGATTTTATAGAATGGGCTTTTCAGCAGGCGGGCAGCTGGCTGAGCGTTCAACTACCCCAGGCATGGTGGAGCGACTTGTTAATCAATGGCTTTTTAGCCGGGTTAAGCGGCATTTTGGTTTTTATTCCTCAGATCATGATTTTGTTTGGATTGATAACCATGCTCGAAGATTCAGGATATATGGCCCGGATTGGTTTTCTGAGCGATAAAATGATGCGCAAGGCCGGACTAAATGGAAAAAGTGTAATGCCATTGATTAGCGGATTTGCATGCGCTGTTCCGGCCATCATGTCGGCAAGGGCTATTGAAAATAAAAAAGAAAGGTTGCTTACTATTCTCGTTACGCCCCTGGTTAGTTGCAGTGCCAGATTGCCGGTGTACACGATTTTAATATCCCTGGTTATTGACAACAAATACTATTTTGGATTTTTAAGTTTACAGGGGTTGGTGATGATGGGGCTTTACCTCGGCAGTGGCTTGATGGCCTTGCTGATGAGCTATCTGATAAAGAGTTTTATAAAAATCAAGGAAAAAAGTTTTTTCATTTTAGAGTTGCCCATCTATCGGCCGCCACGGTGGAAAAACGTGTTGGTAACCATGATAGGTAAGGCTCGCATCTTTGTTACCGATGCCGGAAGGATTATCATGATGATCAGCTTAATTCTCTGGTTTTTATCCAGCTTTGGTCCGGGCAAAGAAATAGCAACCGTTAATGCGAAATATGAGCAACTGATTAAAGAATCCCCTGCCAGCGAATCACAGTTAAATAAACAGTGGTCTACAGAAAAATTGCAGCATTCTTATGCCGGCCATCTTGGGCAAACCATTGAACCGCTGATAGCGCCATTGGGGTATGACTGGAAAATTGGCATTGCACTGATTACTTCCTTTGCGGCTCGGGAAGTATTTGTTGGCACGATGGCCACCCTATATAGTGTAGAAGAAACGGATAACAACTCACTACGAGAAAAAATGGCTGCAGCCAAACATCCTGATGGCAGTAAGGTTTATACATTACCTGCTGCTTTTTCCCTGCTAATTTTTTATATGCTGGCCATGCAATGTATGAGCACGCTGGCAGTGGTGAAAAGAGAAACCAAGAGCTGGAAGTGGCCTTTATTTCAGCTGGGATTTATGACCGTGCTGGCATATGGCATGAGCTGGTTGGTATACCAGCTATTTTCTTAGTTATAGTATTTCCACAATAGCTCACTAATTTTTCGGGTAAGCTCCCAGGCTTCATTGGTAGGTTCCCAGGAACGATCCTGATTATTTTTAGTAAAAATGCTAAAAACGTAGCTGCATTTTTTTCCATTCACAAATAAGAGTTCGCTTCGGCTGGCATCTATTGCTCCGCTTTTACTTGCAATAAACACATCAGCCGGAATACGAGAAATCGCTTCTTCATCCCAATAATTTCTGCTCATTAGTCGTAGCATTTTTTCACTAGCAGTATAACTGATTACTTCGTGGTTGATAATTTTTTCCAACAGCTGTCCCATTTCTCTGGGAGTGGTTTGGCCCCAACCCCATTTATTGCGCTGCTCAGTTCTTCCAGGCGTTCTGCTGTTCACTCGGGTGTTGGGTAGCCCCAAGCTATCCATCAATTCATTGATGCTGGTTCCGGTGCCGGCTAACGACTGCAGCCAAAGACTGGCGGTATTATCGCTGGTGGTAAGCATCAGCATCAGCACCTTACTTAACTCAATTTTTTCGTTGTTTTTAAATGAGCCCAAAATGTCTTCTCCTTCGTATAATAAGGAGTCTTTATAAATAAGAGGTTGGTGATAGGTAATTTGACCGTCTTCTATTTTACGCATAATGCCAGTAAGAATAGGAATCTTAACTATGCTGGCAGTAGGAAAAATAGTGTCGGCATGAATAGCCACCTGACGATGGTTTTTTAGATTGTGCACATAAATGCCAATATCTCCTTTAAAGCCGGAAATAAGCCCTTGCAGTTGCTTTTCTAAAACAGGATCGTTTTTTTGGGCTTCAGCGAATGAAAAACAAAAAAAACATGTAAGCAGCAGGAATATCCGGATAGGCATAGCAATCAATTTAGCCCTAAGATACTATTGAAATGAAGTGCCTGCAAAAAAGAATACTCCCAGCCGCTGATATATAAAAATCAGGTTAGGAATTTTTTGCGGCAATTGCCGACTTTCTGAGATACTCTTTGTTAGGACTGTAAATAAACAGGCAGCTGCCGTTTTTTATCTGGTCGATGATGGGCTTAGAGAGATGTTGAGGTATGGCGGGGCAACCCTGGCTGCGACCGATATATCCCCGCTGTTCGGCAACTTGCTCATTGGCATACTCGGCACCATGCACAACTATTCCGCGACTGAGCGCGTTATCGTTAATGCCCGACTCTTCGCCCCGCAAACGCAGAGAGGTTCCATGCTTTCCCTTATACGTATCACCAGTAACATAAAATCCAAGGCTCGACTGATTTGAATTTTGCCGATTAGAAAAATGGGTAGGTATGCTGTTGCCGGAATTTTTTCCGTGAGAAGCATAGGTGTTAAATAATAATTTTCCCAGCTCCAAATCAATCACAAATAATCTTTTTTCTCCAGAAGGAAGCGAGAAGTCAAGAATAGAGAGGATGTTGTCTTTTTTTATTTTCCCTTCTTTCAATAATGCATTCCAGCCATTCAGCGCATATTGAAAAGCTACCCGGGATAACCCCATCGCCTCCAAGCCCAGCTGCTGGTAAAGCATTGTTTTGCCGGTAGGATCTGGAGAATAATTTTTTTCGGGTGTGCTGCCTTTTAATGAAGCTACCGGTTGAAAAACCAGCAAAGCCAACACAAATATTGCCACCAACCCGGCAGCTATTTTATTACGTTTGTTTAGATACATATCGTATTGTTTTCAGTTAAACATTTCAAT
>JBIINW010000247.1:0-3595 GCA_044337245.1 Sediminibacterium sp. | reverse complement strand
CCGTTGGGCATTTCTTCGGTACCTTTTTGAAAATTGTATTTTGCAAGCAGGCTCATTTGTGGATTTAAAATAATCTCTATGCCTGCATTGTAACCATACACTTCACTATAGGCTGCATTTTGAATAGCATAAATTTTACTCATTATCCCATTATACAGCATGCTATCTTTTCCATTTACCTGATAGGGGCGTCTTACCATTGCGTTTTGTAGTCGGGTATAATAAATAGAAACCTCAAATTTTACCCGGTTACTCCATACCTTGGTTACACCCCCTTCTATATTATACGCATACTCTGCATTTAATTGAGGGTTGGGTACAATTACTTCTCCTGTTATAAAATCGAAAAGTTTACCCATATCATCCACATTGGGTGCCCGAAAGCCTGAATTCGCTTGCAATGAAAGTTTTAACCGATTCGAGGGCCTATATACGATACCTCCACTAAATGTGAACGCCGAATTTTGTAATTGAGCGGTAGTAAAGCTAAAGGGGTAAAAGTTGAGTAGGCGGGTAAAATCTGCATTTATTTTAAACAAGTTCCAACGCCCACCTGCCTGGATATTTAACTTATCAGACAATTGCTTTTCGTAATTGATAAAACCAGCATAGCTTTCCCAGGTAGATTTCGGATATCGATCCGGCACTAGAATATTCGCACCATTTCTTATGTCAGTAGCCGAGCCAACTGAGTTCACCCGATTGGTTACTATTTCAGTACCATAATATAGGGATTGTTTATCCATTTTTTTCTCAAAATCAATATTGAGTGAAAAGGCAGTTACCTTTTCTAAATTGGTTCTTAGTTTAAATTGATTAAAGCCCCTATCAATTCTGCTCTCCTCAAAATATTGATGTGCAAATCGGATCATCATATTATTGAACCAAGTATTCTTTTTTCTGTAAAGTGCCGAGAGATGATTCATCATCCAAACTTGTGGACCATAATTCCACACAGCATATTTTGCAACCCCACTTGTTTCGGTTTCTATAAGGCGGTCGTATCTAGAAAAGTTGCTGGTAGTAGAATACAAAGTACTAAGCTGCAATTCCCAGTTTTTTCCAGCATCCCACCTGAATTTTTGGGTTATGTTCAATTGGCTGTACCCAGTTGGAATTTGAACCAGAGGATTTGAATTGGTAATCATGGAGTCTTTACCTGCAATCCTTTCTACATAAAATGGACGACTGTAAATATGCTTGCCATTTTTCCCCATAGTTAAGTTACCAAATTTACTATGTGAAACAGAAGTAAATGAAGCGAAACGTTTTTTGCCAAAAGAAAAAGTTGCATTACCGGTAACTTCATTATTTACAGATGAATATCGCAGGCTGCCACTTCCCCCGAATTTTGTAGAATTTGAATCTGAAGAAAACTGCGGTAATATGGTTTGAAATGCCATCACACCTCCTATCGCATCACTCCCATATAATATAGATCCGGGGCCGAATAAAATTTCTGTTTTTTGAATGATGAATGGATCTAATGAAATAATATTTTGCAAATTTCCAGAACGGAAAATGGCTGAATTCATTCTTACACCATCAATGGAATATAAAAGCCGGTTGCTTGAAAATCCGCGAATCATAGGACTACCTCCACCCTGTTGGCTCTTTTGGATAAACACTTCTCCGGATGCCCCCAACAAATCTGCGGCGGTTTGGGGATTAATTAATCTGGCATCCCTGGAACGTATCACCGATACTTTTTCAGGAATATTTTTAGAATATTGGTTCCACCGGTTCGCTGAAACAACCACTTCTTCAATACTGATTTCTATTAACTGCAGGTATATAGTAAAATTTTGTTTCTCTATTTCCTGATAACTTATATCTATCGAACGGTAACCAGTTCTACTGATTCGTATCGTGCTCGCTTGCTTATATTTAGAAATATCCGCCTGACCATATACGTCTGTTAATATCCGGACAGAAGAATTTTTGTCTTCCAGTAATACATATTCTAATTGGTCTTTACTAATTTTATCTCTTATCGTTATCGTTTGCGCTTGTATTATATATACAATACACAACAATAACCAGGTTAGGCCTGATTTTTTCATGCTTAGTTTTATAAAAGGGATAGCAAATAATTTACCCTAAAAAAAGGGGTACTAAATTGCTAAGCATGTTGCGGAGGATGCTCGAGGCGATTATTTGCATCAGGGAGAAGCTGTTGCTGAAAGTCAGATAAAAAATCTTTTATCATCAGCCTATGTAAGTCAATTTCAATATTGTTAGGCAAGTAGTAATAAGATGCAAAAATTTTCGCAAGTAATTTTTGGGTTTCTCCATTGGTGGGTTCGTTGCCAATTAAACAGCCCGCCAGTTGCTGTAAGTATTCGTTTATTCTTGTTTCAGCCCAATCTATCTTGCACCAAATTTTTGCGGAATCTTTACTAATCATCTTGCTTTTTACATCATACATTCTATGGTTCCATTCAAATTCGTGTTCATTTTCCCAATCCAATACTTTTGTGTATTCCTCTAAAGAAAAAACCAATACCTGCATTTGTTCTTGGTCTAACTGAAAAAAATCTTCTCTCGAAGCCATTTCTTTGGCTTGATATTTTTGTTGCATAAGCGAGCTATAGGCAACCAATATTGGGGCCATCATGCAGACGCAAATACTTATACCAAAAAGATATCTTTTCAAACAAATGAATTGTTATCAAATATAATCCCTTTTTCTGTTGTTTAGTACAACGATTTTTTGGCTAAAACTAGGTATACATCCAAATCTGTTCTTTACTTTTGTGGCTAACCTGTTCGAATGATCCGAATTAAAATTTGTTGCATCAGCTCCCATGAAGAAGCCCAAATGGCCATCCGGTATGGTGCTTCTGCGTTGGGGTTGGTTGGGCGTATGCCATCGGGGCCCGGAATCATCTCAGATGAGGCTATATTTTCTATTGCTAAAATAGTTCCACCTGGCATAAGCAGCTTTTTACTTACCAGCGAAACTTCTGCCGATAAAATAGTTGCCCATCATCAGGCTACCTTTACCAATACCATTCAATTGGTAGATGCTGCACCGGCGGGCACTTATGCTGAAATTCGGCGTGCCATTCCAACAGTCAAAATTGTACAGGTTATACATGTTTTATCAGAAGCATCTGTAAACGAGGCGCTATCCGTTGCTCAAGAGGTGGATGCTTTGTTGTTAGATAGTGGAAATCCGAATCTGGCGGTAAAAGAATTGGGAGGTACGGGGCGTACGCATAATTGGGAAATTAGTAAAGATATTGTTCGTCAATCCCCCATACCCGTTTATCTGGCAGGCGGAATTAACCCCGATAATATTCAGGAGGCAATTGATCGAGTAGGGCCTTTTGGTATTGATTTGTGCAGTGGCGTAAGAACCCAACATCAGTTAGATGAACAAAAGTTAGCAAGATTATTTGCCGCAATCGGTAGGTAGTAGTCTATTGATAAACCTTCTTTTTCCAGTTTACATTTCGTTGCTGAAGGTATTGGATGATGTATCCGAAAAGCGCATCATCTTCACCCATAATTTCCGGAGGGAAAACGCCCGTTTTTGTAATATATCCTTGTATCATCCATTCGGCCATAGCACAGCAGGTATAACCGGTTG
>JBIINW010000246.1:0-3596 GCA_044337245.1 Sediminibacterium sp. | reverse complement strand
TGCCGGACTATACCGCATTTACTTCTTTGGAGTACGTGAATGCTACCGCAAATAATGCAACAGCTGGCACGCTGCTGAGATTACCCGGTGGCTTATCCGGTAATGAAATCATCACTTCTTTTGAAGGAGGTTTTAAGGGACAGGCCGGAGATTTTGGTTTTGATTTTTCTTTCTATCATAATACTATCAAAAACCGACTCGCTTCCATATTTGAAAATGGACTGCTGGTTTCTAAGCCATTTGGCACGAATCGTATCATGGGATCTGAAATATCGCTTTCGTGGGCACCCTCTCAGGTATTACGTGGATTTAGTTTTAGAACCAGTGTAACTTTACAGAATGCCACATTTACTAACTTCAAAATCTCGAATGGGGCTTCTGGAGGAATCATTGGAAGACAATCGAATCTTCCTGATGTTGACGTTAATGGCAACCTGTTCGGATTAAAAGTAATTAACGAAGCCAATAACCAAACCTCTATCGATGTGGTGGGCAACCGTTTACCCAACGTTCCCAATTATATCTGGAATACAGTAGCCTTATATCAGGGCAAATGGTTTGGCTTAGATTTTTCTGCTAATGCCGTTGGAAAGAGATATGCAGATGCCACCAATCTGATAGATCTGGGTACCTTTGCTGTATTAAATGCAGGCGGTTATGCAAGGGTTAATATAGGCGGTAAGAAAGACATTAAAATTGGATTACAGTGTAAAAACCTAGGCAACAGACAGGGCTTGCAGGGCATAGCCGGTTTGCAAGAAAACACCACCGCACTGGGCCAGTTGCAAACTACGCCTAACTTCATCAACAATGGCGTTTCTATCTGGTCGCAGGGCTATTTACAATTACCCAGAAGATGGATTGCCTATATCTCATTTGAGTTCTAATCAATACTTTCTTCCCAAAAAAATACCCCCGAATTCGGGGGTATTTTTTTGCCTAATATTTTTCTTATCCGTTTTTCTTTTTTCTTTCCTCCATTACTTTTTTATAGTATTTCCAGCTGGTCATATTAGGGGCAGTAAAAGTAGCCGGGGCATGTTCGTATTCAGGAAAGTTTTTGCTAACAAAATCTTTAATGGCCTGAGGTAAATCTGCATATCCATTTTTCAATTTATATCCCCTGCTTTGATACAACAAATTACCGGGGCGACTGCTCATTTTCATCCAAGGTAAAAAGTCGCTGAAGCGGGTCCATGAAATATCAGCTGTAGCATTATTCAATTTTCTGTTATTCATTTCTTTTTCACTAAAGAAAAAATTAAACAGTTCAGCGCCCTGGTAAACATCACTGCGGGTATTCTCGGGCCATTCTGCTTTTTTTAAGGGTGAAGGATACGAAAGTGGCACATCATTATAAATACCCATCCGGTCGTTTCCCATTTTTTCATAGGGCACTTTAAATGCCCCATATTTAAAAACCTGATTTACCGGATCGTTCCATACATGCATCACTTCTACTTCATCACCGGTCCAGGGATTTTTCCAGGCAGATAAAATTTCATTGGTTTTAGGATCCTGATATACCAACATTTCGCGGGTAATCAGTCGCCAACCGCTATCGCCAGGCAACTTTTCTGAACGAGCAATATTAAACATTTCAAAATTGAACAAATGCTTCCAGGGTTTATCGGGATCGTACGCATAAATAGCTCCTTTGGCATAAAATACTACTTCATCAGAAGGATCCAGGGATCCCCTTACTTTCATGTAAGCATCCATATTATCAACTGGATCGCTCAGGTTATACGTTCCTTTTTTTTGGGCAGTTACATCCGAAAGCACCATCAGGCATAGGAATGCCCAGCATAACTTTTTCATATGGGTTGTTTTTTAATCTTGGGTAAATAGGGTTGTTAGCACTTTTTCCGGCTGATGCCGTATATTTTTTTGTTCGATGATTTGCCAAGTAGCTCCTTCCGGACCACGGAAAACAAAACTCAGTTCTCCGAATTCATTTTTTTGAATGGCAGTCGGTTGAAGTCCATGCTTCCCCACCAAGCCATGCACAAAAGATAATCGGGGCGTGTAGAATGTGTGCATGGTTATTCCCGGCTCCCCCAATCGCTGGTGAGCAGAAGCATCGGGTTTATTTTTGTGCACTGCCATAAAAAACTTTAGTTTTCCGCAGATATTATTAGGACTCACAAAGCCCTGATAATAGTGCGCATAGCCATCGGGCATCAGAAAAGTAGCTTTGGGGCCTTTATTATTATCGCCATCAATCACAGGCGGCCTTTCTGCCCGCAAACCCAGGGCTGTTTGCAGATACATCAACTGTTGCATACTATCTATCCGTATACAAAAATCGTGGTGGGTAAACTCACTGGTTTGCAAGGGGGTAGCCGGGTCGATGGTACCGTAACCGGGAATGGTATATCCATATCGCTGAAAGAAAACATGGTTAAAAAACTCACCGTATACAGCATTCTCCCGAACTCCCACGGGACGTTTAAAAAAACTTAGTTCCCCACCAACATTAATGCGCAGGGGATCATCAAACACCGGAACCGTTGGCAACCATTTCTCTTGCCGAGAACGCAGAAACTGATACACATCTGTAATACGAATAATGTCTTTGGTTAACAATACACTCAGTCGTTGCCCTACGGTTTCGGGTTCGGCATATCCTACGCCCGGGCCTAACAATTTATCCCAAACAATGATACGCAATAATCCATGGGAATCTATGGAACCATTTTGCAGGCGATAAACCGCTGCGCCTTCAGGTACACCGTATAATTGTGTTGACTGAACATCGGTAAGGCGGGCACTATCCACCACCCGAAATCCAAACTCCCGAAAATAGCGAATAGCCGGCGCAGCCTGTGCAGTTCCCAGCACCACTTCATATACCCCGCTGATGCCGGTGGCAGGAATGCTATCCTGCGCTAGGAGTGTTGAACTAACCATCAGACTGGTAAACCCCACTAGATACTTGCTAATCATGCATGGATATTTTGAATGAGTAATTTACCCTGATTTTCTCCGGTAAACAATTTATTAAGTGCGGCAGGAAATTGATCAATCCCCGGTATAATCTGTTCTCTGTATTTTATTTTGCCTTCTTTTACCCAGCTGCTGATATCATTGATTGCTTCCTGTGCTCTTCCAAAGTAATCAAATACAATGATACCTGTTAATGTACCACGAGCACTCACAATTTTCAGGTAATTAGATGGCCCAACTGGCGCAGTTTGATTATACTGACTAATCGCCCCACAAATAACTATACGGCACCCTCTGGCTAAATGGGTTAATGCAGCATTTAATATTTCGCCTCCCACATTATCGAAAAAAACGTCTATCCCATTAGGAACTGTTTCCCGAAGGCGGGCAGCAATATCGGGGGTATTTTTATAATCGATGGCAACATCCCATCCCAGTTCATCTGTTAAATAAGTACATTTTTCTGAACCCCCTGCAATGCCAGCCACTTTGCAACCTTTTATTTTAGCTATCTGCCCTACCAGTGAGCCCACCATGCCAGCTGCTCCACTTACCAGCACTGTTTCACCGGGCTTCGGATTGGCCTTATCCAGTAGTCCAAAATAGGCAGTCAACCCTGGCATGCCCAATAACCCCAGGTACCAACT
>JBIINW010000313.1:0-12744 GCA_044337245.1 Sediminibacterium sp. | reverse complement strand
ACACCGTAACCGTAAACGCATTACCAGAATTGCTCACTCCCGAACAGGTTCCAAATGATGGCGTTACCAGATATACTGCCGTTTGCGCAACATTCGTATTATTCGTTAAGGTACCCGTGATATTGGTCGTGCCTGTTCCCGCTACCCCACCCGTAAGGGATGTAGACGATGCAGTTGGTATTCCCCATGTATAGAATGTATTCACCGGTACAACCCCATTCGCACCATTTGAAGGAGTAACCGTAAACACACCATTACAGATCGTAGAACTCATCTGAGTAATATCCGGCTTAGGATTAATGGTAACAAACACACTAAATACTGTACCTCCACAATTCGGGGTAGCTGCAATTACTGTATAAGTGGCAGTATAGGTTGTGTTAGTTGGATTAAAGAGGGTTCCAAAAATATTTGATTGACCCGGGGCAGCACTCTGGCCCCCACTTAAAGAAGCATTGTTATAAGAAGGCACTCCCCAACTATAAGTAGTACCGGCAGGTACAAAACCATTTGTACCATTTATCGGAGTTAAGCTAAAACTAGTACCGGTGCAGATAACGGCAGTCATCGTATTGATAACCGGTTGAGGATTAACAAACACAGTAACCGTAAATGGATTGCCCGCATTACCAGCCGAGCAAGTTCCAAAGGTTGGCACTACAGTATATACTGCCGTTTGAGTTGTATTAGAGGAATTATTAAGTGTGCCAGTTATTGAAGTAATTTGCGAGTTGCCTGCACCACCCGTTAATGAAGAAGATGAAGTGGTTGGAGACAACCAAGTATATGTAGTATTCACAGGTACAACCCCATTCAATCCATTCGATGGCGTAACCGTAAAGCCACCATTACATATCGTGGTACTCATCTGAGTAATCGATGGCTTAGGATCAATCGCAACCACCACAGTAAACGCAGTTCCAGCACATAGTCCCGTTGATGGAGTAACTGAATACGTTACATTATACGTAGTATTCGTAGGATTCAGTACAGTTCCAAATATGTTAGTGCTTACCGTAGTTTGACTATCGCCTCCAGACATTGATGCATTGCCATACGATGGTACGCCCCATGTATACTGAGTACCCGTTGGCACAAATCCATCCGTACCCTGGATAGGAGTAATTACAAATGGTGTACCCGTGCATATCGTACGGTTAATCGTATTAATAGCAGGCCTTGGATTTACAAAAACCGTTACCGTAAATGCATTGCCCGCATTACCAGCAGAACAGGTTCCAAAGGTAGGTATCACTGAATATACCGCCGTTTGGGTAACATTGGATGAGTTACTTAAAGTACCCGTGATATTGCTCGTGCCAGTTCCCGCTATTCCACCTGTAAGCGATGTAGTCGATGCAGTAGGTAATCCCCATGTATAGAATGTATTAACTGGTACCACTCCATTTGCACCATTCGACGGTGTTACCGTAAACACCCCATTACATATCGTAGTACTCATCTGAGTAATCGTTGGCTTTGGATCGATATAAGCATCTACGAAGAAGGTATTTCCAACACAAAAATTGGTGGCAGGTGTTACCGTATAACGCATATAGTACTGCGCATTGGTAGGATTGGTAATGGTACCAAATACATTGGTGGAAGAAAATGTAGATGCCTGACCGCCACTCAAGGAGGCATTTTGAGGAGCAGGTAAACTCCAAGAATACAGAGTACCTGTTGGAATAAAATTAGAACCTCCGGTTACGGGTGTTACACTAAATGGAGAACCAGTACAAACAGTAGTTTGTATGTTAGTAATCGATGGTCGAGGATTCACAAAGAATGTAAGCGTGAACGGATTAGCATTGTTACATGCCCCAAAACTAGGTGTTACCGTATATACAACTGTTTGTGTGGTATTGCTTGTATTCACCAGGTTCTGGGTAATGGCTCCAGTTTGTGTTCCACTGCCACCACCCGTTACAGATCCCGAAGAATATACAGGTGTACCCCAAGTATATACAGTATTTGCCGGTACAACCCCATTGGTAATATTGGCAGGTGTTACCGTCATAGTCCCACTACAATTCGTAGTGCTCATTTCATTGATTACCGGATTGGGGTTGATATAAGCCAGTACCTGGAAGGTATTACCCAAACATATACCAGTAGTAGGTCTCACCGTATAAGTCGCGATGTAGGTAATATTTGAATTGTTCAGGATCGTTCCAAAAACATTGGTCTGCGGACTCGTCTCCTGTTGGCCATTAGACAAGGCAGGGTTCTCATAGCTGGGTGCAGTCCAAGTGTAGGTTGTATTGGCAGGAATAATATTTCCGGCTAAAGTAGCAGAAGGGGTTACCATAAACTGAATACCCGTACAAACCGTGGTACTCATGGCAGCAATGGTAGCCGCAGGGTTCACCGTTATAGTTACTGCAAATTGTGCACCAATACAAGTACCGAATGTAGGGGTTACCAGATAGGTGGCGGTTTGTGCACTAGCCGTAGTATTGAAAAGAGTACCTGTTACAAAACTAACATTGGTTCCTACTCCCCCACCTGTTAACGATGGGCTGGATACAATGGGTGCTGCTGACCAGCTGTAAACCGTATTCGTCGGAACGATATTAGATCCGCCATTTGTCGGACTTACAACAAAAGTAACCCCGCTACAGGTCACATCTAAAATGCCTGCTATAAATGGTTTAGGATCTACATTCACGGTAATGGTAAATGGATTTCCAACACAACTACCAAACTGAGAGGGTCCGGTTGGCGTAACCATGTAAGCAGCCGTCAGCACAGTATTTGTTGGATTGGTCAATGTACCGGAAATAAAACTTTGTCCGGAAGCGCTTGCACCACCTGCTAAAGAACCTGAAAGCTGCGGAACACCCCAACTATAAGTGGTTCCGAGAGGTGCTATATTATTTACAGCTGTTGTTGTAGGTGAAACTGTAAAAATTGCATCCGTACAAACAGTAGTTACCACATTCTGAAGGATAGGTCGTGGATTCACATTTACAGTAAGCGTGAATACATTTCCTACGCAGGCATTCAGGTAAGAGGAAACGGTATAAACAGCCGTTTGTGGTGTATTGGTCTGGTTGGTAAGTGTACCGAAAATACTATTTTGTCGTGTTGACCGTGTATCTCCACCTGACAGAGATGCAGTTGTGACTGAGGGCGCATTCCAGGTATATTGTGTTCCGTTTGGTACTAGTCCATCTGTATTATTCGAAGGAACAGCACTAAAGAATACCCCACCACAAACTGTTCTGCTCATTGGATTTACATTCGGGAAAGGCGTAACATTTATCTGTAATGTAAATGTTCCACCAACAGAGCAGGAAGTGATGGAAGGTGTTACCACATAGGTTGCTGATGCTATAAAATTGGAAGTAGCTGTTAGGGTACCACTAATATTGGTCTGAGCAGAACTTTCTGAGAAGCCACCACTAAATCCTGAGCCGGTTGGTGCTGCCCAGGTAAAAGTAACGTCACCTGGAATCGTATTTCCTGGCTCATCTGCAGGTGTAACTGAGAAGCTCTGTCCGCTACAAATAGTTCTTGAAATACTTTGGATAATAACCGTTGGATTCACAGATAAGGTCAAAGTAAAGGGGGTCCCCTGACCGCACTGGGTTGAAGAGGGCGTAACAACATATACTGCAGTCTGAGCTACTGCTCCTATTACATTCAATGTTCCAAAAATATTAGCAGATGGCGTTGTTCGGGAATCACCGCCAGTTACACTTGCACCAACAGTGGGCATGCCCCAAGTATAAGTGGTTCCTGCCGGCACTGTACCATTGGTTACATTAGCTGGGTTGATATTAAATGTAACACCGCCGCAGGCTATTCCTGTCATTGCATTAATAATCGCCCTTGGATTCACAGTAATTACAACTGTAAATGGTGTTCCATCACAATTGTTGGCTCTCGGTGTAACTGTATAGGTAACGGTTTGTGCTGTGTTAATGTTTGGGTTCAATGTAAGCGTTACAGAAAAGGAAGAAACATAACCGCCACTTCCGAAATCACCGGAAACATTACCACCACCCGAAGGATTCGACCAGGTATAAGAAGTATTAGCAGGAATTATAGATCCATCACCCGGCTGAACCGGTGAAATACTTACAGTAGTTCCCGAACATACAACTCTGGTAAAATTATTTACAGAAGGGGTAGGATTAATGGGCACACTAAAGGCAAACGTATTACCAATACAGGTTCCAAATGATGGTGTAACAGTATAAGTTGCTGTCTGCTGAATATTGGTTGTATTAATCAGCGTACCATAAATATTTAAAGTGCCGGGAGCTGCTTGTGATTGTGTGTTTGTGATGGCATTATTCGTTCCTATTGGAGTTGGCCACGAGAAAGTGGTTCCTACGGGTACCACTGAACCGCTGGTAGGTGTTACACTAAAGAACACTCCACTACACCTAACAGTAGTAGTAAACGAATTCATTACTGGCTTAGGATCTACCGTTACAGTTAAACTGAAGGAAGTACCAGCACAAGAACCCGATATTGTTGATACTGAATAAACAGCCGTTCTTGCCTGAGCAGTATTATTGGTCAGCGTACCGGTAATGGCATTAACAGGTGTGGACTGAGCTGAACCACCAGTTACACTGGTCGACATTTGTGGTAAAGACCAGGTGTATAGTGTTCCGGTTGGAATAATTCCGGATGAAGGAGTTACACTGAATATAGCTGCTGTACAAGTTGTTGTTGTAAAATTACTAATCTGTGCCGCAGGATTCAGCGTTACCGTTAAAGTAAAGGTTGAAGCACAGGCGCCTGCAGCCGTACTTACCGTATACACGGCAACAGTAGCAGAGGCAGTAGTATTAAAAAGTGTACCTGTAATACTATTTTGAGCACTTGGTTGAGCAGCTCCTCCCGAAAATCCGGAACCGGTCGGAGCCAACCAGGTATACTGCGTGCTAGCTGGAACTGTTCCATTAACACCATCTGTGGGGGTTACCGTAAACAATGCCAATCCGCAGGCAACTGCCGTCATCGGTGAAATATTGGCTTGTGGATTTACTGTTACCGTTAGCACAAATGGTAAAGCACCGCTACAAACCGAAGTATTGGGGAAAATAGTATAAGTAGCATACTGCGTTGTGCTTAAGGTATGCGACAATGCAGCATTGGTAATGTTACTGGCAGCGGTTCCACTTTGGCCGCCTGTAATACCACCAGTAACTATAGGTGGGCCCCAGGTGAAAGTTGTTCCCATAGGAATAATTCCATTCACCCCATTGGTGGGTGTTACTGTAAAGCCAAAGCCGGTACAAACAACGGCAGTCATGTTACTGATATTGGCACCCGGATTAACAATAACTGTAACCGAGAACGGATTATTCGCACCACAATTCACTGTTGACGGCGTAACAATATAAACTGCAGTTAATGCTGCATTGGTTGAGTTGGTTAAGGTTCCAGATACAAATGTTAAATTACTTCCGGTAGCACCAGCTGAAAGACCAAGACTAACAGTAGGTAATGGCCAAGAGTAAGTGGTACTCATCGGTACGATGTTACCATTCACACCATTAGCAGGACTAACCTGGAAAGGTGTACCACTGCAGGTAGTTACCGATATTGGATTAATCGTGACCGTTGGATTAACAGTAACCACCACAGAGAAAGTGCCCTGAGGTCCGCAATTAGGAATACTACCGACCACATTATAAACAGCCGTAACCGGCATATTGGTTGTATTTACCAGGGTACCAAAGATATTGGTAACGCCGGTGGGAGATTGTGCTTGCCCCCCCGTAAAGCCAGTCCCACTAGGTGCATCCCAAGTGTAGGTAGTATTGTCTACTACAAATCCATTCAAAGGGTCGGTAGGCGTCATGCGGAATAACACCCCACTACAAACCGTAGTAAACATAGTATTAATGGCAAGTCCTCTATCCACAATAACTGTAACCGTAAATGGATTATTATTGGAACAAAGAGGTGCAATGGGTGTAACTATATAGGTCGCCGTGTGAATGGAATTAGTCAGGTTTACCAACCTACCGGAGAAGTAGTTAACAGCACTGGATTGAGATAATCCACCGGTAACACTGGCTGAAGTGATGCTAGGTGTTGTCCAGGTATACTGGGTTCCAACAGGTACAATATTGCCATTCACGCCACTTACCGGACTCACCTGGAAAGTAATGCCCGAACAGGTGGTTACTGTGAATGTGTTGATGCGTGCATTCGGATTTACGGTAACTGTTAATGCAAATGGTGTTCCCGCACAGCCCGTGATGGGTGATCTGGGAGTGATGGTATAAGTAACGGACTGTTGACTGTTCGTAGGATTCAACAACGCGGTGGCCGAAATAAACGTTAGGTTGGTTCCTGCACCAGCTCCGGTAACACTACCAGTAGCTATGGGTGTTGACCATGTATAGGTTGTACCGTTAGGAACGATACCATTAGCAGATGTGGGAGAAATGGTAAAGCCAAGACCATGACAAACAACCGTTGTAATAGCACTGATTACCGGTGTTGGGTGCAGGGTAACAGTAACGGTAAATGGAGTTCCAGGTCCGCATTCAGTATTACTCGGCACAACCGAATAAGTGACCGTTTGAACAACATTCGTCTGGTTGAATAGCTGTCCGGTTATATTGGTTCTATTAGTAGCAGTTGCACCCCCAATTACAGTACCGGTAAATGTAGGCACGCTAGTCCAAGTATACAATGTATTGGAAGGAACAATACCATTGGTCGGATAAGTCGGTGTGAATGTAAATACTACTCCACTACAAACTGAAAGCGAAATAGCATTAACAACCGGTCTTGGATTCACAAATACAGTAACGGTTAAAGTTGCACCCTGACAGGACCCCAAAGAAGATCTTGGTGTTACTGAGTATACAGCCGTTTGAACTGTATTTTGAACGTGAGACAAAGTTCCTGAAATGGATACCGCATTTGCTGCTGCAACACCTACAATGCCTCCCGTAGTTGCAGGGGCAGCCCAGGTATAAGTAGTTCCTGCAGGAACAACAATGTTGCCATTGTTATTAACAGGTGAAATTTCAAAAGGTGAACCAGTACAAATGGTCTGACTCAATGGCGTAATCTGTGCTGCCGGATTCAAACTCACTGTTAAAGTGAAGGGTGATCCTAAACAAGATCCACTAACAGGGGAGCTATAAAAGGAAGTAGGCGTAACAGTATAAGTAGCAGTTAATACCGTATTCACCTGATTGGTGAGGGTACCATTAATAGAAGTACTATTGCCGGAAGCAATACCAGCGATATTAGCTCCGGTGGCTGTCCATGCATAAGTGGTAGAGCCTGGAACAATATTACCCACTGTTCCATTGTAATTACCATTGAGAGGAGTAGTACTAAAATATACTAAAGCACAAGTAGAAATGGTGGTAGAACTTATCGCAGCCACGGGCGCAATAGTAGCCACCAGTGAGAATACAGCATCATCACCACACAAAGGTGAAGTAGGCGTTATGAAATAGGTAACAGTAATAGATGCATTTGTTGCATTGGTAAGGGTGCCGGAAATATTCGTCGCACTCAAACCAGATACCAGTCCACTACTTATGCCTGGAACAGAAGCTGGGGCAGACCATCTATACACAGTTCCAAAAGGTACAATACCATTAGACCCGGTGGTTGGTGTAGCCATAAATGGTGATCCGGAACATGCTACTGCCGTCATGCTATTGATTACAGCAGATGGCTGCACGGTAACGGTAATCGTAAATACTGCTCCATTACAAGAACCCAAAGGAGACCTAGGGGTTACCGTATAAGTTGCGGTTTGTATTTGGTTGGAAATATTGGTAGGTGTACCTGTTATAAAGTTCTGATTATTCGCATTCGTTAATCCGCTAATGGCACTATTGGTAACTGCAACTACCCAAGAATAGGTAGTGTTATCGGGTAAGCGACCATCAGCTGTTGTTGGTGATACAGTGAATGGTTCACCATTACATACTACCCGAGTAAAGTTATTGATGGATGCTGTTGGATTAACAGTAACAGTTAAAGTAAATGGTGTGCCTGCACCACAATTGCCGGGTACAGTTGGCGTAATAATATAAACAGCTGTTTGAACCAGATTCGTTGGGTTATCTAACAAACCATTTAAATTACCCTGACCGGTTCTGGTTGCACCGCCTGTAATATCACCCGTAACACTTGGTAAAGATGTCCACGAATAGGTGGTATTCGCCGGTACAATACCATTGGTAACATCAGTTGGTGTAACAACGAATGGAGTTCCACTACAAGTAACCGCCGTCATGGCATTGATCACCGCACGCGGGTTAACTGTGATTACAGCAGTAAAGGCAACACCCACACAAGATCCACTGGTTGGCGTAATTGTATAAGTAGCGGTACGCTGGATATTTACCGGACTGGTAAGTGTACCCGAGAAGCTGGCCGCACCACTGCCAGTTGCTACCCCTGTAAAGAGTGTATTCGTTACTGGTAAACCCCATGCATAAGAAGTTCCAATAGGTACTATACCATTAGTAGTATTGGTAGGTGAATATTCAAAAGAATCGCCGGAACAGATAACCGCTGTAAATGGATTTATCTGAGGTGTGGGGTTCAGATTCACCGTTAATGTGAAAGGATTACCTGGACAGAATCCAGTTGTTGGACTTGAATAAGTAAATCTTGGAGTAACAAAATAAGTAGCTGTAGTAGGCTGATTAGTTAAATTACGGAGCGTTCCATAAATATTTAATGACCCAGGTGTTGCTTGAGAAGCACCATTTAAAACAGTGAATTCTGATACATTTCCACCTACTGAACTCCAAGCGTAAGTAGTTCCCACAGGAACAATATTACTGCCAGCTCCATTAGTGGGCGTGAAAACAAAAGGAGCCAATCCGCAAACTACTGTTGTTGTTATCTCAATAACAGGTGTAGGAGCAATAGTAACAACTACGGAGAAAATGGCATTATTACCACAAAGAGCCGAAGTTGGCGTTACAAAATAAGTGGCAGTTACAGGGGCATTTGTAGAATTAAATAAAGTGCCTGTAATACTTGTAAGGTTAGAACCACTGGCATAACCACTTAATGAAGTGGGGGTAGTGGGTGCCGACCAGCTATAAAGTGTTCCCGCAGGTACAATTCCATTAATGCCCGATGTTGGACTTGCACTAAATTGAGTACCTGTACAAGCTACCGCCGTCATGGAATTAATAACAGCCGATGGATTCACCGTTATCACCACACTAAATACTGCTCCAGGGCAGGATGCGCCACCTAATGGATAGGTTGTTGTTGGTGTTACAAAATAAGTGATGGAACGAACAATATTGGAGGTATTTGTAAGTGTCCCAAAAATATTAGGTACACCGGATTGACCTGCTGTACCAGTGATACTAGTAGCAGAAGGTGCCGACCAGGTATAAGTAGTAGTTCCTGATGTACCAGTTGGCACCTGCCCATCTGTTCCATCAGTAGGTGTAATTCTAAAAGTTAATCCATTACAAACAGTGGTCATTAATGTAACAATGGCCGCATTCGGATTGATGGTTACCGTGAGGGTAAATGGTGTACCCGAACAACTACCAGGTGCAGGGGCAGTTGGGGTAACTGTATATACAGCTGTTTGCTGAGTACTCGTTGGATTTAGTAAATTTCCTATAATGCTGCCTGTTCTATTGCCAGACAAACCTCCTGTCATTCCACCTGAAACAATTGGCTCAGACCAGTTATATATTGTATTCAAAGGAACTATGCCATTAGGCCCTGGAGCACCCACAGTTGGAGTAATAGTAAACTGAACTCCCTCACAAGATACCGCAGTAATTGCGTTAATATATGGCCGTGGATTAACCGTAACAACTACTGAGAATGAAGCACTATTGGTACAACCGTTTTCTAGATAAGAAAATACCTGGTAGGTTGCTGTTCTTACGGCATTTGCAGTACTTGACAAGGTACCAGAAATAACCGAAACCCCGGGTGACGGCTCTGTAGCAGACCATGTCAAACTGCCGGTGGAGGACGGCGCACCCCAATAAAAACTTGTATTAACAGGTATAATCCCGTTAGTACCCTGAGTAGGGGTTACTGAAAAAGTTTCCTCACTACAAATTACTGCAGTCATAGTATTAATTCGTGCAATCGGATTTACCGTTACGGTAACACTAAACTGTGCACCTGTACAAGCGCCTGGAGAGGTTGGGGTAACCAGATAGGTAGCTGTTCTTACTTCATTTACCGTATTCAATAAATTGCCAGTAATTGTAGATTGCCCAGTTGCAGATGCCGTATTCGTAAATCCATTCGCCACCGGAGCACTCCAGGCATAAGTAGTACCTATTGGAACAATATTCGAAGCGGTTGGCGTTAAGGAGAAAGTTACATTGGCACAAGTTGTAGCCGTAAATGCGGCAATTTGTGCATCCGGGTTGATGGTTACGGTTACCGTAAAATTTGCTCCAGGTCCGCAGGCTGTGTTTGGTGTTACAATATAAGTAGCCGTTTGTTGCTGGTTTGTCGGATTAAATAAAGTAGCAGAAATAGACCCTCCAGAACCATCCGATGCGCCGGTTAGACCTCCCGTTTGACTGATAATTGTCCAGCTAAACGAAGTACCCTGGGCAATAACACCGTTTGTAACATGCGTTGGGGTAATAGTAAAGGGTACCCCATCACAGAAAATTCTGGTCATCGCATTTACATAAGCAAATGGATTCACGGTAATAACCACACTAAACGCTGCCCCAGCACAACCACCGGGGGATGTGGGGGTTACACTGAATGTAGCAGATCTAACTTGGTTTGAAGCACTTACCAGAGTTCCAGAAATTTGAGTAACATTTGAACCTAAATTACCTCCACTAATACCAACTCCTGTTGGTAATTGTGTCCAGGTATAGGTTGTATTATCTGGAATGATTCCATCTCCAGGATGGGTAGGAACAATATTAAAGGATACGCCACTACAAACAGTTTGAGATAATGGATTATTTACTGCAGCATTCGGCAAAATTCCAACATTTACCGTAAAAGTGGAACCGGCACAAGAACCTAGAGCTAAAGGGTTCTGAGGAACTACAAGATAAGTAGCCGTCTGTATGATATTTGAAGCATTTTGTAAACTTCCACTTAAAAACGCCTGTGGAGAAGACTGAGAAACCCCACCCGACAAACTTGCTGTGTAGGTTGGAACAGACCAGGTATATAAAGTTCCTGCAGGTACAAGTCCGTTAACACCCGGATTACCAACAACAGGAGATACCTGGAAAGTTGTTCCCTCACAAGAAATTGCAGTCATATTCGTAACGGCAGGCTTAGGATTCACCGTGATAACTACCGTAAAATTATTGCTATTCGTACATCCATTTGCGAGTACAGGCCTCACCGTAAAGGTTACTGACTGTGCCGTATTAGAAGTATTGGAGAAGGTTCCTGCAATTGTTGCACTTATACCACTAAACGCAGTCCATGTAACTGCTGCAGAAGAACCCGTTGCAGATACAAATTCATAATTGGTATCTGCCGGAACAATACCATTTGATGATGTTGGCGAGAAATTGATTGAACCCTCACTACAAACCACCCGTGTAATACCAGTAATACTTACGATTGGATTCACCGTTACCACTACACTAAATACAGATCCCACACAATTTGATCCTACACTATACGTGGTTCTAGGAGTAATAAAGTAAGTAATCGTCCGTGCAATATTGCTCTGGTTGGTAAGTGTTCCGAATATATCAGATACACCGGTGGGTGATTGAGCAACTGCACCAATGATGCTGGTGGCAGTTGGGGCTGACCAGGTATAGGTGGTAGTTCCTGAAGCTCCAGTTGGCACCTGACCATTAACGCCATCCGTTGGTGTTACACGGAATGTTTGCCCACTACAAATGGTAGAAGACATAGAACTGATAGCTGCATTTGGGTTGATGGTTACTGTTAAAGTAAAGGATGCACCAACGCAACTTCCCGGTGCCGGTGCTGTTGGCGTAACCGCATATACAGCAGTTTGTTGCGTACTGGTTGTATTAATTAAATTACCCGTTATTACGCCTGTACCTGAAAACGCAACACCACCAGTTAAACCTGGTGAAAGCTCAGGAACTGTCCAATTAAATATTGTATTGGTAGGCACGATACCATTGATACCAGGTGACCCAACCGCTGGGGTTACCGTAAAGCCTACTCCCTCACAGAATACCGCCGTCATCGCATTAATGTAAGGACGTGGATTCACTGTAACTACTACTGTAAAGTTGGTACTGTTGGTACATCCATTTAATAATATTGGTGTAACTGTGTAAGTAGCTGTTGCTACTGCATTGGATGTACTGCTCAAAGTGCCAGAAATTACTGACTGTCCAGTTAATGGAGCAGACCAAGTTAAACCTCCTGTAGATGTGGGTGCTGACCAACTATAAGTTGTTCCAGATGGAATCGTATTGGCAAAACTTGTTGGATCCACAGTGAACCCTAGTTCACTACAAACGACTGCCGTAATACCACTAATCCGCGCCAGTGGATTAACCGTAATGGTTATGCTAAATGGTGAACCCACACAATTGCCCTGAGGTGATGAAGGCGTAACGGTATAAGTAGCCGTTAATGGAGCAGCAGTCGTACTATTAATGGTTGCACTAAAAGATAAGGTGTTGGCACTAGAACCTGATAATGGACTTAACCCAGCAACCGCTGAAACCGTCCAGTTATAGGTGGTATTAGCAGGTACTCTTCCATTTGTACCATCCACTGGCGAAATCACCACAGGTATTCCACTACAAGTAGTAGTAAATA
>JBIINW010000006.1:0-39271 GCA_044337245.1 Sediminibacterium sp. | reverse complement strand
AAGGTTGTACTTTATCTCCATTCCGGAAAAATGATTACTCAAAAGTAATTGATTCAATGCACCCAACCATATTCAGCAGCAATAACCATTCGGCTGCTTACTGGAATAAAAATGTACATTAGCTCCCACACCCGCAATTATCTAAATAAGCAAACACAAAAGGCTGTAATTTTGCTTATGACCCGGTTAAGCGTAAACATCAATAAAATTGCCACCCTTCGAAATAGCCGGGGGGGTAACCGACCGAATCTGATTAAGATGGCACTGGATGCCGAAAAATTTGGAGCCGATGGTATCACGGTTCATCCTCGTCCAGACGAGCGCCATATCCGATATGCTGATGTGTTTGCCCTGAAAGAAGTGCTCACACACGAATTAAACATTGAAGGCAACCCCTTCGAGCCTAAATTTGTAGAACTGGTATTGAATATCCATCCTGCACAAGTAACCCTGGTTCCCGATTCTCAATTGCAACTTACCAGTGACCATGGATGGGATACCATTGGCCAACAGGCATTACTTACTTCTCTGATTGCTCCCTTTAAAAATGCTGGTATCCGTGTTTCAGTTTTTGTAGATCCACAAAATCAAATGGTGGAAGGGGCCAAAGCCGCCGGAGCCGATCGGATTGAATTATATACAGAACAATATGCCCGGGCTTTTGAATCGAATACTGCCAACGAAATCATAGAACAATACCGTTCAGCTGCCTATACAGCTCAATCGCTGGGCATGGGAATTAATGCCGGACATGATTTGGATCTGCACAATCTCCCCTACTTTGGTAAACAGATTCCCATCATTGATGAAGTAAGTATTGGTCATGCCCTGGTTTCTGATGCACTTTATCTGGGCTGGGAAAATACCATTCAATTGTATCAACGCGCTTTAGGGAAATAAACTCCCTAGGATTGCTTTTCGGTATCCTTACTCCTTCGTATATTGACAATAAATTGCCGCATGAAATATTTGTTCTTGTTGGGTTGCCTGCTTTTTTCAATAGGCCTTACCGCTCAAAAGCCCCAACCCCTTCTTCCCATTCCTACTCCTGAACAATTAGCCTGGCACGAAAAAGAATTTTACCTGTTTATACATTTTGGCCCAAATACCTTTACCAACAAAGAATGGGGCGAGGGCAATGAAGATCCTAATTTATTTAATCCTACTGCACTTGACTGCAAGCAATGGGTAAACATTGCAAAATTGGCTGGGGCAAAGGGCATTATATTAACTGCCAAACATCATGACGGGTTCTGCCTATGGCCAAGTAAATTCAGCACACATACCGTTCGTGAGAGTAAATGGCTGAATGGTAAGGGGGATGTGGTTAAGATGTTATCGGATGCCTGTAAAAAGGCAGGATTAGATATGGGCGTTTATATTTCTCCTTGGGACAGAAATCATCCCGACTACGGCACCGAAACCTATAATTCCATTTACCTAAAAACCATGAAAGAACTGCTCACCCAATATGGAAAATTTTTCGAGTTATGGTGGGATGGTGCTAATGGAGAGGGACCGAATGGCAAAAAGCAACAATACGATTTTAGAAGATTCGAAGATTCTGCTTTTCACTGGCAACCCAACCTGATTATTTTCAGCGACATTGGTCCGTCGATTCGTTGGTGTGGAAATGAAAGAGGTACCATCAATGCAACCAACTGGAATTTGCTGGATACGGCCGGATTTAAAAGAGGAGATGGTGGACCACCGGTTGATACTTTAAACAGAGGAAATATCAATGGCAAATACTGGATGCCGGCGGAAGCAGATGTTTCCATTCGTCCGGGATGGTTTTATCATCCAGAGCAGGATACCAAAGTTAAAACACCTGAAACTCTGTTTAAGTTATACCTCCAATCAGTGGGTAATGGCGGCAATCTTTTACTAAATGTTCCTCCCGACAGAAGAGGTCTGTTTCATGAAGCAGACTCTGCAGCCTTAGTGGGTTTTAAAAAGTTACGAGAAGATGCTTTCCGAAGTAACTTGTTGAAACAAGCTAGTATTGCTGCCAATCAGCCCTCTGCATATGCGGTAAAAAATCTGCTGGATGAAAATAGCAGTTCTTTCTGGATGGGGGAATCGGATGGTAAAGTAGAATTAACCATCCAGTTACCCAAAACCACCCAATTGAATGCTGTGGTATTAGAAGAAATGATTGCTTATGGGCAACGGGTGCGTTCTTTTACCATCGAAGCTAAAATAGGCGGAAGCTTTTTGAAAATATATAGCGGTACCACCATTGGCAGAAAAAAAATAGCCACTTTTCCGGCCATCTTTACCAATGAAATAAAAATAATATTGCCCGACAGTAAAGCAGCACCTGTTTTGCGCAATATTGCTGCCTACAAGATACCCGGCATAGAAAAGCTGGGCTTATGGGAGAATAACTAAAATAAAGTAAAATAAGTACCTTGCAGCATATTTCACCGCTATGAACACCAATTCACCCCGGGTAGGTATTATAATGGGAAGCGACAGCGATCTGAACATCATGCAGGAAGCTGCCCAAGTGCTGGAACAGTTTTCAGTTCCATTCGAATTAACCATTGTTTCTGCACATAGAACGCCGGAAAGGATGATGGAATATGCCCGCGAAGCTGCCGGCAGAGGAATTCAGGTAATCATTGCTGGGGCAGGTGGGGCAGCTCATTTGCCAGGAATGGTTGCTTCCATTACCACACTACCTGTTATTGGTGTTCCTATCAAGTCGTCTAATTCTATTGATGGGTGGGATTCGGTATTATCTATCTTACAAATGCCAGCCGGCGTTCCGGTTGCCACGGTTGCTTTAAATGGAGCCAAAAATGCAGGTCTGCTGGCCGTTCAAATTTTGGGAAGTGCAGATACGGCTATTGCGAACCAAATGGCTGCTTATAAGCAAGCACTGGGGTCGGCCGTACTGGATAAAGTAAAATCCGTACAAGAAAAATGGCCCAATCAATTCGACGAAAAGTAAACGCTATTCTTCGCCAAGTATAATAATGCGAAATTCTGCTGCAATCGGCTGAGAGTGCTGATAAATTACTTCCAGCCATTCCTTTCCCCAGGTTGCATACCAAAGGGCCATATTTTCTACCCGTTCTTGCAGCTGATTATTTGGAAAAATCTGTGAACGAATTTGTTGAATGCGGTACTCACTTTCGGCATATTTTCTTTTTTCTGCCCGAAGCATTTTCTTTTCCAACACCTGCAATTTTTCGATAGCCGTATTCTTCAGTGCATTCACATGATCGGATAAACTCTTATCTACACCAGTAGCTTGGTTGTATATCTGCTGATAAAGATGTGTAAGCCTTTCTATTTCTGCTGTTAAGTATAGGGTTTCACCGGCATTATCTTTTGCCAGTTGTTGAATCAGATTTTCAGGTGTTGTAAAAAGGGCAGGAATGGGAAATCCAGACTCTACCCATTTTTCAGCCTGTGTTTTATTTACGAATACAAATGAGTTACGCAAAAGCAAAACCGGAAAGGGCACTTTTACTTCGGTAAAAATTTGCTTCAATTCCAGCCAGTAGGCCAGTTCTCCTCCACCGCCGATAAATGCTACATTCGGCAATATCATTTCTTGAAATAATCCCCTTAAAATCACATTTGCGCTGAATCGTTCGGGATATAGGTTACATTCTTGTTCCAGCTCCTGCTTTGAAAAACTCAATTGCAACCCAGGCACTACCCATTGGTCGCCCTGCTTTTCTATTCGCTCTCTTTTATTGTCGATTAAATAAAACAGATTGATATTTCGTCCGGCAGCCTGTACTTTATACTGTTTGGTTAATTGCTGATTGGTAGCTTCCACCAAACTATGAGAAAACTGCGTGAAAAGTTCCTGTAAAACAATGGGGGTGAAAACGGATTTCAGTTGGGCATTATCCGGAATTAGCACTACCAAACCCCTGTCGCCCATCAATTGGTGCACCATTTCTAACATGGCCTGTGAAATTGTTTTTCCCTTAGTAAAACAACTGCGCCATATATCGGATAATTCCTTGCCAAGAGGTAGAACACCGGTTTGCCCTTCCATCTCGGCGATTATATCAAGCAATGCCTGATCTACTTTCATCCTGCCAACGGCCCCTTTTTGTGGCGTATTCCATACTCGCTTCATTCCACCAACGGTAAGTTGACCAATCTCTTCTAAATCTGCATCCTCCGACCCCATGTAGTAAACAGGTACAAAATGGTTATCCGGAAATTGCAGATGCAAACTCTCCGCCAGCCGGATGGCGTGCATACACTTGTAAATAAAATAAAGTGGTCCGGTAAATATATTGGGCTGATGGGCAGTAGTAACAGTAAAAGTATTCGGTTGTTTTAATAATGCTAGGTTTTCCGATAACCGAGGTGTAAGGTGAAGGGAAGCATATTGTTGTGTAAGCACTTCTATTAATAATTCCCTGTTTACCGGAGATTGCTTTCTGGATGCTATTGCAGCAGCTAATCCTTGCCAGTCTGGGGAGTGTTGCAAGAAGGGTTGCAGCTTTTCATCGCCCAACAGGTAATCAGCCACGATGGGGGTAAAATAGCCGGTATCCTGATAAGGGATTGAATGAAAAGAGGATTGCATAGAATGGCAAAAGTACAATTAAGCGGTTAACTTCTTTCACGGAGTATTTAACAAACCGAATCGAGGATAGTTTATCGGCTAAATCGATCGGGATGAAAGGGGGATAGATTTACACTGGTTGGCTGTTCGTTCACCAATTCCGATACTAGTTTTCCAGTACCGGCACCCAGACTTAGCCCTATCATCGCATGCCCGGTTGCTACCACCAGGTTGCTCCATTTAGCTGGCTTACCGATATAGGGCAACCCATCTGCAGAGCAAGGCCGGTAACCATACCAGATATCATTTTCAGCAGGATAAGGTAGATTGATATCGGGAAAAAACTGATGAACAGATTGTAAAATACCCTTCACCCGGTTAAAATGAGGGGGTGCCTTTGTGGAAGTAATTTCCATAGTTCCCCCGATTCTTAATTTATTGCCATCCATGGGGGTTAGGGCTACCCTCCCCTCTACCAGCACTGCTGGATGTTCAAAATGATACGGACTATTTTCTAGTGTAATGGAATACCCTCTTCCCGCAACCAAAGGGATAGACAGATTCAACTGCTGGGTTAATTCAGAGCTCCACGAACCTGCTGCCAATACCACTGCATCGGCGGAAAAAAGTCCGCGGTTAGTATAAACGCCAGTTATTTGCTTTTGTTGGGTTTTGAAGCCGGTTACCTGAACAGGAATATGCAATTGTACCTGATTCGCTTTTAATTGCTGGGTGAGTTGTTCCATCAGTTTTGCAGGATAAAGATGTGCATCCCCCGGAAAATAGAGCGCACCTAATGCCCTGATAGCAATATTTGGTTCACGAGCGGCTAATTGCTCACTGGAAAGTATGCAGGTACCGGTTAGTCCTATTGCATTGGCTGATGCAGCAGTTTGTTCGGCATGATGGAGAGCTTCTTTGGTTTGAAAAATTTCGAGCAATCCTTTTTTCTCATAGGCAAACTGAAACCCAGGAAGTGTATTCCAATGCTCATACTGTAACTGACTAAATAAAGCGATATCCCGCAAAGGAATAGCAGCTGCCGCCACCTGTTTTGCATTTGCTGAACGAATAAAATGCCATCCCCATTTAATCAATTCGGCATTCAATCGGGGCTGAATGTAAAAGGGACTCCGATTGTTCAACATCCAGCGAAGCCCTTGTTTAACTATTCCGGGGGTAGCGAGGGGAATAAAATGGCTGGGACAAACATAGCCTGCATTGCCATGGGAACAATTGGGTAAAAATCCGGTTTGATCTATTACGGTAACCTGGTGTCCGGACTGTTGCAAATAATAGGCACTGCTGAGTCCGATGATTCCCCCTCCTACTACTATTACATGCATTACAAATAATTTAATCAAATCACCTGAAACCCCAAAGCATACGGGTCGTCATCGGGATGAATGGTTATGATGTTATGTCCGTACACTTTCGCCCAGCCTTCAATACCGGGAATAATGGCAGTATAAGCACCCACCTGAGTAATTCCCTCAATGGTTCCAGTAAAAGTAGACCCTATGATACTTTCATGCACAAATTTATCTCCTGCTTTCAATTTCCCCTTTGCAAACCATTGAGCCATTCGAGCGGATGTGCCGGTACCACAGGGTGAGCGATCAATGGCTTTGTCGCCATAAAACACCGCATTTCTGCCATCCGAATCGGGATGCAGCACTTTACCTGTCCATAACACATGCGAACAACCCTGTATGGTTGAATTCATTGGATGAACAAAATGGTATTGTTGATTGATGGCTATTCTAAGTTGCCGGCTATAGGCAATCAGTTGATCAGCCGTATAATTTTCTATTCCTACAAAATTGGGTTGGGGATCTACGATGGCATAAAAATTTCCTCCGTAGGCAACATCTACTGTTAACGCTCCCAAAACATCACTGGCTACGGTAAGCCCCTCGTTACTTAAAAAAGCCGGCACATTCACCAACTTAACGGAAGTCACTTTATCTCCCTTACAGGTATAGGTAACTTTCACCAAGCCTGCCGGTGTTTCGAGGTTAAGGAACCCGGGGATTTTGGGCTTGATTAATCCTTGCTCTAAGGCAATTGTAACGGTACCAATAGTTCCATGTCCGCACATGGGCAGGCATCCGCTGGTTTCAATAAACAACACGGCAACATCATTTTCCGAATCATGTGGGGGGTAGAGGATACTACCACTCATCATATCGTGGCCCCGCGGCTCGAACATCAACCCTTTGCGAATCCAATCGAATTCCCGCAAAAAATGCTGCCTTTTTTCACTCATATTGGCACCTTCCAGAGACGGGCCGCCTACAGCCACTACCCGAACGGGATTACCACAAGTATGGCCATCGATACAGTAAAAAGCAGGCAATTGAATACCGGCTGGCAGGTTAAAGGGTGTTGAAATGGGAGCGGTTGCCATTAAACAAACGGGTAAAATGCAATAATATTGATTAATTTTACAGTAGCGCCATTTGTGAATAATTATGGAAACATACGGAAAGATTTTATTGATTGCCATGCCAGCGTTTTTAGTATTGGTATTGCTCGAAAAATGGTATGGCATATTCCGCCATAACGATACGGTAAGAAATCTGGATATGATTTCTAGCTTAAGTTCCGGTTTAACCAATGTTACCAAAGATGTTTTGGGATTAACCATAGGCCTGCTATCTTATGACTGGATGGTAAAACATTGGGCGCTGATTCATATAGAATCTAGTATCTGGATTTATGTGATCGCGTTTTTTGCGCTCGACTTTATGGGATACTGGGTTCACCGAATTCAGCACAAGATTAATTTTTTCTGGAATGCACACCTGGTGCATCACAGCAGTGAGGAATTTAACCTCGCCTGTGCGTTGCGACAAAGCATTTCTTCCATCGTTAAGCTATTCACCATCTTTTTATTGCCGGCTGCCCTGCTAGGAGTGCCCGGCAAGGTAATCGCTATTGTGGCTCCCCTTCATTTGTTTGCCCAATTCTGGTACCATACCCGGCATATTGGCAAAATGGGTATCCTGGAATATATCATTGTTACACCTGCGCATCATCGGGTGCATCATGCCATCAATCCAGAATATATCGACAAAAACTTTAGTCAGATTTTTATTTTCTGGGATTTTCTGTTTGGCACTTTTCAAGAGGAAAGAGCAGATATTACGCCAGTATATGGTATTACCCGACCTGCTTCCACCTGGAATCCTATTAAAATCAATTTTATGCATGTGGCATTATTGATAAAAGATGCCTGGAGAACACAGAATTGGAAAGACAAATTGCGTATCTGGTTTATGCCAACAGGCTGGAGACCGAAGGATGTATCTGAAAAATACCCGATACAGAAAATTACGGATGTGTATCATTTTACCAAATATGATACTCCGGCAACCACCGGTTTATCAGTCTGGATCTGGTTTCAAATAACGCTCCTGTTGTTATTGATTAGCTATTTCTTTGGAAATATTGCCGGCATAGGTAGTCCGGGCATATTCCTTTATGGCGGATATGTATTTATTTATATTTATGCTTATACTGAGTTGATGGACCGAAATCCGAAAGCCTGGCTATGGGAATTATTGAAAGCATTGTATGCCGGAGTTATTCTGATTCAAACGGGAGATTGGTTTCAACTTTCCCAATGGATACCGGGGATTGTGGGAATCATGGCGGTTTACCATGTAGCTGCTGTATTTGTTAGCTATTGGTTTTCTGCAAAACGAGACTTAGCAAACCAACTAGAAGTTTCTCGTAACTAATTGGATAAATCTTTCTTATTATTTTTCTACCCTAACTACTCCCAAAGGATTCGAACGCTTTAGTTCATCGGGCAATAAAGAATCCGGAAAATTTTGAAAGGCTACCGGGCGAAGCCAACGCTTTATAGATTGCACCCCTACTGCGGTAAATCTGCTATCGGTAGTAGCCGGAAAAGGACCTCCATGTACCATGGCATCACAAACCTCAACCCCGGTAGGTACGCCATTACAAACAATACGCCCTGCTACTAAACTGGCTTCCTGAACTACATTTGCGAATGCAGCAAAATCTTTATCGGTTCCCATTAGCGAGGTAGTGAGTTGACCCTTTACGATTCGCAAAACTGACAGCATTTGTTCAGCAGACGCTGCCACTACCATCAATGAATAGGGTCCGAATATCTCATCGTGTAAAGTTGGATTAAGTAAAAAATCGGATGCACTAACTCGTGCCAGCACTGGCAAAGCAGAACCCGCTTCTACTGTAGATGGTTGAGTTGTTATCCATTGTACCCCTTGAATAGAAAGTGCACTGTCAATTTTTTTCGCATAGGCCTCGCTGATGCCCGTGTGCAGCATGGGGGCACTACTTACTTCTTTTAAATGTTTCGTAAGTTCCTCTACAAAGGAAGAAAGCCCCGCTCCCTCTATGGCAATCAGTACGCCGGGATTGGTACAAAACTGACCTACGCCCAGTGTAATAGAAGCAGCATATTGTTGGGCTAGTGTTGCATATTGAGTTTCCAAAGCATCCGGAAAAAGCAGCACGGGGTTAATACTACCCATTTCAGCGAATACGGGTATTGGGTTGGTGCGGGTAGCCGCATAATCCCACAGAGCTTTACCACCAGAGAAGGAGCCCGTAAAACCAACGGCAGCTGTGGCTGGGTGTTGCACCAATAGTTTTCCGGTTTCAAAAGACCCTTCTTCTACATGCTGAAAAACTGAATCCGGCATTCCTGTTTCTACTGCGGCAGATTTGATTGCATCGGCTACCAGGATGGATGTTTTCAGGTGGGCAGGATGTGCTTTTACCACTACCGTGCTACCGGAAGCCAATGCACTTGCCGTATCGCCTCCTGCTGTTGAATAGGCGAAAGGGAAATTACTAGATCCGAATACAACAACCGGACCTAAAGGAACAAGCATTCTTCTTATATCAGGGCGGGGAGGGTTTTTATCTGGAATTGCGTTGTTTATGATAATCTCTTGCCAATCTCCGGCTCGGAGCATTTGCGCAAACATGGTTAACTGACCAACCGTTCTTCCCCGCTCCCCCGTTAATCGAGCAATGGGAAGATGGGTTTCGGCAGCGGCCGTTTGTAATAATGTATCACCTAATGCTTCTATATGTTGGGCTATGGCTAATAAAAAATCTGCTCGCTTGGTAGCTGGTATTTGGCGATAAAGTAAAAATGCATTTTCCGACCGGGTCATTACCGTATCAATGGCTGAATGCAAATTTTGAGTAGATAACATAGCCGATTATTTTAGCAATGCATGATATGGAGGAAGTATGGGTCGGGTATTGAGAGCTTGTTGTATAACTTGAGTAACAGCCGATCGCTCCTCACCTTGCAATATTAAACGTGGAGCTCTTACCCATTCTGTTCCCACACCTGCCAATTGCTCAGCCAGTTTAATATACTGAACCAACTTAGGATGAATATCCAGTTCGAGCAGCGGCATAAACCAGCGATACAACTGAACAGCTTCCTGAATTTTACCCGCTTTAACCAACGCATATAAGGCAACGGTTTCCCGAGGGAATGCACATACCAATCCTGCCACCCAACCTACTGCACCAGTAACCAATTCTTCCAGCGCTAGGGGATCAACCCCACACAAAATTTTATATCGATCGCCAAATCGATTGATTAAACGGGTTACGTTGGTAACATCCCGGGTACTTTCTTTAATGGCACCTATATTGTTGCAGACTGCCAGTTGCTCGAACATATCCAGGGTAACATTGATTTTATAATCTACCGGATTATTATAAATCATAATCGGCAGTTCAGTGGACCGAGCTATGGTGGTAAAATAAGCCACCGTTTCGGCATCATCGGCTTTATAGCGCATGGGTGGTAATAGCATCAATCCCTGTACGCCCCATTTTTCTGCTAGGCGAACTTGTTCGAGTGCAACGGAAGTATTTCCCTCGGCAATATTAAGAATCACGGGTTGCTTACCGGATAATTGTTGTAAGGCAGCTTTTACAAGTTGCTCTTTTTCAGTATTGGTCAACACACTGGCTTCCCCCAACGACCCACCCAAAATAATTCCGGAAACCCCGGCTTCTATTTGCAGCGCAAGGTTTTTTTCAAATAACTCCATATCCAAGGTATCGGATAGAGTAAACTTAGTGGTTAAAGCAGGCATTACACCTTTCCATTCAAATTGCATGTGCGTATGTTTACATTGAAATTGCAAGAAGTTGGATTACTCAACCAGTTCTCCTTCTAAGTCGTAGTCAAATGCCCGCGTAATCTTCACCTGCACAAAATCGCCGATGGGTAATTTTTTCTTCGAATGAATGATTACTTCATTATCTACCTCCACACTATCAAACTCGGTTCTTCCGAGGTATCGGCCGGCTTCTTTTTTATCTACTAATACGGTAAGGATTTGACCAACTTTTTCCTGATTTTTTTCAAAACTGATTTCTTGCTGCGCCTCCATTATTCTTTGGGCACGAGCTGATTTAACTTCAGCAGGTATATCATCCACCAAATCATGGGCGGATGTATTTTCTTCATGACTATAATTAAATATTCCTACCCTATCGAAGCGGTGCTTTTGTAAAAAAGCTATTAATTCATCAACATCCTCCTCAGTTTCTCCAGGAAAGCCCGCAATAAGGGTAGTTCGCAAACAAATGCCGGGTACTTTTTCACGAATGGCATCTATCAGCTCCGACATTTCTTCCCGGGTGATATTTCTTTTCATTGCCTTCAGCATGGCATTGCTGGCATGTTGCAGCGGCATGTCTAAGTAATTGCAGATGTTGGTTCTTGCGGAAATCACATCTAACACCTCCAGCGGAAATTTGCTGGGATAAGCATAATGTAATCGAATCCAGGTAAGTCCTTTTACATCCGCCAAGCGATTTAATAAATCTGGCAGTGCCCGGTACTTGTAAATATCCAACCCATAATAGGTAAGTTCCTGGGCTATTAGCATGATTTCCTTCACCCCTTTTCGAACCAAATTTTCCGCTTCTGTAACAATTTCTTCCATAGTTTTACTCACATGGCCGCCCCGCATTAGAGGAATGGCACAAAATGAGCAGGTTCTATTACAACCCTCACTTATTTTTAAATAGGCATAATGCTGGGGAGTGCTGAGCAATCTTTCTCCAATCAATTCCTTCTTATAATCAGCTTCCAGTTTTTTCAATAGCAGGGGCAATTCCATCGTACCAAACCAGGCATCCACTTCGGGCATTTCCTGTTCTAGGTCCGACCGATATCTTTCACTTAAACAACCGGTTACGTATACCTTCTCCAACTTACCCCTTCGTTTGAGTTCCAGTTGATCTAATATGGTGTTGATACTTTCTTCTTTAGCCTTATCAATAAAACCACAGGTATTTACGATGGAGATGTTATGGTCTAGCTTTTTATTTTCATGCACCACATCAATCTGATTAGCCAATAACTGGCCACTTAACACCTCACTATCTACCAGGTTTTTACTGCAACCAAGGGTAATGATATTAACTTTATCTTTTGTAAGTGTTTTCGACTTCATGGAGCAACAAAGGTAAGGGGAATAGATGTTCAGGCATTAGGTTTACTGTAGGATATCCTGAATGATTGCCTTGGCATGTTCCCGGGAGTTTTCAATAAATAAACGATGGGTATTCATGCCCCCGCAAATCACGCCAGCCAGGTATATACCCGCAATATTGGTTTGGTAGGTATTTGGATTGTATACTGGTTGCCGAATCGCATCTAGTGAAAGTTGTATGCCACAGTTTTCTAAAAATGTAAGATCCGGTTGATAGCCGGTCATCAGCAATACATGGTCATTAGGTAAGGTAAGTTTACCATCCGGAGTTTGTATATCCACTTCCCCCGAACGAATAGCAAGTAGGTTCGATTGAAAATAGGCTTTGATGGAACCTTCTTCAATCCGATTCATTATATCGGGCCTAACCCAATATTTTACTCTTTCGCCAATAGTCTCCCCCCGAATAACCATGGTAACCCTGGCACCTTTTCTCCAAGTTTCCAAAGCTGCATCAACGGCAGAGTTATTTGCACCTACTACAACCACATCGCGAAAAGCATACGCATGCGGATCTTGGTAATAGTGGGTTACTTTGGGCAAATCTTCTCCCAGAATACCTAACATAAAAGGGATCCCATAAAATCCGGTTGCTATAATTACTTTTCGGCATTGATAGGATTGTTGGGGGGTAGCTACTGCAAAGCCTTTATTACTGGGTTGGATGGATGAAACGGCTTCGTATAAATGTAAGGGAGATTTTAATAAACCCGCTACTCTTCGATAGTATTCCAATGCCTCGTTGCGACTGGGTTTGGGCTGATTACTAACAAAGGGAATACCACCTATCTCCAATCTTTCAGAGGTAGAAAAGAAGGTCATATTAACCGGATAGTGGTACAAAGAATTTACCAGCGCACCCTTTTCTAGCAGCAAACAATGCAATCCATTTTGCTCAGCTTCCAATGCGCAGGCCAATCCAATAGGTCCGGCACCTACTATAATGATATCGTATTGGGTTGAGCTCACTAGAATAAGAGTTACTTATGTATTTCGCTGGAAAAATGAAATGCTATATCAGGATTATTGGTGATTTCGGTATTTAGAAACCATTCGCTTTGTGCCAGGTAAACGGGATTCCCGTCTTTATCTTCCGCAGAGTTTTGCTGTTTAAACCGAAGAAAATCCTGCAATTTTTGAGGCTGATTACTGGTAAGCCAGCAAGCTTTAAAAAAAGGCAGGGAACGGAATTCGCAGGCTGCACCATATTCTTGTAAAAGTCGGTACTGAATTACTTCAAATTGCAGTTCACCCACACAACCGATGATTTTTTTATTGCCCCCGAATTGAGTAAATAATTGGGCTACTCCCTCGTCGGTTAATTGACTGATACCTTTTTCGAGTTGCTTGGTTTTTAGGGGATCTTTATTAACCAGTTCCTTAAATATTTCGGGAGAAAAAGTAGGGATCCCTACAAAATAAAAGTTCTCCCCTTCAGTAAGGGTATCGCCGATTTTAAAATTTCCTGTGTCGAATAAACCTACCACATCTCCGGCATAGGCATCATCAATTACATCTTTACTCCTTGCCATAAAGCTATAGGGATTGCTAAACCGCACATCTTTATCTAACCGAACATGGTGATAATAATGGTTTCTTTCAAATCGGCCACTACATACCCGCATAAAGGCAATGCGGTCGCGGTGTTTGGGGTCGAGGTTGGCATGAATTTTAAAAATAAATCCACTGAACTTATCTTCTCCTACTTCAACGGTTCGAGTGGAGGTTTCGCGACTTCTGGGTACTGGGGCAATTTGAATAAAGGTGTCGAGCATTTCCTTCACCCCGAAGTTATTAACGGCACTTCCGAAGAAAACCGGGGCAATTTTACCAGATAAATAATCCTCCCCGTTGAGTTTGCCATACACCCCTTCCAGTAATTCAACATCTTCACGCAAAAGGGCTGCATCGCGTTCCCCAACTTTTTCATCCAAGAGGGTATTATTCAAATCATCGATTGCAATTACGTCATCCGCATCTGCTCGAGTGCTGGCAGTAAACAAGCGTAAACTTTTATTATCGAGATTATATACCCCTTTAAATTCCTTCCCACTATTGATAGGCCAGGTCATGGGATGCAAAGAAATATTGAGTTCATTTTCAATTTCTTCTAATAAATCGAAGCGGTTTTTTCCATCGCGGTCCATTTTATTTACAAAAACAATAACCGGTGTATCGCGCATGCGGCAAACCTCCATCAATCGGCGGGTTTGGGCTTCTACCCCATTTACGCTATCGATTACCAGAATTACGCTATCCACCGCAGTAAGCGTTCGGTAGGTGTCTTCTGCAAAATCTTTGTGGCCGGGTGTGTCGAGCAGATTGATGAGGGTATCTCTGTATTCGAAAGTCATTACAGAGGTAGCCACCGAAATTCCCCGTTGTCTTTCAATTTCCATGAAGTCGCTGGTGGCATGTTTTTTAATCTTGTTACTTTTAACGGCTCCTGCTACTTGAATAGCACCTCCAAATAGGAGCAACTTTTCGGTAAGGGTAGTTTTACCCGCATCCGGGTGGGATATAATGGCGAAGGTTTTTCTCCGATTTATTTCTTTAGCATACTTCATAACGGCGGCAAAGGTAAGTTAGATAGGTGAATGTTGGTAGAACTTACATTTTACTGGAGGGGCATAAAAAAGCCGTCATTCGCAAAAATGACGGCTTAGGAATATTTTCGGAAATCTAGATGTCGATAGCTTCCCCATAAGCGGCGGCAGTAGCTTCTTTAAAGCCTTCGCTCATGGTTGGATGTGGATGAACGGCGTTCAAAATTTCGGTGGCGGTAGTTTCCAGTTTACGGGCTACTACGGCTTCTGCTATCATTTCAGTAACATTCATTCCAATCATATGGCAGCCTAATAATTCGCCGTACTTGGCATCATAAATAACTTTTACAAACCCTTCTACAGCACCGGCAGCACTGGCTTTTCCGCTGGCCATAAAGGGAAATTTACCCACTTTAATTTCATAACCGGCATCTTTGGCAGCTTTCTCTGTATAACCCACGCTGGCAATTTCTGGCGTACAATAGGTACAACCGGGAATATTGTTATAATCCAGCGGCTGTGGTAGGTGGTGAGATTTTTTCTCGAGGTAGGCGATATGTTCAGCAGCATTGATTCCCTCTTTGGCAGCAACGTGAGCAAGTGCTTGCCCCGGAGAGCAGTCACCAATCGCATACACGCTTGCCAGTTTGGTTTGCTGATAAGCATCCACTATAACTCTGCCGCGATCGGTAGCAATACCATTTTCTTCTAGCCCAATGTTTTCGATATTGGCAACTACCCCAACTGCACTCAGCACTATATCGGCTTCTAGCGTAACAAAAGATCCGTCAGCTTTTTTTACCGTCGCTTTCACGCCATTTCCGGAGGTATCTACAGATTCAACGGAGGCTTGCGTCATTACATCAATCCCCTGCTTTTTGTATTGCTTTTCCAATTCTTTAGAAACATCTTCATCTTCAACAGGAACTATTCTGGGCAGGAACTCAACCACGGTTACTTTGGTACCCATAGAATTATAAAAATGGGCAAACTCAATGCCTATTGCACCGCTGCCTACAATAATCATACTGGCTGGTTGAAATGCCAACGTCATAGCTTCTCTATAACCAATCACTTTAACGCCATCCTGAGGCAGATTGGGTAATTCTTTCGAGCGGCCCCCGGTAGCGATGATGATATATTTACCTTCTACGATTTGTTTTGATCCATCAGCTGCGGTAACTTCTATTTGCCCCTTTGCTTTTATTTTACCATACCCCATCACTACATCAATCTTGTTCTTCTTCATCAGAAACTGCACGCCTTTGCTCATTTTGTCGGCAACAGCCCGGCTGCGCTTAATAACGGCCCCAAAATCGTGGGCAACGCCGGTAGCCTGGATACCATAATTACTGGCATGTTTCAGGTAATCGTACACCTGTGCACTTTTTAATAATGCTTTGGTGGGAATACAGCCCCAGTTTAAACAAACTCCTCCCAGACTTTCCTTTTCAATAATTGCCACTTTTAAACCGAGTTGAGCGGCACGAATTGCAGCGGGATATCCGCCGGGGCCACTACCTAAAACTATCACGTCGTATGCCATAGAGCAAAAAATTAAGATTATTTATATTGAATCCGGCTGCAAAGTTACATCCGCGAAAGCATATCAAAAAATCGTATTGAAAATCAGTCAGTTACGCCAGATGATTTTCGAAAAACACCCGAACAGTTTGATACAGAATGCGGCTGTCGGAGGTATAGCCATTAGAGGGTACTTGTTCGTTGAATCCCTGCAGGCCAAATAAACCGGCAATATTACCATGGCGGATAGCAATTTCAAGGTATCCGGCCGAATTAAACCAGGCCATTTTATCGATTTCACTTACTGAGGAGTAGTTGTTACTCAGCACTTCAATTACCTCATTTCTGTTAAAGGCGAATCGAAAAGCCCGGCCATTGCGTTGTTCTTCAAATTCTTCGCGGGTTATATTGATTACTACATTTTCAAAATGATCGATAAACAAAATTTGCCCATCCATCCAATCTGGTCCGGTTGTGGGGCGAAGGGGATATTTTTCGATGATATTTACTGCTTTTTCGAAAGGCAAATTGGAAGGTTGCCTAATCAATAAGGCTAAATGATCAACAATGCGGTTGGTGATGGATAAAAGCGTGGTGAGTCCTTTACAATCTATGGCATACAATTCGGTAGGTTTATCTTGTGTAATCATGGTTAAAATGCCATTATCCGGACAAACAATCCATTGATCTTGGTATTTGGCTAGTAATACCTGTTTTACCTCATATTCAAATAGATTTACTATAATTAGGTGAAAGGTTTGAGGAGGGAAATGGGTAATTGCGCTTTTACAGATATAGGCAGATTGGGGGAAATTGGTTTGTGAGAGGTAATGGCTAATATCAGTGAGGGTAACATTGGGAATAGCAGACAGGATTTGCCCTTTGATAGCCCCAACGCTGAAATCACGTAGGCCGATATCGGTAGAAAGCGTAATGTTGGGCATATGGCAAATTAACGACCGATGGGCGGGCTTATTTCACCAGCTGACCGTTTTTATAGAAAAAATTTCTTACTAATTTATCAGCAAGTGCGGGAAACCATTTATTTAAGAAAACGGTTCTTTTTCCATTAAAAGTAAGTATCAGGGTACGTTTTCTGTTTTCCATAGCCCCGAGAATATGCTGGGCACATTCTGCTGAACTCATCATGGATGCTTCATCCATAGGTGTTTCTCCCTGGGCTTCTCCCGACTTATTTAGGGCAGCCACCCGGATATTGGAAGTGGTAAATCCGGGGCAGGCGGTTAACACATGAACGCCCGAATCTAAGAGTTCGGTTCGGAGGGATTCTAGCCAGCCATTCAGGGCAAATTTAGATGCGGAATAGCCACTCCTACCGGGCAATCCTCTATATCCGGCAATGGAGGAAATACCTACAATGGCCCCCTTATTTTGTAGGATATGAGGTAAGGCATAATGAGTACAGTAAACGGTTCCCATAAAGTTTACCTCCATTACTTTTTTGAGGGTAGATGGAGCCGCTTCGGTAAAAAGTGCCCGCATAGAAATTCCGGCATTATTGATAAGCACATCAATGGTTCCGAAAGCCTCCAGGGTTCCCTGAATAAATTGTTGGCAATCGATTTCAACACTTACATCTGCTTGATGCACATGGAGGGGTTTTCCAGCATGCCCTTTTTGCAGCGCATACAGCTTTTCAGAATTACGGGCACAGGTAGCCACTTTGGCACCTTGGTCTAGAAAAAGCTGAACCAATGCCTTGCCAATACCATCAGAACCCCCTGTAATAACAACCACTTTATTAGAAAAAGCCGACATACTGATTGAATTTATTAACAAAAATAAACTCTTTATTCTGCTTATATTGATAAGAATGTGGGTAAAACGGGGAAATAAGAATATAAATATTTGGTGAATTTTTGAATATCCCTATTTTTGCACTCCGAAAGAGCTGAAGAGCTTAATCAGGATGATTCCGTAGCTCAGTTGGTAGAGCAATACACTTTTAATGTATGGGTCCTGGGTCCGAGTCCCAGCGGGATCACACTAGAAATAAGAAAGTCGTTGTAAATATTGAGTTTACAGCGACTTTTTTCGTTTTGGTAAAGCCTAATTAAAACATTAAGGGTAGTTTTCGCTACTACTTTAAAAAACCATAGCCGAATATAGCAGCACTAATTAACCAACTCAAAATAGCTTGCTACAAATTTTCCATCCACCACCTCTCCCTGCACTTTTGCTTTTCTGATTGAATTACAGAATCCTTTTTTTTCATGGGCATCCCCATAATCGTCGATATTGGCATTGGATACAAAATAGTACTTGCCATCGATTTTTATAGCAAGTGTACAGCCCTTACCTTTCATTTTAAATTGACATTCCCCGCAGGACGCTTCTACTACTAATACCTTTTTATTGGGATCAATTTTTTTAGCAGGAGCTGTTTGAGCATGTATTACTGAACTCATACAAAGCATCAAAAAGAGATAAAATATTTTTCGCATTATTGTTATAGTACAAATGATAAAATGGTAATTATATCTAATAAGAGTAACACTTTTAAGGTTACTTACATCAATCATCTTTCCGGCTAACCCTATAACATTGAAGTAAAGGATTGGGGTCTTTAAAATAGCAAACTCAATTACTTTATCAAAACCCATTTCAGGCATCTCCTCCCCTTTCACTTATTTGGTTGGGTATTATTTTTTCACTTTCATATTCTCTGGATCCCACTGAACAATTTTCTTAGAAAAATAACTTTCATTACAAGCCAAAGCTGGAGCGGCGGCTCTAAAACCAAAACTGGCATCTTCTATCACCGGCTTACCTGTTCGGATTGCATCAAAAAAATTAGTAAAATGATCTAAGTGATCATCATACCCAGGAGGTGCTTTATAAACAATGTCATCTTTCACCTTTTTCCGCTTTTGTTCAGCCGTCCATTTAGCCGAATACTCTTTTTGTAATGATTCCTGCATGCTCTTAGAAAAGGTAAATAACGAATCATATCCCCCAAAGCCCGGTGCTTCGGGCATGATACTATGTTTAATGGTTACATTATTCCCATTCACGTCCATTACGCCCTCAGAACCAACCAAACGAATAACTTCTTGTCCACCTGTGCCACTAATGAAGTTCACTTGTAATGACATTAAAAACGCAGGATGCACGGCTGTTTGGGGATATTTTAATACACCCGACATTACATCCGGCATATTTCGTCCATCATTCCAATAACTTAATTGCCCTGTACTAAAGATACTTTCCGGGCCTTTAGAATTGGTTATCAGATGGGATCCGCTTAATAAATGAATAAATAAATCACCGGCAACACCCGTGCCTACCTCTTTAAATGCCCGCCACCAAAAGAATTTTTTAGAATCATATGCCATTTTCTCGGTGGCTTCAATAAATGTATCCCAGTTAGTAGTAATGGGATCAGCATCCGAAGGGATGGTGTACTGCCAGGCGCCTATAGAACTTTGTCGGTCATACACCGCATTCACCATGTTTAATTGTCCAATTTCACCAGCAGCCAATAATTCCTTTGCTTTTTGATATACGATGCTGCTAACCCGCTGGCTACCTACCTGTAACACTTTACCTGATTTTTGGGCAGCGGCTACAACCGGATAGCCCTCACTTATTTTATATACCATGGGTTTTTCGCAGTACACATGCTTCCCTTTTGCCAATGCATCCAGTGTAATACGGGCATGCCAAACATCGGTGGTACAAATCAGCACAGCATCTATATCAGGTCGGTCTAGCAAATCTTTATAATTATTGGTGCAATACAAACCTTCACCAAATTGCTCTTTAGCATTAATTAGTCTACCTTGATATAAATCACAAATACCCGCCAATTCTACCCCTTGCACTTTTAAAGCAGTTCGCAGGTCGAAATGGCCCTGAACCCCATACCCAATCACGCCAATTCGAATTTTGTCGTTCGCAGCTATTTTTCTATCATACTGTAATATCCGTTCTTCGGCTTTAGCACTCAATGAAAGCGAGGTAAATGGCGCAGATGCTGCCAGCAGGCCAGTAGCGCCTATTTGCTGAAGAAATTTCCGTCTTGCATTTTTATTACTCATATAGTATAGATTTATTTGAGGGTTTATTTAATGGAATAACTTATAAAAGCCACTTTTTTACTATCCGCGCTCCAGGAAGGTACATTGATCGTGCCTTGTCCCCCAAAAAAAACAGGGGTTAGATTTTTGATTTGCCTTGTTTTCAGATTCATCAACCGTAACTGAACCTGCTTACCGAATAAATGGGATTGTTTTTCATCCGACATATACGCTATATATACAATCCATTGATTATCCGGAGATGGATGCGCAAACCAATTCGATTGATCATCAAAAGTCAACTGTTCCTGAGCAGAACCATCCGGCCGCATTCGCCAGATTTGCATGTGCCCGGTTTGAAAGGAGTTAAAGTAAATATATTTTCCATCCGGTGAATATTCGGGTCCGTCATCCAAACCTTCGGCAGTTGTAATTCTTTTTTCTTCACCCCCATTAACGGGTATGGTATACACATCATAATTACCATTTCGCTCTGCGCAGTAGGTAAGGGTTTTGCCATCTGGGCTCCATCCATGCCAATACGAAGGCGTTTTGCTGGTGATTAAACGCGGCGTACCTCCTTGGATAGGAAGAGTATAAATAGCAGACTTAAAAGCGGATATGCCCGTATCAAGATGAGTTGAGTTACTGATTACCAACATTTTTTTATCCGGCGAAATACCATGGTCGTTGTTGCAGCCATTGGCAAATCCGGTATTGAGTGGGCTCATTTTTTTGGTTGTCACCTCAAACTTATACAACTTCCCATAGCTATTAATGAGTAAATAATTATCGGGATGCCAATTGGGAGCTTCGAAATGCCCTTGTAAGCTTTCCAAAACTTCTATTTCACCGGTATAAATATCTACTGCCTGAACATAAGAAACCGTATCGCTCTGATTTTTGCTTTTTTCTGGTTGATAACTGTGTATGGACTGCCCTATCAATTTCCAGCTGTCAGCCTTTTTTTCTAGTACGCGAAGTTCTTTCGAATAAGCACGCACTCCTTCTTTTGATATAGAGACTTCGTCGTGCTTAACCCAAGCTGAGTTTTGGTGAATGCTGAATGTATAGTTACTATGAAGAGAAAATCCACCCGTTCCAAAGAATTCGGGAGAAGGATGTAGTATTAAACTGGGATTCACCTCCATCACGGCACCCTTTCCGGTTGAAACTAAAATAAAATTATTGGGTTGTTCCAACCAACAATTGGCATGAGCCTCTTGATTTCCAACCCGCCAAGTAAGTCCTTCCAGCGTCAATAATTTTTTAATGGCAATAGAATCAGGGATTGATTGAGCAAAACAACCTATTACAATATGCAATAAACAAATCCCTAAACTAGCTTTTTTCATTGCGCATATTTCTATACAATTTAATATTAAAATTCAATAAAAAGGCTTAAAAGATAAAATGACTCTTGAAAAGCAACCAATTGCTAGAACAAGATTTCTACAGTCTCCTTTTACAAGACTGATTAGTATATTATAGAAGTACTAAGAAATTTCCCCATACTTGTTCTTACATAAATAGTAAAATTGAAAAAAAAAAGAGGTCAATAAGACCTCTTTTTCAATCTGTTCACCTTACGGAACTAAAAGTAACCCTGCGGAAAAACTATTTGGCAATCCAAATTAACGTATTAATATCATCAGCGCCTTGTCTGGTAACAGCAGCTGCCCTGTTGGAAGCATTCAATGCCTGTTCAGAGAGGGGATAGATAAATCGAACTGGAACCTTGTTATTATTTAAATTGTCTATGCCAGGAACAACAGCTGGTATACCAGTTCTTCTCCAATCAAACCAGCCTTCTAAACCATTAAAAAACAGGGATACCCATTTTTGTAATGCAATTTTTCCCAATTTTTCTGTACTAGTTCCAGTATAAGCCACTGCTGGTTGCGTATAATAAGAAGGAGTTGGGGTAACGATGATACCATAAGAAGAGGGAACCATTGCTGCATAATAAGCAAAATTGGCTTGCACTCCATTTGTGTAATACGTTTCGGCAGTAGTAGAAGTACTAATCATTCCTTTTTCTGCCGCTTCTGCTAGTATAAATTGTAATTCAGAATAGTTCATAATGATGCCTCTCGCAACATTCGGCAGTGCAGGGGTTTGCCCAGCGTCGTTACAGACTAAACATGCATAACTAAATCCAACTCTAGAAACACCTTGAGGTCCGCCATTAAAATTTAAAGCAGCCACATCCCCCAAACCATTCGGGATACCTTCAATTTTAGGACTTCCAGCAGCCACTGATTTTTGTGAAGGTCTACCAAAAACTGATAACCTTGGATCATTTAATGCAGATAAACGATCACTCAAAGTTTTACTTACCCTGATTTCATCAAACGAACCAACTCTTGCATCATACAAAGGCCATTGATTTGCTGGCACGTCTGCTAAATATTTCAACTCTGCATTGTCGTCATTTGAAGACATAATGGGATTTAAGGTAGCATTGGATAGGATGGCTTGCATGTCTGTGTTCACAGATTTCTTTTTAGACAAACGCATTAATAAGCGAAGTCTCAGAGAATTGGCCAGTTTTTTCCATTTCATCACAGAACCAGCAAATAAAATATCTCCTGAGATAGGTTCAGTGCTTGTTCCCAATATATCATTTGCCTTCTTTAAATCAGCTAATAAGCCTGTATAAATTTCTTCTTGCGTATCGTATTTAGGTAAATAAATACCGTTACTTTTCGCTTTTGTTGCTTCAGAATAAGGTATATCCCCATAAGCATCAGTGGCCATAGAAAACAACCAACTCTTTAAAATCAACGCTACTCCAAGATAATTTTGTTGTACAGGTGAATTAGCGTTTGCTAAGTCTATAATATTTTGAACATTTCGCATATTGCCATAAACATTGTTCCAAATACCATTCTTTTCACCCCACAAATAGCGGTCTTCATTCACAAACTGAATTTTTGCAGTGTACTGAACCAATAAATTACCAGTACCCCAGGCCTGACCAACTTGTTCATTAATTGCAGACTTGATAACACCCGATAAAAGTAAATTGGGGGTTACTTTGGTAGGAATATTTGGATTAGTATTTACTTCTGTAAAATCTTTAGTACAGGCATTTAATAAGAACATAGAAAATGCTGCAAAGACTAAATATATTTTTCTCATTGTTGTCTTTTTAATGATTTAAAATTTCATGCTAAGGTTAACACCAAAGCTTCTAGATGATGGGATAGACATATGTTCAATTCCAGGTAATGCAGTACCACCGGTAAACGACATTACTTCAGGATCAACGTGAGGCACGTTAGACCAAAGCGCTAAATTTCTACCCACAAAACTTAAAGTGGCAGACTTGAAAGGTGATTTTTTTAACACTTGTGCAGGAAAATTGTAGCCAATTTGAAATTCTCTTAGCTTAACAAAAGAAGCATCAAACATTACTCCTTCAGCTATGTTTCTACCCGCAGTATATGCTGTATGCCACTCTCTTGCAGTTCTTTTTACATTATTTTCAACATATTCCCCGTTAACCAACATTACTCCCTTACCTATTACTCCATTACCTGCCTTAGATAAATCATAACCATCTGCTCTACCTTCGAGGGTTTCAATCATTATTCCACCTTCCCTACCAACGGTTTGGGTATGAGAATAAATTTCACCACCTGTTCTTATATCAAATAGGAATGAAAGCTTAAAATTATTGTAAGTAAGTGTATTGTTAATACCTGCTAACCAATCTGGATTATAATTACCCATTTTGATTCTATCGGTTGTTCTTACCGGTCTACCATTACTGAAAACAATTTGACCTACATTTTTGCCAGAAGCTTCATAATGAGCCCCTGCTGGATTGGTGTTTTGAACACGAGCAAAACCAATACCATACATATCGCCCATTCTTTCACCCACTCTAGCTTCAATGCTCACACTTCTACTAGCCATTACTAAGTTAGTTAAGCCATCAGATAGTTCAACCACTTTACTTCTATTAGAGGAAAAATTCAAATCAACTGTCCATCTTAAGCCATTCTTCTTCCCTACTACAGGCACTAAGTTTAACATGGCTTCAAATCCATAGTTTCTAATTAAACCGGCATTGATAGATCTGGTGCTATAACCAGATGTAAGCGAAAGGGGAATATTGATAATTTGGTTTTTAGTATTACTCTGATAAAAAGTAAGGTCTAAACCAATTCTATTATTCAATAACTTAACTTCAGTACCTATTTCAAATGCAGTACTAATTTCAGGTTTTAAAGATAAGTTAGCTAAACGGTCTGTTTCACTATAAATTTGAGCAGTACCAAAAGCAGTACTTGGGTTGTATGCTTGAGTAAAGGTAAAAGGATCGGTATCATTACCTACTTGCGCCACACTACCTCTTACTTTTGCAAAATTTATAATCTCAGGTAGTTTCACCATATCACTTATTACCGCACTCAATGCTGCAGATGAGTAGAAAAATGAATTTTTTTCTGAGCCCAATGCTTTCAACTCAGCAGGTAAGGTAAGTGCACTACTCCAATCGTTTCTTCCAGTAACTTCAAGAAATAAATAGTTTTTATAAGACATTTGAGCTGCGCCATACAAACTATTAACTCTTTTTTCAGATACAGACTGTGCCACATCAACAGGAACCCTGTTATTAGTCAATTTATAAATACCTGGAATGTTTAATTGGCCTGCATTTACTTCACTAAAATCTGCTTTTTGTCTCGTTTGGTTTCCACCAAAAGAACCCGAAATAGTGAAGTCGTTATTCAATTTTTTGTTTGCAGACAATAAGAAGTCGGTATTTCTTTCTTCAGTAATAATTCGTGCCTCTCTATATTGTCCAAAAGGGAAACGCTGGGTGCTAAAACCTCTTTTATAGGCTCTTACTTCAGATCCATAATCAGTGGCAGCTCGTAATTGCAAACTCAACCAACTTGTTATGTCATATTTCAAAGTAACATTACCGATAATGCGATCCAATGTTTGACCATTTGTATTTTCATACATGGTTAAATAAGGATTATCATGGTAATTATAGTTCCAACCAAATTGTTTAATCCCTTCCAATCCAGGCTGCCATAATCTTTTCATATCAGACAGCTTTACAGACCTAGGGAACCAACTCGTAAATAAATACATAATATTTTCTGTACCATAACTAATTGATGGTCTATTATCACTATTACTCTTGATATAGGAAACAAAAGCACGGGCAGAGAACTTATCAGTCAAATTATACCCCCCACTAAAAGAGACAGTATTCCTTTGAAGATCCGTATTAGGAACTATTCCTGTTTGATTTAAATTGGTGTAAGACAGGCGAAAATCTCCGTCTTTATTGCCTCCTACAATTGCTGCGTTATTGGTAATAGTTCTCCCTGTTTGAAAAAAGTTTGCAACCCCATCAATATCTGGCAACCAAGGAGTAGCTGTAATAACACTACCAGCGGGTGCATTTAAATCACCCCCTAAAAATGGAATTACTTGTCCATTTAATGTTCTTGGTGAGTTAAATTGAGGATACGATTGTCCAGTAAAAGCGGGGCCCCATCCTTCATCAGTTCCATCTGTTAACCCTGCACCCCCACCATTTACAAATGAAAAAGGACCACCATTACCATTTCCTTGACCGTAAACATTTTGAAATTCTGGTAGCTTTAAAGCATTTTCAAGGGTTACATTGGTATTAAGTTCTACACCTATGCCTTTGCTACTTTTCCCTGATTTGGTTTTGATAACAATTACTCCATTTGCAGCTCTGGAACCGTATAAGGCAGAAGCGGCAGGCCCCTTTAAAACGTTGATACTTTCTACGTCATCTGGATTAACAAATCCAGCACCGTTACCAAAATCTACTTCCATATTACCTCTACCATTAGCACCTACAATAGAGTTACTAATAGGTACCCCATCTATTACATAAAGGGGTTGGTTTTTATTTAAATCTACCGATCTTTCTCCACGAATTGTTACCCTGGCAGAACCGCCAATTCCAGAGTTACCGCCTACAACAGTAACACCTGCAATTTTACCAGCTAACTGACTAACTACATTGGTTTCCCGAGCAACAGTCAAATTCTCCCCTTTTAATTCTTGGGATGCATATCCTAATTTTTTCTTCTCACGTTTAATACCAAGTGCAGTTACCACTACTTCATCTAATACATCAGCTTTAGCACTCAGTTGTATCAAAAGTGCCCCATTGCCGATTGTAAGTGTCTTACTACTAAAACCAACAGAACTTACAATAATTTGATCACCAATAGTTGCATTTACTGTAAAAGAGCCCATTGCGTCTGTAACAGTAGTTGCCTTAGATTTAACCACTGTAATAGTAGCTCCAACAACTGCGTTACCAGTTGCTGCATCTAATACTTTACCTTTAGAACTATTCTGCGCAAATGCAGAAAACTGAAATACCAATAAAGACAGACAATACAGAATTGGCTTGAAAAAATAAGTTTTTGTTCTCATAATAAGTTAACCTTTTAGGGTGCAAACCTATCATGACAATGTTAACATAATGTATCGTTAATGTTAACTCTATGTTTTATGTTTTAACAAATAGGAACAATCAATTTTTCAGCAACGCCAAAACTAAGTGTCATTCCGGCTCCACCTAATCCATTTATAATATATACATCTTGCAACACTTGGTTAAAATACCACGAAGATCCATCTGTCATTTTAGGATAAACACCATTCCAAGTTGAATTAATTACCCAATTAGAAGCATGCATAAAACCATGCAAGTAATTTATTATTAATTTATTAATATAGTGATCGTCGAACGGGTCGAATGTAAACCCGTATTCATGAGAGTCGCCTAATGTTATTTCCCCTAACTCATGCTGGGAAATCATTACATGAATTCCATATTTAATATAATCAGGCATTTCACTAACTACTTTTTTATGTAGGAGTTTAAGTGAGGGTGCATTTTTAAAACTACTATAATGCAAAAGAGAAAGCCCTCCACAAACAGATGTACCAATAGGTAGGTTATTAGGCGACTGTAAGCGCATCATTTGTAACTTACACTTAACGATAGGCAGTGCTGAAAACGTTTCAGGAAATAAGGTTTCAATTTCTTGCCCACTGCATACAAAAACTTTATCTGCCTCTATAATCTTATTTCCACTTTTAACATAACCTACACCTACTTCTTGCACTGGATGATTCCATAGAAACTGAACACCAGCAACTGTTGCCAAATAATCACTAACCTTAGCAACAGCTATTCTAGGATCAACAATCATTTCATCACTAGAATATAGTCCGCCCAATAAATTATGCTGTTTCACTTGAGGATATTTCGCAGAAATTTGATTGGGTGTTAATAAACGGATAGGCCTTCCCTCCTTTTCAAATTGTGCGAATAATTCATTTAAAACAATCCATTCCTCATTGGAATATGCAACATGCAAACTGCCCGACTGATTAAACCACATCCCAGTAGACGCACATATATCTTTCCATATCTGTGAAGAATTTTTGGCTAGCTGATACAACTCACCATCAGGTTGCCCAATAGGCCAAATCATACCAAAATTACGAATTGAAGCACCCACAGCCCTTTGCGTTTTTTCTATAACTGTAACCGCATACCCATTATTACTTAAAACTCTTGCAGCAGCAAGTCCCACAATTCCAGCTCCAACAACTATGGCAGATTTTTTCACAAAATTTGTTTTGATAGTTTATAATATTTTATATGGCCTATTAAAGTAAATAAAACTAATATAATACCAACTATTGAAGAAATAGTAAATAAAATAGAAAAGAAGTAAACCCAACTAAATTGCAACGAAACAAACTCTTTAATTAACAGTACTATAACCGTACCCAAATAACCGAAGGAATCTGCTATATACATTACAAAACCAACATTTCCATTAACAGAATAAGTGGAAATCAATCTTTCAAAATACAAACAATTAAAAGGTAAATACGCTACATATAATCCAGCAGTGGAAAAAATCATCCAGTAAAACGGGCTTATTACATGTTGGTTAAAAAGAATAGTAGATAGCAATGACATTATTAAACCTGCAATTACTAACACATGGGCATAAATGAATGCCTTAAAATTTGATTGTATTCTAAAAAAGGAAGCAATAATAAGAAGCACTAAAATAGTAATAATGGTACTTGATTGCACAAATATTCCTGCATCAGACACATACCCAGTTTCTGCCCACAATTCGTTGGCAAAATCTTCACTAAAGTCTCTAACGATAGTAAATAACATATAACTAATTACAACTGGCAATAACAACCAACCAAATTTCAATACAAACTTCAACCTATCCTCTTTATTCATGGGTACTCGTTCAGAGCGATGTATTATATCTGATTCATTGGGTACGGGTGTTTGTTTTAACAACCATAAAGCAACAAGAAGCGGAACTAAAAAAATACTACCCGCAACAAAAGGCATCCAAAATTCGTGGATATCAATATTAATTAACAACCACTTCCCTACTGTTTTAGCAAGCCCTGAAGCAAAAATTATACTGCTTGCTAAAAAAGCACCCATAATCTCGGTAGTTTTTCTGCCTTCCAAAAAACCAAAAACCAAACCAAAAACCATACCTAAAGGGAGACCATTTAAGAACATGCAAATGATATTGTAAGGAGCAGGTATAATGGCAAACAACAATAGAGCAAACCACGCGGAAAGTATACAAAATAGTATCCCTTGTATTCTAAAGTTGGGATTCATTGAAGCAATAACCCTTATCCCGATAAATTTACTCAACATATATCCAATAACTTGGGCTATCACTAAACAAACTTTATAAGATATGCCTAAAAATGTCCAACTATCATATAACCCAACGGTAAATGGTTTTCTAAATCCATACATTCCGGTGTAAACAACAAATGCTGCGAATGAAACAACTAATAGCAATACAGCTGGAGAATTTTTCATCCAATTGTTGATATACGGATTGTATTTACTATTAAAAAAAGTCATATCACAAAATATAAAAACAGGTCATCTTAATACTTAACTGAAAATATAAACTATACAAATGAAGCCTCTCCTCACTAGAATATCTGCATAAGAGCTAATTTAAAAACCGTAATTAGCATCTCCACCGTAACTAAATTCAATGATTGAATCTCCAATTGTTGCTGATTAACTTGCTTCTTGAAAAAGGAGAGGCACAGGCTTTGCAAATATTTAAAATTAAGTAGTACAAATGAAATTATTTCTATCGAAAAACGTCCCAATCAATTGAATTTGTAGATTGTGTATTTAATGATTTTTTCGCGGCAACAGAAACGAAGTATCCTTTTCTCAACTTATTCTATTTGACTCTTTTGCAAATGGCGAATCATCATCTGCTTGTAGATATCAAAACTTTCGGGTAAGGCCTTATTGGGAATTTTAGCTTGTTCATCTATTCTACGAATAGCAATAATATCATTCATGTACGGATTCTGTTCAAAAATATTTGCTTCTGATTCACTCATAGAGCCGCCTTGCAAAGCCAAAGTTTGTAAACTAGCATCCGATAACAAAGACAGGTATTCGGGATACTTGTAACAGAGATAGCGCTTTGCAGCAACATGCAATGCAACTGATTGTATTACGATTTCAGAGAAGCCCCTTGACTGTAAATAAGTTGCTCCAAGAAATTCATGATCTTGCAATCCTAAACCGCCCATATTATTTGACTCGGTAGTTGGAACACATATATGTCCGATATCGTGTAAAAGTGCAGCTAATACCAAATCTTCACCGAGGCCCATTTCGGCAGCAATTTCAGCACTTTGCACCATATGCTCCAGCTTTGTAACTGGCTCACCTATGTATTCAGAACCACCATTAGAAATTAACAAATTGATTACTTCTTCTGCGATTTCTGAAGCAGTTACTCTTTCCATTCAAAGTATTTTTTAAATGTATGATATGCAATCAACCAAATTGATATTGTAAGATTAAGAAAATATGAAGGAATTGTTAGCAAATTAATACTGAATCGTGTTTGCCCTTTTTTGAATAAAGAACGTTACTCATTGTGATTATTCTTACATTATGCAGAAGTCTTTTACCTATAATTATCTAATGAGCTATATTAGGAAACTTCGGTTAATCGAACTTCAAACAATCACTAAACACAAATTGTTTTAGAATCATGCGCATTCAGAGTACCGGATAGAGGGGTTAGTCCTTTTTGTGCCAATACTTTTTTTAGCATCAGTATCAGGGTGAGTACTATTAAATTAAATCTATACTGTAGCAAATGAAGTAAGACATTCTAACATAAACCCTACTTTAATTTCAGATACAAGCCCGCAGAAGCCCATCTTCCCGGCATAGCTGCCCCCAACAAATCACTGTATTGTGTATTAGTTATATTGGTACAATCAAGCTGCAAGGAAAGCTTTTGATGGAACGTATTAAAAGCTATTCGGCTATTTAGTAAAAAGTAGGAAGGGGTAATAGCGGCCTTGATGGCGGTAGCCTGTTGTGCATTTCGTTCTTTATATACAGAAGTAACGGCTATTTCAAAAGCACCCATCCGCCAAATTAATTGCGCATTCCATAAGAAGCGGGCATGGGAAGACAAATAAAATGAGGGGGTTTGTTCATTACTGAGTGATTCCATCCATACCAATCCGGAAAGCAACGTGAGCTGTTGATTTTTACCCATTTTTTTTACATATTGAAAATCGAGTTCCAACCCCTTGGTAGTAACCTCCCACAAATTGGTGGCCAGTGCATAATTACCGTTGGGTAAAAGGTTAGTGGTACGGGGCATTTGTGAAAAAGGGGTAGGAGTCCAGTCAATCAGATTTTGCTGATTTCTAAAAAAAGCAGTAAAACTCATTTTCAGTTGTCTGAATACCCGATAATCGAATCCTGCCTCATAATTCCACGATTTTTCTGGCTGAAGTTGTGGATTACCAATGTTACCTGCAGTTACCAGTACTTTGTTATAATTATTATAGCGTTCGGTAAAATCGGCATCCCGTATCCCCTTCCCTACTGAGGCTCTACCGGTAAAAGATCCTGTTGAATACGCTGCATTTAATTGAGGAAGCAATTGCCACCCATAATTCTCATCCCAATCTAACCGTACACTTTCATTGATATGTAACCGAGGCAGGGGTTGATGGGAAAGAATCAAATATCCACCCGCATGCGCCAGGGAATGATTTCCCCGATCGTTGGACATGATTTTTTTATGAAAATATTGTATGCCAGTAACTAGGCTATTGTGTTGATTGATAGTATGACTCAGCTTGGCTTGGGCAATATACATTTCGGTTGTATTCAAATTGGGAGAACCGGAGGGATTAAACTGAAACTGATCGCGTAAAATTTTGTACGACCCCTCAGCTGTGAAAGTTGTATGCGTACCCGAACGAACAACACCAACCCGCAGCCAATCGGAAACAACTTTTTCACGGGCTGTATCTGAAAGAAAGGGTGTGTAAAAATTTTGTGCATTAAAATCTCGACTATCCTTTGCATATCTAAGCTGAAGCTGCCAGTTGTTGGCAATTTTTCCGGCATAAGCTACAGAAATAGTTTGGTTATCAAAAAACCCATTAGTCCCTCGTAAAGGATATCCAGCGGCTTTATTTTTCATCTCAGCAACACTAAACCTACCCTTGCCAATTTTACCTGCTACGCGAAATTGCCGATTTAAGAGGGATTGATCGCCCCATTGAAGTCTGCCCGAAATAGAAAGTGGGGTGCTATCTGTTTGGGTGCTACCAAGCTTTGTAATAATATTCACCACCCCACCAATAGCATCTGCACCATACACTGCTGCTGCAGCCCCTTTTATGATTTCAATCTTCTCTATATCTTCGGGATGAAGAGGAATATAGGTACTGAAATGGCCCGTAAGCGGATCATTTAAGCGAATCCCATCCACTACCACTAAAACCTGTTGAAAAGTACCACCTCGGATAATAATATCACTTTGTGCCCCCTGTGGGCCCCTTTGTTGAACTTCCACTCCTGGCACATATCGCAGCCACTCATCAATACTACTCACTGGAAGTTTATTAAAATCTGCCCCACGAAGCGTAATAATATTTCTGCCCGTGGTATAGTCTTTTTGCGGGATAAAAGTTGCACTAACTACCACAGAGTCCAACTCGCTAATTTGGGCAAAAACCCTAACACCAGCAACTATTTCAAAAAATATTACTAATAAAATAATTCGCATAAAGCAACAAAAAAACTACTTGAATAAATGAATACAACCTACGGAGGGAAAGTTAAAAGGATTTCATTGAAAAAATCAAAAATATAAATATATTCATGCATATAAAAATAAACATGATAAATGGGGAAAAAACATTTTTCAGATTACCAACAGCACAGCCGCAAAATCGTTCAGAGTTATATCCAGCAAAGCAAGCATAAAAAGAAGGCAAACAATGCAGGTGCCTGGGATGTATTCAGGTTTTGGTTGTTTTCTAACTTAGAAATGGTAATTGGATTGTGCTATTATATAGGATACCTGCTTTCCAGCAAACCTATTTTTCGAATCTATACCCATTCTCATCAGGGTATTTTTTCCATTGAGCAGGAGAATTTTACAGTAGGATTGTTATCCGATTGGGCTTCCGCAACAGACGTATCGGAAAAGGTAGCCAGGCAATTAGCTGAAAAAAATTGTGCGGTAACTATTCATATGGGAGACATCTATTATGTAGGCCATAAAGAGGAAGTATTGGATAATTTCTGTAAGGAGAGAGGTGATTGGTGTTATGGAACCATGGGAAGTTTAGCCATACCCGGTAACCATGAATATTTTAGTAATGGTAGCGGTTTTTATGATGTTTTACTGCCCCTTATGGGCATACAAAATGAAAATCAATTTTTGGCACAGGAGTCAGGCTATTTTTGTTTAGAAAACCAATACTGGCGTGTAATTGGACTGGATACCGGATATCACTCCGTAAAAGACTCCGTTATAAAACTAACCCTTTGGCAAGACGCCCATCTGGATGAAAAAATGATTCAATGGTTGAAGGAGAAAGTATGCATCGAATCGGATAACCGCGGGATCATTCTATTAACCCATCATCAGCCAAAGTCGGCATTTGAGGATACTTATCCAATTATTGCAAAACAACTTATCGATATCATTGGCACTAAACGACCGATTCTTTGGATTTGGGGGCATGAACATCGATTAGCATTTTACGGTGTGCATGCAAAAAAAGACCAGCTTACAGCATTTGGTAGATGCATTGGGCATGGTGGCATGCCTGTAGTGATTGGAAAAAATGGCAAATTGTTTCCTCCAAAAAATATGGATGCCGAACAACAAACACTGATTGCTTTTGATGAAAGAGTTAATGCGGGATACGAAGATGATTTTAAATTAAGTTCAAAAATGCTGGGATTCAATGGATTTGCAACCCTAGAATTTCAACAGGAGCAACTTTCTATTAACTACTTCACTGTGAATAATTCAGAAGCCCTGATTACTGAAAAATGGGAAGTTGATCTCACTAATGGACAGCTCAAAGGAAGTATTAAAGAGAATATTCCCGGAACCCTCACTCTTTACAATAACGAATCACTTGAAAATGCGGTTCGGATTCAAGTAGATAAATAGTCAATTAACCTAAAAAGGAAAACCTTCTATTCGCTTACTGATTCGTACCCTCCAGCATGGCATGCCCTCGTTGAAATTAATAATCAGTTCTTCGACCCTACCCAAACTACAGGCAATAAAAAGAGTAAAAAACAGGCTTTCCGCATACAAACCAGATTTTAATGCCCGCAATGATAGCAGTGGGTAGAATTTATAAATGATTTACTTTTGCGGTACAATTTTATTGATTTAATGGTTACAGAATAAAAGTATCAGGATGATAAATGGAAAAAAAGTAGTGGTTGTAATGCCTGCTTACAATGCAGAAAAGACCTTGGAACAAACCTATCGGGAGATTCCCTTTGATGTGGTAGACGATATTATTTTAGTGAATGATGCTAGTAAAGATAATACTGTTCAAGAGGCTGAGCGATTGGGTATCCAACATATTATCACGCACCCACAAAACCGAGGTTATGGAGGTAACCAGAAATCTTGTTACAACAAGGCGCTGGAAATTGAGGCTGATATCGTAGTGATGCTGCATCCTGATTATCAATATACTCCCAAACTTATTCTTGCAATGAGCAGTATCATCGCAAACGAATTGTATCCGGTAGTATTTGGTTCACGTATATTAGGTAAGGGCGCATTAAAAGGAGGCATGCCTTTGTATAAGTATATAGCGAATCGCCTGCTCACATTTACGCAAAATGTTTTGTTGAATCAAAAACTGAGTGAATATCATACCGGATACCGTGCCTTTAGTAAATCTGTGCTTGAAAAAGTGAATTACGAGAAAAACAACGATGATTTTGTTTTCGATAATGAAATGGTAGCACAGATATTTGATGCGGGATTTGAAATTGGGGAAGTTACTTGTCCTACCAAATACTTTAAGGAAGCATCCAGTATCAATTTATCTCGCAGCATTACTTATGGTATTGGTGTTTTAAAAGTATCTTTTGGCTACTTTTTTAAACAACTAGGCCTTTATAATTCGCCCATTTACCAACACAAACAATAATAATTCAGGGTTCCATTGGTAATCGCCGGTAAAAAACAAAGCCATTTTTCGCATACAGCTTGGTAAGCGTAGGTACTGAGTCGTAAACAGATTGATCGTTTATTTTAATTGAAAAATAAACTGGCTTATTGATATTTCCTGAGAGCAACCAATTTTTATAGGCAACTTCTTTCTGATAACTACTCAGCGTATCGGGCATCGAAGAATGGTTAGCTCTTACAGACAAGAGTAATTTTGCCTGCTTTTCATCCGGTGCCGGAACTTTTCCATAAAAATAGGGTGCAAAGCTTTTATAGCCGAGGGTTTCCATATAACAATCTTCCCCAGCATGCGCGGTGAAGAATTCAATATTTGCTCGCTGACTAATGGCTTCAACTGAAGGGAAAATAAATAAGATTAAAAAATAGGTAGCGAGTGTAACCGAACCAAATAAAACGGGTATAGATAGTTTTCGGTTTTTGCTAAACAGAAAAAAGAGTATACCTCCCACCAATAGAATGCCACCCAGCGATTGCCAATAATGCCAAGTTACATCCGCCTGTAAATTCGCTTGTGCAAAGGGGTCGTCCAGTAAAGTATACCAGTTTGCTTTATTCATCATAATGATGGGAATAGCAGCAAACAAACATCCGATTATCAATCCCACCAATGCCAACAGAACAGTAATCACTTTATTCAATTGGGTTTGCAAGGAATTAAAATGTGTATGAACGAATAAAGCAGCTATAAAAGTTAAGGGCAACCAACAAAGGGACGAGTAGTGGATAATTTTAGTAGTAACCAATGAAAACAGCAGCAGGGTAACCCAAAACAATGAAGTCATCCATTTTTTAAAAATAAGGGTATTGGTATTTTCAGGCCTCAACCACAAACCCCGTATAAAAAAAATAGATGCAGGAAAGCATCCCAACAAAAGTACCCACCAGTGATAGAAAAAAGGCTCCCCGTGATCTGCATCGGAGGTGCTGAAAATGGCAATCTGGCGCTGAATAAACTCTACCATAAATTGCGGGCCATGTTGAAGCAGATCTACCCCAAACCAGGCAAAACAGGTTATAAAGCAACTGAGCGTAATTAGCAGGAAAGATTTAATTGAAATAATTCGCTTCCCTTTTTCTCTCACAAGTATAAACAGAAAGGTTAGCAGACAAATTAATAAAGCCACCGGCCCCTTGGTTAGAATAGCTAATCCTAATAGAAACCCAGTAAGCAATGCACGAGAAGTTCTTCGTGATTCTTCGGTTTGCAATAAAAAAAACTGATAAATAGCTCCGAAAATAAATAAGTTGAACCAGGGATCGATGATGCCCGATTTGAAATACAAAAAAGTAAAGAAGGTTCCCAGATACACCATCACCCAAATTCGCGCGAAGGCAACATCAATCAAAGATTTCCCAATTCTAAAAAGCACTATCAAAGTCGCCAACCCTGCCATTGCATTGGGAAATCGGGCACCCATTTCATTGATACCCCAAATTTTCATACTCAAAACCTGCAGCCAAAAGAATAGAGGAGGTTTCTCAGTAAATCGCTCATAATTCATTTGTACAGAAAAATAATTACCCGAGGTGATCATTTCGCGGGCATTTTCGGCGAAATTGATTTCATCCCAATCAAACAAATGAACATGACCTAAAAAGGGTATATAAAGCAAAGCAGCAACTACAGAAATAGTCCATTCATTTTTGAATAGGATAGATAGTTTCATACATCTAGGTAACCCCTTCGTTGTATTGATACCGAAAAGATACTTGCAAAGTAAATAAAATTAGCTGCAACCGGAATGGAAAAGCTGATTTTATTAATGAATATAAAAGCATCAACGGTAAAACAAATTATGAATTGGGATATCAGTGGTTGGGTTGGCATTACCCAATCCTTTATAAGCACTGTTATTATATTTTAATGCAGCTTTATCAGTAAGCCTATAATAATCTTCTGGCTTGAATGATCCAATTTGTTGGGTTATCCATTTTTTTTCTCCTGAAACATAGGGCATCAGCATATCTAATGCTTTCTTCATGCGTGGATTTGAGGCAGAAGGGTAATTCCATAAGTCAACTCCTCTATTTTCGGCAAGTGTGGCCAATTGAAACCAGGCTACCAGATTAAAGATGGAATAAGATAAACCATTGGTCCGTTCGGTTTCTAGAGGCTGCATGCCGTCTTCCATTATCTGGCTCAGCATCAATTGCGGTGCCTTGGCAAATATCTCATCCGCTACAGCATATTCACCTACGTATATCGCTAAAGAAGCGACCAATCCCTCATAGAAAGTTTTATGGTTATTTTTTGTTCGCATTTCCTGTTTTCCATTTACGCTATTACGTAACCAGTAAAGAAAATCACGAAACCATTGCTTAACCAATTTCTGATCATTCACAGTAAAAGCAGCTGAACTCTCTAGCAATTGAAGCCCCTCCAATAAATCCGGTAGTTGATGGATATCGATAATACCAATACCTCTACCTGTATCAATTCCTCGAATTATTTGAGCATGATTCAGATTGGGTATCATATAAGTAGCCGTATCTATACACCAGAATCGTAAAAAACCTACTGCCTTTTGTGCAAATACCTCATCCTTTGATAAATAATACGACCAAGATAGTGAGGTAACCCATGAAATCCAATCATCCATAGATTTGTGGTCTGGCACTTTTGCATTCTCCGGGTTGCGTTGCCCATCTTTTCTGATATAAGGCAATCCATCCGGCTTGGTGGGATCGGGCCAGAAATAAGCGGCCATACTCATATATTCGTGCGGATTACCACATGGAGTGGTCTGTTGCTTGGCAACTACAGAGGTAAGTACTTTACTTAAATTAGATCGCCCTTTTTTTATTAATTCGGAGGCAGCAGCCTTCTTTGAAGGATCTTCTTTTATTTGGGTAAGGATATTACTTACGCTTTTCGCATTATGAAACAGCAATGGATTTTCTTGTGCTAATAAAAAAGCACTATAAAAAATACTTGCGATTAGCAGAAACCATTTTTTAACTTGCATATAGAATAAGTATTGCATGAAAATAGGTTAAATGACTGTAAATGAAAATTTTACGTTGATTTTTGGGTACTCGTATTATAAATTTAATCTAAGGCATCAAAGGATTTAACGAAAAGGGAGCGAACATAAAAAGTTATATTATACAATTTGCTATATGGAAAAGCTACATCACTATAAAGTTGAAATACAATGGACGGGCAATAAAGGATCCGGCACCGATCATTATACCCATTATGAAAGAGATTACAATGTGATTATTGGAAGCAAGCCAATACTCCATGGATCATCAGACCCTGCTTTTCGAGGGGATGAAGAAAAATACAACCCGGAAGATTTACTTTTATCGGCTTTATCATCCTGTCACATGTTATGGTATTTACATCTTTGTTCCGTTGAGGGAGTAGTAGTGGAGGAGTATACCGATCATTCAACAGGCATAATGGAGGAAAGGAAAGATGGCAGTGGTTGTTTTACGGAGGTGGTGCTAAATCCTCGGGTAATTGTTTCCCTCGAATCAATGCTATCCAAAGCAACCGAACTTCATACTATAGCAAATAAAATGTGCTTTATCGCAAATTCAGTCAACTTCCCCGTAAAACACTTTCCCGAAATAATAGTTAGTATGCAGTAATTGCTGGTTAGCCAATTTCAATTACATAAGCCACTTTTTTATATACATCTAGGGTAAACGAAACTTACTCAACTTCCTAAACCTGTCAGCCCGCTTAGGCGGGCGTTACCCTTCCGAAGCCCCAGCGGGGCGAAACCTTACTCACTTCCTTCAGCCCGCCTAGGCGGGCGTTAACCTTCCAAAGCCCCAGAGGGGCGACATCTTACTCTATTTCTTCAAACAAATATTCCGTTTTATACTCAATCTCATATTCATCCAATAACTTAATATACTCCTCCCTAAACTTTTTCTTTCGGTGGTGCTCCTCTTGATTAAGGATATATTCTATCACCGGCTTTACCCCAGAATTACTCACGGAAAAAGCAGCAAAGCCCTCTTGCCACTCAAATCTTACACTAGTATATCGATTCTCATTTATCCATTTAGAAGAATTTGCCTTAATATCACGCACAAGGTCGGATAGACAAGCATCTGGCTTCATTCCAATCAAGATATGCAAATGATCAGCTACCCCATTTATAATCATCAACTTCTGTTTCTTTCCTGTTACAATTCCGGTTATGTATTTCAGTAATGCTAACTTCCAGTGAGAAGCAATCAGGTTAGCCCTCCTTTTTACTACGATGATTACGTGCAAATAAATCTATGAGTAGGTATTAGCCATAAGTTTGATTTTTTTGAAAACCGTAAAACTAGGGAGATAGAATTTAGCTAGGCGTTTTTAAGTACTTAAATACGGATAATTTTAGGGAGAGTAAGGTGTCGCCCCACCTGGGGCTGAGGAAGGTTTCGCTCCGCCATGGCGCACTTAGGAAGGTACCGCCCCGACTGGGGCTGAGGAAGGTTTCGCTCCGCC
>JBIINW010000068.1:0-12910 GCA_044337245.1 Sediminibacterium sp. | reverse complement strand
CTGTTTTTTTCTGTGTTTTTCATCAACAATTCAGCTTGGCTATTGGTAGATTTTCCATCAAAATTATCTGTACTTGCTACCAGTTCTTTACAGGTGCCGGCTAGTTGATACAGAATTCTACTATAACCAGATTTTGTACTGTCGGGAACTAATCCGTGAATGGTAGAGGATATATTCATATAAAACAGTGTAGAGGCTGCTGTATATTTATTGATGGGCGATTGAGTGAAAAAGCTATTGGGTTTGCCGGCAGAGGCTAGGTAGTTGCTATATAATGATGAGTTGCTCGCGATATATAGGTTTTTATCATCTCCTAATATAAATAGGGAAGCAAATCCATTTTTTGAATTCGAGTGATACTGGTTGCCGATTTTTTGTATTAATCCTGCATTTACCCCCATATCCATTATTTTGCGATAGCTATTCAAATCTCCTACCGGAATACGAGCTAATAAATTACCAGTAGGTAATCCGTTTTCTAGGGAGAGTTCATCCCGTTTCATCATAGGATCGGGAGTTGAATACTTAACATCAGAGACCACCACAGCCAGTTCTCCTTTGAATGCCTTGTATACTTCTTGCATAGAGAGCCCACTCTTATTTAAAAAGTTATTGGCAAAACTTTCCAGCTCTATATGCTTTAGTAATCCACCAATAATTTCGGGATTAAAGGAAACCAATGTAACCAGATTAATGTCTTTAGATGGATAATCTTTTACCAAAGAAAAATTAACTACGGGGCCGCCGTATTTACTAAGAATATTGCTTACTGCCGGATTGGTATAATTCATGGATTGAATCCGCAACTTTCCTTTTTCAAAATGCAGAATAGCTGTGGTATAGTTGTCTTTCAGTAATTCCTCTAGCTTGGGAGGATTAAAAGGCAATTTTCTTAATTGGCTCAGTGAGCTATTGCTGGAAGTGAATAAAAAGCCATCTGCTTTTTCGCTAAACATTTTATTGAAAGCGTCTACTGACGCCAGTGATTCTGTGGTTTTTTGTGTAAAGAACAAGTCGGTTTCGGCTTTGGATTCTTTAGGAATATCAGCGGGTATTGCTTCTTTAAAGGTCATTTCAAGGGTATCATACACCGGAATAGTAGGGTGCATGAAATAGGTAATTATACAAACATCTTTATTCCAGCTCACTTGTAAATCTTTTTCACCCTGAATATAGCTGTAGTTCTTTTCTCTTTTTATCTCTTTATTTGCAAACTCTTCTTGTTTTAATAAATATTTTTCCAGCTTATTCATGTCTGTGGTATTACTTAAAACATTCACAGAGGTTGCCGTACTTCTATCCGGGAAATCTTGTTGGTTTACAAAAAGAAAAATCTTCTCATTCCAGTTGATACCCGATTCGTTTTTGCCTTCCATTACCATTTTTTTCATTTGCTGAGAAGAGCTATCATTATCAAATGCCAACGAAATCAGGGAGTCGGCCGACATGCCACCCTCATTTACTTTTTGTTGTAATTGCGCCATATCCAGCCCCATTACAAAGGAGGCTTTTTTGGGAATATAAGCAGCTTCTTTGGGTGACTTATTTGAACAAGAAGAAAGGATGAGCAGACAGCCCAATAGTTGCCAGAGTAGAATGGATTTTTTCATGTGTATACAAGTAATTAGATGTAAAGATAACGGTTAAGCATTGCAGAGGCAGGCTTCTATGATGTTAGCGGATAATAGCTTGATAAATGGCATCCTGGATATTAGAACGGACATTGAGTTGACCTAACAAATTATTGTTTCTAGTAGGATTTACGCGGTTCGACATAAAAATAAATTGCAGGTTGTTTGTCGGGTCGGCCCAAACGCAGATACCGGTAAAGCCCGTATGTCCAAAAGTTTCCGGAGGCGCACTGATGGCTGGGTAGGGGTCTTTACGAGTGGCATTATCTTTTTCGGGCTTATCAAAACCCAATCCCCTGCGGCTATTCGTACTTCCATAGGCAGTAAATAATTGTATGGTAGATGGCTTCAGCAGTTGAATGCCATTAAGCGTGCCTCCATTGAGCAACAGTTGGTACAATTGTGCCAGATCATAGGCATTGCTAAATAATCCGGCATGGCCTGCAACCCCACCGAGTAAGGCGGCTCCTTCATCATGCACATCTCCTCTAACAAGTTGCTGTCTGAAATAAGCATCTTTTTCGGTTGGTACTAATTGATTTTCGGGTATTCTTTCTATGGGTTTGAATCCGGTAGTGCTCATCTGCAGCGGTCTGTAAAAATTTTCCTCAACATACTGGTTGAGCGGTTTGCCGGAAACTGTTTCTACAATTTTCCCCAGTAAAATAAAATCGTTGTCGCTGTACACATATTTTCCTTGTTTGCCTAGTGGACTCGCCGCAATCCTTGCCTGAATGGTATCCTGCCAATCATTCCGCAGGTACATGTTTTTTGCTACCCGAAAGTTGTGTTCTGCATCCGGAATGGCAGTAAAATAGCCGGGAAGGGGTTGTTTGGTAGCAGTGTCTACCAGTTCTTTATAAAAAGTAATAAAGGGCACCAATCCCGCTTCATGCAGCAACACCTGCCGCAGGGTTAAATTGGCTTTATCGGTTCCTCTCATCCAGGGGAGGTAATATCCCAGCGTTTGATCCAGCTCTATTTTCCCTGTTTCGTACAATTTCATTACCGAAACCGTTGTGGCAGAAATTTTGGTTACCGATGCCAGATCAAACACATGATTGGTGGTGGTTTTTTCTTGTTGGGTGAAGTCGGTATAGCCAAAAGCTTTTTCGTACACGATAGCACCATTCTTGGCTACCAATATTACACAACCCGGGAAAGCCTTTTTGTCAATTGCGGCTTGAGCAAGGGTATCAATTCGTGCCAGCTTAGATTCACTCATACCCACCGAAGCAGCATTGGCTGGGGCAAAATAGGGATGCCAGCTAAGCCCATTTCCTACAGGGAAACTATCGTTTACAGAAACCGGGAGACGACCTTTTGTACTAATTTTTCCGATTAGCACATCATAGGCAGCTTGTTGCGTTAGGTCGTCATCTTCGTAGCATGCCAGCAAGTTGCGGGGCTTTTGCAAATATTGAATTGCATAGGGATTTCCGAATACCAGCGTAATGTGCTGATATTGCTGCAATGCATTCAGCAAATACAGCGACGGTGCACTGAGTCCGAATTGATTGGCTGGCCGGCGGCTATAATTGTGTAGGCCTACAATTATCTTGTCATATCCTTTTGACTGTAATGTATTCAGCAATTGGTCAACAGCAGCGCTATCGGTTTTTTCAATGGTAGTAACCCCGCTTTGATCATCCATCAGTTGTTTACCGATTGCGGATTTGCTGCCAAATAAATATACATCTGCCCGATAATTGTTTTTAAGGGCAGTCGATAGGGTATTTTCTCCAGGTGCGCCAATACTCACATAGGCAATGCGTTGCTGATTGGTTAGTGGGAAAACAGCAAGATTATCTTTTTTAAGCAGGGTAATACTTTCTTCGCTTATTTTTTTCCGAATAGGATTGGTGGCTGCATTCAGGTCGTTGATCAGACCATCATACGCGATACTGTCTACCTTATGTAAGCCCAAATTATATTTTACTAAAAGCACTTTTTTTACTTTGGCATTTATATCATCCCAGGTTAAATCACCTTTATCGATGGCTTCATGCACAGCAGCAATGGTGGCGGGTACGTCTCCGGGCAGGCAGAGTAAGTCGTTGCCTGCTATGATTGAGCGGAGGGCAGCTTCTCCTTTGGGATAGTATTTGGTAACACCCTGCATTTCCAGGGCATCGGTAAATGAAATGCCTTTAAACCCAAGATCGTTTCGTAGCAGTCCGTTGATATGTTGCGGAGAAAGTGAGCTGGGTAAGTGGGCACTGGTATCGATGGAAGGAACGGATAAGTGTGCAATCATCACACTGCCAATACCAGCTTTTATTAATTCCCGAAAGGGATATAATTCCAGTTGTTCTAATTGCTCGCGAGTTTTATTAATAACCGGAAGGTCTTTGTGTGAGTCTACCGAAACATCCCCATGCCCTGGAAAGTGTTTTACAGTAGCCATCACGCCTTCTCCCTGAATTCCTTTTGTGTAGGCAATCGCCATTCGGGTAACCCGGTATTTATCTTCTCCAAAACTGCGGTCATTGATTACCGGGTTCAGTGGATTGTTGTTGATATCTATTACGGGTGCATAGTTTACCTGAATGCCCATCCGTTTGCATTGTTGACCAACTGCCTTTCCAATATCATAAATCACCCCTTCATCAGCACCGGCCCCCTGCATCAACTGCCGAGGAAAAGGGATTACACTGTCTAGCCGCATACCCAATCCCCACTCTGCATCAATGGTAATCATCAAAGGTGTTTTGGCAATGGACTGATAGAAGTTGGTTAGCTTGGCCTGTCGAACCGGTCCTCCCTGAAAAAAGCAGAGTCCACCCACATTATATTTACTAATCAAGTCAGTAACCTGCGCAATATGATCGGCACCCAAATTACTGTGTGCCCGGATGATCATCAGCTGGGCTATCCGCTGGTCTTTGGAGAGTTTGCGGAATTGTTTTTTTACCCATTTTTTTGCAGCCGGAGTTTCGGCATAAAATGATTGGGAAAAAGAAGAGACTGCACAAAAAAGCAGCAGGGCGGTTGCGATAGATTTAATAGCGGGCATAGGGGTTGTTTCTATCCCACAAGATACAGAATCGCTTTCTTTTCGGGATACCCCCTAACAAAAAGCCATTCGCCGAGGCGCATGGCTTAAAAAAATATAAAAGGGATTAGGCTTCGGCTTCTGCCTCTTCTTCGTCAGCAGCCGGTAATACCGGTTCGATATTGTTGTCGCTGATAATTTTAAACCACTTCACCATTTTTTTCAGATCGCTGGCATATACCCTTCCAAAATCAATAGCTGGGTAAGCTTTTTCAAAATATTGCTTAACGGCTTTATCGTCTTTATCGTTCGGGAGGGTTTCGGCACTCTTTTTCATTGCCAGAAACACTTCAGCCAAATTCACATTCTCGTGAGTTGTGTATACTTCAATACTTTCTAGGTGTGAAAACTGGTGTTGGCGGCTGCTGATAAATCTGGTTTGCTGATCGAGTAAAGATTTGGCAATAGCCCCATCTGTTTTACTGCCCACCAACTCGAATAAACCGGGTAATCCGGATACAGATATCAATTTAGTATATTCCATAATGACTGTTTAAAGAGGTGCAAAGTAACGGCAAAAAAACTTAGTCCCGAAATGGATTGCTATTTCGAGGGTAATTTAGCTAAAATCAACCTATTGGGCACTTTTGCCCTTTATGTTCCGAACTTTTTACAAATCTGCCCGGTTTTGCGTCGGTAGGGGGCAGCTTTTAGCAAGTACTGCCCATCCATTTATCCAAAAATCAGAAACCCTGGTAGTATATTGATGCGGCTACTGAAAAGTGGCATCGTCTTGAATTGTAGCCGGTTTGAACAGCACGATTTCGGTAAAACAACCGGCTTTTAATCGGTTTCTACGCAGTAATTTGAGGTGTTATGCCGGCAAGCCAGCTAATTTATAGATGGCTTCTTCTAGGGTGCATACTTTTTCTTCCCGCACGTATTTGCCTAAAAAGCGGGTAAAAAGGCTGTAGGTTATGGGGAGTGGGCGGCTGATTTGCGTAACGAAAGATGTCGAAATCCGAGAAAATTATATCAATTTTATAGCACAAACACTTATTTCTTATGAAGACCACTTTATTGATACTCGCCCTTTTTAGTTCCACCCTTCTTCTTGCGCAAACACCAGAAGAAAAGCTCCAGGCTGCTGGATATACTTTATCTAAAGTAAGCCCACCGGTTGCGAATTATGTTAATGTAGTGCGTAGCGGTAACCTGCTTTTTTTGGCGGGAAAGGGCCCCACACAGGCGGATGGAAAGTACGTAACCGGCAAGCTGGGCAAGGATTTTACCATTGAGCAGGGCTATGCAGCCGCCCGACTTACCGCATTGGCACAGTTATCGGTGTTGAAAGATTATCTCGGTAATTTGAGTCGGGTGAAAAGAGTGGTAAAAGTGTTGGGACTGGTGAATGGCACGGAAGATTTTACCGATCAGCCAAAAGTAATCAACGGATTTTCTGATATGATGGTGCTGGTATTTGGCGATAAGGGAAAACATGCCCGATCAGCCATTGGAGTTGCTTCGTTGCCCTTTGGTATGGCAGTAGAAGTAGAGCTGATTGTTGAAGTGGAGAATGATTAGCCGGGGTTGTTTTCGTTCAATACATTTTGTAAGCGTTCCTGCAGGGTAGCATAATCGGTATAACCCCTAGCAATCAGGGTAAAGGAAACCTCACTGTTTTGCACAAAAACACAGGGGTATCCTGTAACCTTCAGTTGGCGGCAATTTTCAAATTCATCGTAGGCCTGTTGTTTGTATGCTTCATCGTGTAGCCGCGAATAAAACAATTCTTCCGACAAACTATATTTTTCTAAAAGATGGCGATAGGCTTCATCGTCTGTTAAATCACGACCTTCCCAATATAGGGCATACTGTAAGTCGGCAGCAAAGGCTACTTGTTTATCGGGATAGATTTCTTTGAAGATGCATAAGGCAATGGCGGGCTTTTCGGAGTTCGGATACCAATCGCTCAAATCGGGATTTTCAATATGCCATACGTAGTCGGCTCCAAATTGAATGCCAGAAAGGGCTTCAACTTTTGGATAGGCTTGGCGAATATAATCGGCGGTTACCTTAAGGGGCACCGGTTTTTCGGGCAAAATCATGCCTCCGGAAAACACTTCTATAGAAAGTTCGGGATAGTCGCTCGCCAACTGCTGCATTACTTTGCTAAATGCATAGCACCAGCCGCAATAGGCATCATAGCAATAAATTAAAGAAGCAGCCATAATGCAAAGGTAATTCAGCCAAATGAGCTAGCCTCCCCGATGATGATAAATCTTTAATATCTTTGCTGTGTAATTACTTGTTGACATTAAAATAACTATTCATGCCCGGGTACGAACTTTTTGGAGCGGAGGAAAGAAAAGAAGTGAATGATGTATTGGAAACTGGTATCCTGATGCGATACGCCTTTGACGGACCCAGAAAAGGAATCTGGAAAGCCAAGGAATTAGAAAATGCTATTCAAGAAACCTTTGGTTGTAAATATGCCCAGTTAACTTCCAGCGGAACGGGGGCATTAACTACTGCGTTGGCTGCAATGGGCGTGGGTGCAGGGGATGAGGTAATTATGCCCACATTCACCTTTGTTGCCAGTTTTGAAGCTGTGTTAAGTGTGGGTGCCATTCCAGTATTGGTAGATGTAGATGATACTTTAACGCTTAATCCTGCTGCCGTAAAAGCTGCCATAACTCCCCGCACGCGTTGCATTATGCCGGTGCATATGTGTGGCAGCATGGCAGATTTGGATGCCTTACTGGTAATTGCCCGCGAAAACGGGATACGCTTGCTAGAAGATGCTTGCCAAAGTATTGGCGGAACCTACAAAGGCAAGGCATTGGGAACTATAGGTGACGCCGGAACTTTCTCTTTTGATTTTGTAAAAATGATTACCTGCGCAGAAGGTGGAGTGGTGATGACGAATGATGCATCTATTTATACAAAGGCGGATGGATATACCGATCACGGGCATGATCACCTAGGGGTTGACCGTGGTGCGGATTTGCATCCCTTTATTGGATATAATTATCGGATTAGTGAGTTGCATGCTGCGGTTGGATTGGCACAAATCAGAAAACTCCCTAATTTTTTAGCCATACAAAAGCGCAACCATGCAGCATTAAAAGCACATCTGGAAGCGATACCCGGAGTAGCATTTCGTCGGGTGCCTGAGGGTGGAGATGATAGTTGTAGTTTTATAAGCTGGTTTTTACCCACTGCCGAACATACACAGGCTGCCGTGGAGGAAATGCGTAACCAGGGCATATTGGCCGGCAATTTTTACTGGTATAATAATAACTGGCACTATATCCGCAAATGGGATCATCTGAAACAGGCCGGAGCACTCCATCGGCTGTCACCCGAGCAAACCCAAGCGTTACAGCAATTGGGCAGTTCAGATTTTTCGGTAAGTGATGAATTGTTGAGTCGTTGTGTTTCTACTGCGGTTTCATTGGCCTGGACGCCTGAGCAGATAAAGGAAAAAGGCGAAAAAATGGCGGCTGCTATTAGAAAAGTGCTGTAAATTTAAAAATATGATACGGTTTGAAATCCCTCCAAAAACATATTCCCGCAATATAAAAATCTGGCGCTGGGTAGGATTGGTATGTGGGATATTGATAGTTGTATGTACTATTTTTTTATCTACCAACAACAGAAGCTTTTTGATTCCTCTACTTTTAATTGGAGTTAATCTGATATTGACATGCTCCCCCATTCAACCAAAAAAAAGCTTCGTTTTATTGAGATCAATGACAAAAAAATAAAGTGGAATAATACTGAGGAGTATAACAATAAGTTACTTTCAGATGGACCCGAGGAATTGGATTGGTTGGAAATAACCCGAATCAAAAGAATACAGCATAACGAGCTGATGATTTTTGTAGAAAATAGTTTTTATCGCCGTATATGGCTAAACGATTACACCCCAGATGAGCAGCAAATAATTATCGATACCATTAAAGCTTATGCGGAACGTTTCTCACTCCGCTTGGTAGAGGAACAAAAGGAAGCGGCAATCGCATAGGTTGGTTTTTTCCTTCGAGGGTATTTACATAGTCTACACTTCCCAAACGGAATTTCATAGGAACCCCGGTTTTTTTCTCCAACTCCCATTCTCTTTTGCAGAAAAAGGCCAGCTCTTTGCTATAGGTATCAGCGGGTACTAATCGTATGGGCAGATATAAAACGGAATCTCTTGATCTTACCGGATTGCCGGCAACAGGCATTTGCATCTGACCTTGTGCAAGACCAGCATATAATAATAATACCGCGAATAAAGAAATGTGTTTCATGGAGCGGTTCATAGATTTGTATGTAAATTTACACTATTATTTTCGCATGTAAGCGATGCAGGGTAGTGATTTTGCCATCCTGATAGTTATTACAGAAAACAGCGCACCAACCGATGTCACTCAGTCAATCTTTTCAACAAAAGCTACTGCAAAAGTTGTCGCCCCAGCAGATTCAGTTGATGAAACTGCTGCAGGTGCCTACGGCCAATTTGGAGGAGCGCATTAAGGAAGAGTTGGAAGAGAATCCTGCCCTGGAAATGGAATCGGAGAGTGCGGAGGATGAATATGAGTTATCCGAGAACTCAGAGATGGAGGGAGATAGTTCGGAGGAGGATGAATACGGGTCGGAAGAATTAGACGCACCTGATGTGAGTGAATTCCTGGTGGATGATGATGGAGAGATTGCAGACTACAAGATGAAGGATGATCATTATCCGGAAATGAGCGACGAAAAAGTGATTCCGATGCGCGCGGAAATCAGTTTTCAAGATCATTTATTAAATCAGTTGGGTATGCTGGAACTAGATCAGCGCAACCGAACGATTGCCGAGCAAATTATTGGTAGTTTAGATGATGATGGATACCTCCGTTCCGAAATTAGCTCACTGGTAGATGATATGGCTTTTCGGCAGGGAATAGAGGTTTCTGAAAAAGAGGTGATGGATCTGTTGGCTCAAATTCAACAATTTGATCCACCCGGCATTGCCGCCCGCAGTTTGCAGGAATGTTTGTTGCTGCAGCTTAGCAGAAAAGAATCGGAAGGAGAAAGTGTTCGCCAGGCCATTCAAATGCTGACTAAATATTTTGATGAGTTTACTAAAAAACACTACGAGAAGATTCAGCGTAGTATGACTTTAAATGATGAGCAGTTGAAAGAAATCATTGCTCAGATCATTCGTCTGAACCCTAAGCCCGGTGGGTTGTTTTCGGAGAGTAGTCAGGCAGAGAATTTTATCATTCCCGATTTTTATGTGATAAACAATAATGGAAAGCTAGAATATTCGCTGAATGCCCGCAATGCGCCTCCACTCAGAATCAGTGAGGGATACCGTGATATGATGAAAGATTATGAACGGGGCAGTAAAACGGATAAGCGCCAGAAAGAAGCGGTTGCGTTTATTCGTCAAAAAATTGATTCGGCCAAATGGTTTATTGATATGATTCGCCAGCGTCAAGAAACCCTGCTGAATACGATGGGGGCTATTTTGCAACATCAGGAGGCTTTTCTGTTAACCGGTGATGAAACTGCTTTGCGGCCTATGATATTGAAAGATATTGCTGAGTTAACCGGACTGGATATTTCAACGGTTAGCCGGGTGGCGAACAGTAAATTTGTGCAAACTGAGTTTGGTAATTTTCGGTTGAAATATTTTTTCAGTGAATCGTTGAGTACGGAAAGTGGGGAGGAAGTAAGTACCCGAGAAGTGAAAAAAATTCTCAGCGACCTGATAGAAGCGGAAGATAAGCATAAGCCGCTGAGCGATGATTTGCTTACCGAAATGCTGCAGGAGAAGGGCTATAATATAGCCAGAAGAACCGTTGCCAAATATCGTGAGCAACTGAATATTCCGGTAGCGCGACTAAGAAAAGAATTATAACATGGATGTAACTGTCAGTTCAGAAAATACCGTGGTTGAAAGCCAACCCACTCCTCCGAAATTTTCAGATCGGTTGAATTGGATATTTGGTCAGGCTGTATCTATTATTTTTCATCCGCTTTTTATACCCACCTATATATTTTGTTTGCTCATGGAAGCAGTTCCTTATGAGTTTGCGGGTATTACACAGTGGCAGTTGACTTTGCGGTTTTTTACGTGCTTTTGGTGGACGGCATTTTTACCGGCCTTTGCTATTTTTCTGCTTTGGCGTTTGCAATTTATAAATAGTATTCTTTTAAAGACGCAGAAAGAGCGGATTGTTCCCTATATTATTGTTATGTTTTTTTATTGGTGGATGTATTATCTGAGTCGCAATTTTACCGATCAGCCGATTGTTTTGCGGTTCTTTTTTATGGGCATTTTTTTGTCGACCGTTGTGGGGTTGATCTTGAACAGTTACTTAAAAATCAGCTTACACGGGATGGCAGCTGGTGGAGCAGTAACTGCAATCGGATTGTTTTCGTGGTATTATGCAATTCCGCTTTGGATTTATTTAATACCGGCTGTTTTGCTCGCGGGATTGATAGCCACTGCCCGGATGCTGGTTAGCGACCACAGTAATCGGGAGATTTATCTGGGATTATTGATGGGAGCCACTTGTCAGTGGCTTGCCTATGTTTTTATTGCTTAATTACTTGCTATCTATGAATTCGTGGATGTAAATTTTCACCAATAGAATGAAGAGGGCGATTACAATGGGGCCAAAAATCAGTCCGATAAACCCAAACAATTTTACGCCCAAAATCACTCCAAAAGTTGTTATAAGGGGATGTGTATCTCCTACTTTTTTCTGAATGCTCATGCGAAAAACATTGTCAAGTACTCCCATAACAACGGCTCCATATACCAGCATAATGATTCCGCGGGTAGTGTCGCCTTCAGCAAAAAAAATCAGTGCAACGGGTACCCAGGCGAGTGCTGCGCCTACCATCGGAATCATAGAAGCTATGCAGGTAACTACCATCCAAAACCCGACATCTTTTACCCCTAAAAAATAATATCCAATAGCCCCAATCACCCCCTGAAATAAAGCAGTTGCGGGTATTCCAAGGGCATTGGAGAGAACCAAGGTATTCAGTTCTTTACCCAGCCGCTGGGTGTTTTCTTGTTGAAGGGGTACGTGGTGTAAGCACCAGTTTTGAATGGCTTTGTTGTTAGACAATAAAAAAAACAGTATAAATAACATCATCACCATCGTTAGTAGGGAATCTACGGTAGCCCCTACCACTTTTGGTAAAATACTGGCAAATAATAATCCGATTTTTTCTATGTTTTGGTCGCTGATTAAAGTAATCTGAAATCGCTGTTCTGCCTGATTAATCAGAGAAGTTAATCCTGCCATCACGTTGCCGGAATGCTGAATGGCATAGCCTACCTTATTGTATACAACGTTAAATGCCATGCTAATGGGAACCAGTACTACAATAATTGTAAGCAACAACAGTGCGGTAGCTGCGAGGCTAGGAGACCATTTTTTTTGATCTGTGAGCCAGTTCATGGGTTTTGAAAGCAACACATGAAAGGTAAGTGCTCCTAAAAAGGCTGGGATAAAAGCGTTGAGTTGCCCAATCAGGAAAATTCCTAGGAAAATCAACAAAATGTAAAAACTGATTTGACGGATAGATACGAGGGAGGTATTCGGCATGGCCATTCTTTCAGGGAAAATAGCAAATTTATCAGATTCCACCCTCCCACTCCCAATTTTATTCTTTTCTTTGCCACTAGAATATTAAATTATGTGGTATAGCATTGGCAGGTTCATCCTACAATATCGGCTCAGTTTATTATTGCTGCTTGCAGTTGTTACCGTTTTCATGGGCTGGAAAGCTTCTCAGGTGCAGCTGAGCTACGATTTTACCAGGGCCTTGCCAACAGACAATCAGAAGTACAAAGAGTACCAGCAGTTTTTGCGAACTTTTGGTGCTGATGCAAATACCGTAGTGGTAGGTATACAAACTGATAAGATGTATCAGCCGGCGTTTTTTAATGCAGTGAGTGAACTGCATCAGCAACTTAAAAAAATTAATGCAGTAACAGGGGTATTATCCATACCAGAGGTAGTGGGTTTGCGAAATGATTCAGCAACGGGCAAACTGGTTTCTGAAAAACTTTTCCATCCACCGTATAGTAGTCAGGCCGCTTTAGATAGCAGCAGACAGGTTTTTGAAACACTTCCTTTTTATCGGTCTTTCTTATACAATCCGCAAACCGGCAGTTATCTGATGGGTATTAATGTGAACAAAGACACGATGAACAGCAAGTCGCGTACTCGTTTAATGAATGATATTTCACGCGAATTGGCCAACTTCGAAAAAGCAACCGGCACTA
>JBIINW010000067.1:0-12930 GCA_044337245.1 Sediminibacterium sp. | reverse complement strand
AAAAATCGATTTTTAAATTTTTTCTGTGGTTTTTTTATTCAGGGATAAGTCTATCATTAATGTGTTTCTGCTGGTTTTATTATCAACGGGTGTGCACCTCCATTTTTTTATAAGTCCACCCCCGGCAGTGTTTGATTTAGAAAACGGGTTTTTTTCGTGGCTGATTGCTCATTATGTACAATATTGGCCGGGTGTTGCCATTTTTGTTTTGTATCATGGCTTGGTACTTTCTCAGGCTTTTCGTTTGAACCAGGTGCTGAATAACCTGAAAATGTTTCCCACCAATAATTTTCTGCCGGCAATGACGCTGGTTTTGTTGTCGGGTTTGTTTCCCATTTGGTGTTCCGTATCTCCTGCATTATTGGCTGGTCATTTACTGATATGGTTGTTTGCCCGTTTAGCCAGATTGTTTAATCATGCCGCTCCCAAAACGCTCTTGTTTAATACCGGCATTGTATTGGGTATTGCCATCATCTGTTATCACCCCTTCTTTATTTTGGTTGTATTGGTATTGTTTGCACTCGCCATTGTTCGACCCTTTAATTTGAACGAGTGGGTGGTATTACTAATGGGGGTAATGATTCCCTATTATTTTGTGCTTGCGGGGGGCTATCTGTTCGAAAATCTACTTTTCTTTTTTGCCTTGTTGCCGAATTTTTCCTGGGGGTTGCCCATAAAAATGGTGGACTGGTATACAGCTGTTTCCTTGGGGTTACTGGGTATCGGCGTTTTGTTTGGAATCATTTACTGGCAGCGGTTTAATGGACGTTTACTGATGCAAATTCGTAAATACTGGAGTGTTATGTTGTTAATGCTTTTGTTGTTAGTGGCATTACCCTTTTTGGTTAGCAAAGAGGGAATGTCGTCGGCCTGGTTGTTGATGATTCCGGTAACAGCTTTTTTCTCTGCCGCATTTTCTGTTCCCCGCCGGCTGATTATGCCTAACCTGTTTTTTTGGCTTTTCGCAGCCCAATTGGTTTTGCACAACTGGTATTTTATGAAAAAATAAGTGGGGTTACCCCCCCTGTTTGTTAACTTTGCATAGGTTGGGTTCTATAACAGGATAAATTAAATCAAATGAAATTTGGAGTAGTTGTTTTTCCGGGATCAAACTGCGACAGGGATATGTATGATGCACTGGAACAGGATTTGGGGGCAGAAGTGCGTTTTCTCTGGCATAAAGACAGTGATATCAGTGCCTTTTCAACCCAAGATTGTATCGTATTGCCAGGAGGGTTCTCTTATGGCGATTATCTGCGCTGCGGAGCCATTGCTCGGTTTAGTCCTATGATGAAGTCGGTAATTGAGTTTGCCAACCAAGGCGGAAAAGTACTGGGGGTATGTAATGGATTTCAGATTTTATGTGAAAGTGGCCTCCTGCCAGGTGTGCTGCTGCAAAATATGAACCGTCAATTTATCTGCAAAAATGTATATATCAAGTCTGCTTCCGGGGAAGCGCTGAAAATTCCAATTGCCCATGGAGAAGGCAGGTATCATGCAGATGAACAATTGCTAGATGAACTGGAAGCAAACGGACAAGTGATTTTTCGTTATTGCGATGCCGCAGGGTCGGTAACTGCTGCAGCCAATCCGAATGGCGCTGCCAGAAATATTGCCGGAATTCAAAATAAAGCAGGAAACGTTTTTGGAATGATGCCCCATCCAGAAAGAGCCACTTCGGCAGCTCTGGGCAACTTGGATGGTTATAAAGTATTCGCTCAACTGGGGTTGATATCCGAATTAGTTTCTTAAAAAACAAGCAACATGCAAAAAATACTCTGTACACTAGCTTTTTGTTTCCTTACCTCGGTAGTTTCTGCTCAGATTGAGAATCCGGTACATTGGACTTTCTCTGCCAAAAAAATCAATGCCAACACCTACGATGTGGTTTTGTCGGCAACCATTGATAAGCCCTGGCATTTGTATTCTCAGTTTACCGGAAAGGGTGGCCCCATTCCAACAACCGTGGTGATAAAGGCCAATCCTTTATTGCAGGTTCCTTCGGGAAAAGCCACCGAACTGGGTAAAGCCGAAAAAACTCTGGATGCCAATTTTGGTAATCCGCCTGTACCGGTTGTGTATTTCAGCAATGAAGTTCAGTTTGTTAAACGAATTACGGTAAAGGGAAACGTAAAAACCAATGTGGCCGGAACCATTGAGTTTATGGTTTGTAACGACAATAAGTGTTTGCCTCCTACTAAACAAAGTTTCGATATTAAGCTTCCATAAGTATGCAAAAAATATTCGGGTTACTGATTGTACTTGCCGGTTGGGCAATGGCAGCTGTGCAGGCGCAACAAGTTGCTACACCTGCGGTTGCCTGGAAAGCAGCGGCTACCCGAAAAAACGATTCAACTGTAATCCTATCTATACAGGCTATACCAGAAAAGGGTATGAGCCTGTTTTCGCTTTATCCAGCCAGTGGAACTCAAAATCCAATAGGTGGAACCCTGCAAATAGATAGTGCCCTCTCTTCATTTAGTGGCACCAATATTCGCCTCACGGCAGGTACCCCTTTCGTTATTACATTTCCTGGAGATACAACTCGCCATACCGTGTATGCCGACAGCATTTCTTGGGAGTTGCCAGTAGGCGTTTCTTCGTCTCTGAAAGAATCGATTTCCGGAACGATCAATTGGCTGGGAAAAAAAGGGGATGAGTTTCCTAGCAACACCTATACTTTCCGCGTACCCATTACCAATAATGCTACCGAAAATTCGGTGGAGGGAAGTACCGGTAGTTGGTGGAATATTTTTTTGATATGCTTCTTTACCGGCTTACTGGCAGTAATTACACCCTGTGTATTTCCATTGATTCCGGTAACCGTAAGTTTCTTTCTTAAAAAAAGTTCAACCCAGTCTCAAGGGCTGCGCAATGCCCTTTGGTATTCTTTTTCCATCATCCTCATTTATACCATTCCTACTTTATTACTTACCCTGATTTTTGGTGACTCCATCCTTTACCGGATATCAACCAGTTCTGCTGCCAACCTGTTATTTTTCGTAATTTTTTTGGTGTTTGCCATTTCCTTTTTTGGAGCTTTCGAAATCAGCCTTCCCAATAGCTGGGCAAATAAAGCAGATCAGAAAGCTGGGAAAGGAGGATTGTTGGGTATATTTTTTATGGCCCTTACCCTGGTAATTGTTTCCTTCTCTTGTACAGGACCTTTGGTGGGAACCTTGTTAGGGCAAACCAGTTCGCAGGGCTTTGGTTTGGCACCTGTTATTGGTATGTTTGGGTTTGGACTGGGACTGGCCCTGCCGTTTTCCGCCCTGGCATTTTTTCCTGCCTTGTTGCCTGCACTTCCCAAAAGCGGCGTGTGGCTGAATTCGGTGAAAGTATGTTTTGGCTTTATTGAGCTGGCCTTAGCGATGAAGTTTTTATCGAATGTAGATCTTGCCTATCATTGGGGTTTATTAGACAGAGATGTTTTTCTGGTAATTTGGATAGTGATTTTTGGATTGCTCAGTTTATACCTATTGGGCAAAATTCGTTTTTCGCATGATAGTCCTTTACATCATTTGTCGGTTCCCCGCTTTTTCTTGAGTTTGTTTTCACTGGCATTTACCCTGTATATGATTCCCGGATTATGGGGTGCGCCTTTAAATATGCTGAGTGGATTTATACCGCCGGCTTCTACGCAGGATTTTAATTTGAACAACCTGCAATATGAATATTCCCCTTCGGCTGCTCCTGCGTCTAATGCCAAACCCCCTAGTAAGTATGTAGATAAACTAGAAGTACCATTTGGACTAACTGCTTATTTTGATTTGGAAGAGGGACTGGCAGCGGCCCGTGCACTTAACAAACCCGTGATGCTTGATTTTACCGGGCATACCTGCGCCAATTGCCGAAAAATGGAAGAACAGGTTTGGAAACAGCCTGAAGTTTTGCGGCGCTTGAAAAACGATTTTGTGTTGATTAGTTTATATGTTGATGAAACCACTGAGTTACCAATTTCCGAACAGGTAAAGGGAGAAGATGGTGAAATGATTGTTACTGTTGGCGACAGAAATTTGGCCTACGAAAAGAAAAAGTTTGGAATCAATTCTCAACCCCTCTATATGTTTTTAGATACCAAGGGAGAACCCTTGAGTGCTGTTCGGTATGGGTATGATTCCGACGTGAATAAATTTATAGCGCACCTTGAAGTGGTTCGCAATGAATTTGCAAAGAGAAATAAATAGATACTTATAGGGCTATTTGCTTTTCAACCATCAATTTTCTAAGGTTGATTAATCCGTAGCGCATTCTTCCCAGGGCGGTATTGATGCTGCAGTCGGTAATCTGGGCAATTTCCTTAAAACTCAGGTTGGCATAGTGGCGCAATACAATAATTTCTCGTTGCTCTTCTGGCAGTAAATCGAGCATCCTTCTTACACGCTCATGCGACTGACCCTGCATCAATTTAGTATCCGGAGCATCTTCCGATAGGTGGACTACTTCAAAAATATCGTTGTGGTCGCTGGTTTTAATGGTGGGAGTCCGTTTTACTTTGCGGAAATAATCCAGACAAAGATTTCTTGCAATCCTAAGCGCCCAGGGCAAAAACTTGCCTTCTTCTGTGTATCGCTTATTTTGGAGGGTGTCGATGATTTTGATAAATACATCCTGAAATAAATCCTCCGCCAGATAATTATCCTTCACATAAAATAATAGCGACGAAAATACCTTATCCTTATACCGGTTAATCAGTACCTCCACTGCATTGGCGTCTCCATCTTGGAAGGCTCTTATCAGTTCGTTATCGGATACGTGATCCATTGTTTTCATAATCGCTGTTGGTAGTACTTTTAAAAAGCTATTGGATACTAAAATGAATTAACCGGTGCTAACTCTTTCTTTTTCAACAACAAATTATACATCTTTTGATACGATAAATGGTTTGTGGAAAGATGATTTTCGGTAAGAAAGGTTATTCACATCCCATTTTATTTCTAGTCCGCATTTATTGGGGAAACTTATCCCATATATCAACATAAGCGCTGATTATGTGTTTACTTTGTATCGATTATGGCTAAGAAATCTGCTCCTACCACTACCCAAACGCACAATGCTCCTCATGGATTTATTGAAATCAAGGGTGCCCGGGTACATAATTTGAAAAATGTTTCGGTGGGTATTCCCCGTCAGCAGTTGGTTGTGGTAACCGGGGTTTCAGGCAGTGGGAAGTCGTCTTTAACCATCGATACCCTGTTTGCCGAAGGTCAGCGGCGTTATGCAGAAAGCTTAAGTGCCTATGCCCGTCAGTTTATGGCACGCATGGAAAAACCAGATGTGGATGATATCAAAGGGTTATGTCCGGCCATTGCCATAGAACAAAAAGTAATTACCCGCACGCCCAGAAGCACGGTTGGCAGCATGACGGAAATTTACGATTTCCTCCGATTGCTATATGCCCGTGCAGGAAAAACCATATCGCCTGTAAGTGGAATAGAAGTAAAGAAAAACGATATCGGAGATGTGATCACGGCACTTTCCTCAGCGGCTGCCGGTTCAAAGGCCTACCTGCTGATTGGCTTTCGCCAACATCCTAATCGCGAAACCCGGGAGGAATTGAATATCCTGATGCAAAAAGGATTTTCTCGCTTGTATCTACGTTCGGCTAAAGCAGTATCCTTAGAGCGCATTGAAGAATTAATGGAATTATCCGATCCGGCCCTTCAAAAAAAGCTGGTCCAAAAAAATCAGCAAGTGTTTGTAATGGTCGATCGCTTTGTAACCCGGGCTTGGGACGATGAAGATATGCATCGGATGAATGATTCTATCGGTACCGCTTTTTATGAGGGGGAAGGAAAGGTTTGGCTCGAAATAAATGAAACGAACCTACTGCTATTCAGCAACAAGATGGAAGCAGATGGTATCCAATTTGAGGAACCCGTTCCCAATCTTTTCTCATTTAATAATCCCTTTGGTGCTTGTCCGGTTTGTGAGGGATTTAGTCAGGTATTGGGCATTGATGAAGACCTGGTAATTCCCGATAAACGGCTCAGCATCTATGAAGGTGCCGTGGCCCCCTGGAAGGGAGAAAAATTAAGCTGGTGGAAAGATCAGTTTATTCGTGGAGCAGCGGTTACTGGATTTCCGATACACAAGCCATTGATGGACTGTACCCCGGCACAAATTGAACTATTGTGGAAGGGGGCGGGGAAAGTGTATGGGATCAATGATTTTTTTAAAGAGGTAGAACAAAATTTATATAAGGTTCAGTATCGGGTTTTATTAAGCAGATATAGGGGGCGAACCACTTGTACGGCCTGTTCGGGGTATCGGCTGAGAAAGGAGGCTTTGTATGTTCAGATAGGCGGAAAGCATATTGGGGAAATTTGTGAGTGGCCGGTAAAGGATCTTTTTCAATGGATTAAAAATCTTACCTGGGCGCCAGGCGATAAAGAAATTGCCTTCCGGATAATGCAGGAACTGGATCAGCGGCTGAATACGTTGTTAGATGTTGGATTGGGCTACCTTACCTTAAACCGACTGGCCAACTCGCTCAGTGGAGGCGAAAGCCAGCGAATACAACTAACCCGCAGCTTGGGTAGTAACCTTACCAATTCGTTGTATATTTTGGATGAACCTTCCATTGGATTACATGCTAGGGATACTGGTCGGTTGATTGAGGTACTTAAGTCTCTTCGAAATCTGGGAAATACGGTTGTAGTGGTAGAGCATGATGAGATGATGATGCGGGAGGCAGATTATATCATTGATATGGGGCCGCTCGCTTCGCACCTGGGTGGAAATGTGGTGGCTGCCGGCAATTATGATACCTTAATTGCCAATCCTGAAAGCTTAACCGGCGAGTACCTCTCTGGAAAGCGAACCATTCCCCTGCCGGCTGTTATACGAAAATGGAGCAACAGCATTATAGTAAAACAGGCCAGACAAAACAACTTGAAAAACATAACGGTTACCTTTCCCCTCAATATTTTATGTGCAGTGAGTGGCGTTAGTGGTAGTGGTAAAACCACCTTGGTTAAGCAGATTTTGGTACCCGCTTTGCGGAAATTAAAAGGGGAGCCAACCGAGCGCCCTGGACTGCATAAGGAAATAAGTGGCGATGTGGATTTGATTAATCAGGTAGAAATGATCGATCAAAATCCGATTGGCAAATCATCTCGCAGTAATCCCATTACCTATATTAAAGCCTGGGATCATGTACGCGATTTGTTTGCAGACCAGCCCCTATCAAAAACAAGGGGATTTTTGCCCAAACATTTTTCCTTTAATGTAGAGGGAGGCCGTTGTGATACCTGTAAGGGCGAAGGGGAGCAGTTGGTAGAAATGCAATTTCTGGCCGATGTGCACCTTACCTGCGAATCTTGCAAAGGCAAGCGCTTTAAAGAGGAAGTGTTAGAAGTTACCTTTCTACAAAAAAGTATTTTCGATGTGCTGGAAATGAGTGTAGATGAAGCACTGGAATTTTTTGCGCAGGAAAAATCCATCAAAAATGCTATTCAACCCCTGCAGGATGTGGGATTGGGATATATTAAATTAGGACAAAGCAGCGACACCCTCAGCGGCGGAGAAGCCCAACGCGTGAAGCTCGCCAGTTTTTTGGGCAAGGGAAAGGGTAGTGGACATATTCTTTTTGTATTTGATGAGCCAACAACGGGCTTGCATTTTCATGATATCCATAAATTACTGCAATCATTTCGGGCATTAATTCAGCAAGGGCATTCGATATTGGTAATTGAACACAATATGGATGTGATTAAATGTGCCGACTGGGTAATCGATTTAGGGCCCGAAGCAGGGGATGGCGGTGGCGAATTGGTTTATGCCGGTATGCCTGCTGGAATGGCAAAAGAAAAGAGAAGCTATACTGGAAAATATCTATAATCTTATCGCAGCTTATCGGCACTTTTCACCAGGGATTCATCATTGTATATTCCTCGAATTGCAAGAAAGAAGAAAAAGGGAATCCCCATAACAATCAGTGCCGTTAGGTCTAGACTTCCCTGACCGGGAATGAATTTTTTACTATTCAGGTAGTACATAACAATTAATACAACTGATGCTAGCAAACCTGCCAAGGCAAGACGCAATTGTAGTTTTCTGGTTTTATACAAGAAAATGGTTATCAGCGCCAGCAAAGCAATACCGATGGTAACGATGAGCATGAAAATACCACTCATGCCAGTCAATTTTGTATATGGTTGTTCGGGTAAATTGGTGGTTAAATTAGTAATGGCTTTGTTTCCGCTATAGAAGGATGTTTGTAAACTCACAAACGAAAAAAGGGAAGCAAGTAATAACCAGATAGATTGCATTCTTTGTATCATACAACATTATTTTTTTTGATGAGCGTATTTTGTATTGTTTCAATTAGGCATCCATTTCGGGATACAAAACGAATTGAGTCATAAATGCATTCACTTCCTTTTTTACTGCGTTGATTACGCTGGTATCATCGGCATTCATTAATATTTTATCGATACAATTTACAACAAATTGCATATCGTTTTCTTTCATGCCCCGGGTAGTTACTGCCGGAACGCCCAGTCGGATGCCGGAAGTTACAAAGGCACTTTTGTCGTCGAAGGGAACCATGTTTTTATTCGCGGTAATATCTGCCAGTACCAGCGCCTGTTCTGCTTTTTTGCCGCTGATGTTTTTGTTTCTTAGGTCAATCAGTACCAGGTGATTATCGGTTCCGCCACTGATTATATGATACCCCAAATTAGTTAACGCACCTGCCATGGCTTGTGCATTTTTTACAACCTGGCCGGCATATTGGGTAAATTCGTCACTTAATATTTCACCGAAGGCCACTGCTTTCGCAGCAATCACATGTTCCAGCGGACCGCCCTGGGTGCCAGGAAATACGGCCATATCCAGCAAATTACTCATCATGCGAATATTGCCTTTCACATCTGTTAATCCGAACGGATTTTCGAAATCTTTTCTCATCATGATAATTCCTCCGCGGGGTCCGCGCAATGTTTTGTGGGTGGTGGAGGTAACGATATGACAATGATCGAATGGATCTTTTAAAAGTTTTTTGGCGATTAATCCGGCAGGATGTGCAATGTCGGCCATAACCAGGGCTCCAACTTCATCGGCAATTTGGCGAACCCGGGCATAGTCCCAATCCCGACTATAGGCACTGGCACCGCAAAAGATTAATTTGGGCCGGTGTTTTTTTGCCTGCTCGGCCATCATTTCATAATCAATTAATCCCTCTTCGCGGGTAACACCATAAAAATGGGGTTGATATAATTTACCGCTGTAATTTACCGCGGCTCCGTGTGTTAGATGTCCGCCCATGCTAAGGTCTAGCCCTAAAGTGGGGTCGCCAGCTTTCAGCACTGCTAAAGCAACGGCAGCATTTGCCTGGGCACCGCTATGGGGTTGCACGTTTGCGTATTCGATGTTGAATACTTGTTTCAAACGATCAATGGCCAGTTGTTCTGTTTGATCTACAATTTCGCAACCTGCATAATATCTTTTGCCGGGGTATCCTTCTGCGTATTTATTAGTCATTACACTGCCCATTGCCTGCATTACTTGCAGACTGGTAAAATTTTCAGATGCAATTAATTCAATGCCGTGTCTTTGTCTATCCAGCTCTTTCCGAATTAAGTCAAACACTACCGTATCTCTGGCCATGGTTTATTTTTTGCAAAGATACGCAGTGGTAGTGCCTTCTGAGTATTCCCTTCTTTTATTTTCGGAATCGTGGAAAACAAGCAAATAAATGGGGGAAATGTATATTTCATTCAATAAAAATGGATACCTGCTCGGTTTTCCCTACTTTAGCTCTCCTGAATTTGTTTTTACGCACACCCAAATAAGGGGGCATTATACCTCCCTATTCAAACAATCGTTCCGATATGAAAGCAATCATCCCCGTAGCCGGTGCAGGAACCAAACTTCGTCCCCATACATACACCCAGCCCAAGGCGCTTATACCTATAGCCGGTAAAACCATCCTTAGTTTTATTGTAGATCAATTACAGGAAGCAGGCATTACCGAGTTTATTTTTATTGTGGGTTATCTGGGAGATAAGATTAAGGATTACGTATCGCAAACCTATCCCGAATTAAAAGCTCATTTTGTATATCAAAACGAGCGGCAGGGAACGGGGCATGCCATTGAATTAACCCGCAATATTGTTGCTGGCGACGAAGTGTTTGTAGTGCTGGGAGATACTATTTGTGAATATGATATTCAGGAGGTGATCAACAGTCCTTACAGCATGTTGGGGATTAAAAAGGTAGATGATCCCCGGCATTTTGGGGTAGCGACTATCAACGAAGCGGGTTTTATAGAGCAGTTAGTTGAAAAGCCCTCCATACCTAAAAGTAATTTAGCCTTGGTGGGTTTATATAAGATTAAGGAGACTGATATTCTTTTTGAATGTCTTCAACATCTTTTTATCAATAATACCGCCGAGGCGGGTGTATATCATCTTACCGATGCAATAGATTGCATGATTCAGCGGGGTGCCAAATTCCAGGCTTTTAAAGTAAAAAACTGGTTCGATTGTGGTAAAAAAGATAGTTTACTCGAGAGCAATGCTACTCTGTTGAAAAAGTTTGGCGGTAATACCAGCGAAACACATAACTATCCACATACCATTATCATTCCGCCTGTTAGTATAGCGCCGGGTTGTGAAATTTCTCATTCCATTATTGGCCCGCACGTAGCTATTGGGGCAAATACCCATATGCAACATTCTATTGTGCGCGATAGTATTATTGGCTCTTACACCCATTTGTTTGAGGTAGTGCTCGATAATTCATTGATTGGTAGTGATGCTTCGGTAAAGGGCCTGAGCCGAAGTTTGAATATCGGTGATAATACCGAAATTGATTTTGGCTAATCACACTTATTCTGTAGGTATATGCTAACATTTACTGATAATCGGGTAGTTCGTTTATTCAATATTCGGTATCCTGTAATTCAGGGCGGAATGGTTTGGGCCAGTGGTTGGCAGTTGGCTTCGGCAGTTAGCAATGCAGGTGGGTTGGGATTGATAGGGGCAGGAAGTATGTACCCAGCTGTTTTAGAAGAACATATCCGAAAATGCCGGGCAGCCACGTCACAACCATTCGGAGTAAATATCCCACTGATGTATCCGGATGTTCCTGCTTTGTTGGAAATTATTATTCGAGAAAAAGTGCCCATTGTATTTACCAGTGCGGGCAATCCGGCCTTATATACATCAACCTTACAATCCCATGGTATAAAAGTGGTGCATGTAGTTAGCAGCAGCCATTTTGCCCGTAAAGCAGCAATAGCCGGTTGTGATGCGGTGGTTGCGGAAGGTTTTGAAGCAGGAGGCCACAATGGCAGGGAAGAAACCACTTCGCTGGTACTAACGCCCCTTGTTCGCGAGTCGGTTACTATACCCGTTATTGCTGCCGGCGGCATAGCCAGCGGAAAGCAAATGTTGGCGGCTTTCGCTTTGGGGGCTGAGGGTGTTCAGGTAGGTACCCGATTTGTATGCACCCCCGAAGCCAGTTCGCATGCTGCATTTAAGCAAGCCGTAATAGACGCTCCCGAGGGAGGCACTCAGCTGATGCTTAAAAAACTGGCGCCGGTTCGGTTATTAAAGAATCCATTTTTTTATCAGGTTCAGGAAGCAGAGAACAAGGGGGCCAGTAAAGAAGAACTCCAGCAATTATTGGGTAGAGCCCGCGCAAAATCGGGGATGTTTGAAGGAAATTTGGAAGAAGGGGAATTAGAAATCGGACAAGTAAGTGCCCAGATACATGCAATACAACCTGCGGCAGATATTGTGCTCGAGTTATTACAATCTTTTGAGCAAACACTGTTGCAGCTATCTGCCAGTTATCTGGCTAAATAATTGATTTATTTATGCAAATAAAATGAATTGGCCTGTGCCAAACAGGTTACTACCAGTTCATTGATGCATACATGTTCGGGCAGGGAAGCGGCATAGTAAATAATATCTGCAACATCTTTTGCCTGTAGTGCCTGGTATCCATCGTAAACAGCCGCAGCCTTTTGTTCATTTCCTTTAAAGCGAACCTTTGAGAATTCGGTTTCTGCTGCTCCGGGATGCACCACGGTTACTTTTATTTTGCTCGGTAATAAATCTATCCGCATAGCTTTACTAATAGCGGCAACGGCATGCTTGCTTGCGCAATATGCATTGCCATCTTTATAAACTTCCACACCGGCAGTTGATCCGATATTGATAATATGCCCCCGCTGGCGAGCTTGCATGTAGGGTAAAATGGCGCGGGTAACGTAGAGTAGTCCTTTTACATTGGTATCAATCATCGTATCCCAATCATCCATATCGGCCACATCAAAGGGTTCTCTGCCTAAAGCTAGGCCTGCATTGTTTACCAATATATCAATCGTTTTCCATTCGTTGGGTAATTGACCCAACTGATTAAATACGGCTTGTTTGTCTTGCACATCAAATGCCAGGGGTAATATTTTTACCGGATAACGGTTCATCAGTTCAGCCGCCAGCTCTTCAATTAATGCAGCTCTTCTGGCGGTAATGATACAATTCCATCCGGCAGCAGCAAATATTTCGGCGGTAGCTTTTCCAAATCCGGAACTGGCACCGGTTATTACAATAATTTTTTCCATAAAACGAATTGGTTCCCGCAAAAGTAAGGTATCTGTTTGGCTATATGCCGGCGTATATAAGTTATCGAATGAGCACTATGGTTCCCTTTCGAAAAATAGTGATTCCTTCATAATCTACCCCTTCAGCCTGGTAAACATAGGTGCCGGCAGCCTGTGCTTTTCCTTTGAACATTCCATTCCATCCCGCACCAATCGTAGATGTACTAAAAACGGCTTCTCCCAAACGATTGAAAATGGTGAAATACTTTAGTTGTGCGATGCCGGGGGTTGCCGGTCGTGCCAGATCATTCTTACCATCACCATTGGGCGTAAAACCCGAAGGCACTAATATATCCGGGCCTACTTGTGATACC
>JBIINW010000245.1:0-3677 GCA_044337245.1 Sediminibacterium sp. | reverse complement strand
CCTTTTTGTTTAATCAATTGAAGGGCCTCCTGTATGGCTTCATAAGATGCGTTGCTTTTGGGCGAGCCAGCTAAATAAATAGCACATTGTGAAAGAATAATACGACTCTCGGGGTAACCGATTTTAGAAACTGCGTCAAAAGTGGCATTGGCCAGCAATAATGCATTGGGATTAGCATTGCCTACATCTTCACTCGCAAATATCAGCATCCGTCGGGCAATAAATGTTACTTCCTCCCCGCCTTCAATCATGCGAGCCAGCCAATAGACTGCTCCATTCGGGTCACTGCCCCGCATACTTTTTATAAATGCGGAAACGATATCATAGTGTTGTTCTCCATTTTTATCGTACAAAGCCACTTTTTGCTGGGCCACTTTCATTACCCCTTCATTAGTAATAATGATTGGGTCGGAAGGTGTTTTTTTTTCGGCAACTTCACTTTGCACCACCAGTTCAAATAGATTTAATAATTTTCTGCCATCACCTCCAGCTAATTGGAGTAAGGCGCCAGTATCTTGCAGATGAATGGGATAGTTACTAAGGATGGCATCGTGCTGCATAGCCTGGTGCAATAGCTGCAGCAAATCGCTTTCGGTAAGGGATTTGAGCACATATACCTGACAACGGCTTAAAAGGGCACTGTTCACCTCAAAAGACGGATTTTCGGTGGTAGCTCCAATTAGGGTAATAGTGCCTTTTTCAACGGCTCCCAATAGGGCATCCTGCTGTGATTTATTGAAGCGATGAATCTCGTCAATAAATAAAATAGTTCCCGTTACTAATTTGGCAGCTTCAATAACCTCCCGAATTTCTTTTACGCCACTGCTGATGGCACTTAACTGGTGGCAGGGTACCTGCAGGGTTTGCGCAATAATTTGTGCAAGGGTTGTTTTGCCAACTCCGGGTGGTCCCCATAAAATCATGGAATGGATGGTTCCCCTTTGTATAGATTGCCGTAAGATGCTATTTTCTCCGGTAAGGTGCTGCTGACCGGCCATCTCCTCTATACGTTGAGGGCGCATTCTTTCTGCCAGGGGACTTGCGGGTTGCAACATTTTGTGTTTGTTTTACAAAAGTTGAAAATAGGTTGGCTACTCGGCTATTGGTGTATAACTTCTTTGCAAACGGAAATTTAAGAATATGTGAACCAGCAGCAGGATACACATGATCAGCATAAAGATGGAAAAGTTTTTCATGTAATGAATGAGTCTTTCGATACTGATTCCATTGGACATATTTCCCATTACATCTATAGAAGGTTGCAAAAGGTTTTCGAGTTGTTGCTGGGGTAAGTAAATGATAACCGCTGTATTCATGATAAAAAGGATACTCATAAAAATACACACGTAAGCGTTTACCCGCATCCAGTCGCGCAAACTTTTAGAAATCTCTTGTGCTGCATTCATTTTTTGCAAAAAACGATTACTACAATAAACATATATAGCGAAACAAGCCAGCATGAATACTGGTAAAAGGATTTGGGTATTTACAAATGCCAATAAAAGCATACCCACTGCCATTGTGCCAAAAAATAAACCAATGGGAAGGAGTAGGTAGGTAAGCACCTGGAAAATTTTTTTATGTGAACTATTCAATTGAAAAAAATTAAGAGCGGTTATCGAAAATCATTGTTAGTAAGCAGCTGCAAAATTCATTCGCAGTGGTAGTTGTTTATTCTATTCTTTATTTAGTTGGATATGTAATTCATCCAGCTGATGCTGGTCAATTGTACCCGGTGCATCCAGCATCACATCTCGGCCACTGTTGTTTTTTGGAAAAGCAATAAAATCCCGGATACTTTCACTGCCTCCTAAAATCGAACAGAGCCGATCGAAGCCAAAAGCAATACCACCATGCGGGGGGGCACCATATTCAAATGCGCCTAGCAAAAAGCCGAATTTATGCAGTGCTTCGGCTTCCGTCATACCCAGTGCTGCAAACATTTTTTCCTGAAGTGGCCGCTGGAAAATTCTGATAGATCCGCCACCAATCTCATTGCCATTCAACACCATATCGTATGCGTTGGCTTTGATGCCAGCATAAGGGTGTTCGAGGTATTTGGCTGCGTCTTTAATCTCCGGATCGTTATCAATCATCACAGCAATATGAGCTGGCTTGGGAGCCGTAAAGGGGTGGTGTCGGGCTACCCAACGATTTTCTTCTTCTGCATATTCGAATAAGGGAAAGTCTAACACCCACAGCAACTTAAATTCATTTTCTTTTCTTAGGCCCAAACGTTTACCCATTTCTAAACGAAGTTCACTGGCTGCTTTGCGGGTTCTTTCTTCCTTACCGGCTAAAAGTAAAACCAAGTCGCCTGCCTGTGCACCTGTTGCGGCTGCAATTTTTTGAAGCGATTCTTCTCCAAAGAATTTATCAACACTGCTTTTAAAAGTACCATCCAAATTGCATTTAATGTAAACCATCCCTTGCATACCTATCTGAGGACGCTTAACCCATTCGGTTAGTTCATCTATTTGTTTGCGGGTATATTCACTGCATCCTGAAGCCGCAAATCCAATAATCGTTTCTGCCTGATCGAATACCTGGAATCCCGTAGCTCCCGATGAGAGTAGGCTGTTGTTGAGAATATCTTTCTTTTCCGGAAAAGTATGCAGCGGAAATTTATAGTTAGCCAGCTTCATGTTAAACCGAATATCGGGTTTATCATTTCCGAAAGTCCACATCGCTTCTTCCCAGGTGATTCTTTCAACCAAATCGGTATAATCAATCTGCTTTACATCTTTAAAAATCTGCTTAATTAATTGCTCGAACATTTGTAAAATATCTTCTTGCTCAACAAATGCCATTTCGCAATCTATCTGGGTAAATTCAGGCTGACGGTCGGCACGCAAATCTTCATCGCGAAAACATTTTACAATTTGATAGTAACGATCATATCCACTCACCATCAACAGTTGCTTAAAAGTTTGTGGCGATTGGGGCAGTGCATAAAATTGTCCGGCATTCATGCGCGAAGGCACTACAAAATCACGCGCACCTTCTGGGGTAGATTTGATAAGGAAGGGAGTTTCAATATCCATAAAACCCTGCTGGTGTAAATAGTTCCGGGCCGAGCGATTAACGGCATAGCGCAGTTCTAGATTTTTTTTCACGGCATTTCGGCGTAAATCTAAAAAACGATATTTCATGCGTATATCATCCCCTCCATCGGTATCATCCTGAATAGTAAAAGGAGGAACGGCCGATTTATTTAAAATGGTAAAAGAAGTAACTGCCACTTCTATATCTCCGGTTTCTATTTGGGAATTTTTATTACTCCTTTCCGTAACTTTTCCGGTTGCCTGTAACACATATTCTCTGCCCAGGGGTTGATCGGTTAGTTGACTATTCAATTCCTCGCCTAACAATAATTGGGTAATTCCATAGCGGTCTCTCAAATCAATAAAAGTGATGGCGCCAAATTTTCGAATGGTTTGTACCCAACCTGCCAGGGTAACCTGCTGATTAACATCCTGCATTCTTAAAGCACCACAAGTGTGTGAACGATACATAGGGATAAATTTCTATTCTCAATAGGGGCTGCTATTGCAGTCCAGCTTCTAATTTGAACGGCAAATATAACCCAAATGCGGCATGCTTTTGGTTTTGGCAGATTCCCCTGTTTTCACACATCTTTGCACCATGAAGTGGACCCCTCCTCCCCGCCAGTTGCA
>JBIINW010000066.1:0-13076 GCA_044337245.1 Sediminibacterium sp. | reverse complement strand
TGATCAAAACGAATTGCATCGATAATGCCAAGAAAATCTGGTGGGATTTGCGGGTACACCCTTTTTTCAATACCATCGAATACCGGATTTGTGATGTACCCATGACCATCAATGAAACCATCATGATTGCCGGTCTTTTTCAGGCCATCACTGCCAAAATTTTTAAGCTTCGTAGTCAGAATATGAACTACATCATCTACCAACGGTCTCTGATTAACGAAAATAAATTTAGGGCAGGCCGGTATGGAATTGATGGGATGCTGATAGATTTTGGCAAAGAAATTGAGGTAGATACCCGTTCCCTTATTCTCGAACTGCTTGATTTTGTGGATGATGTGGTAGATGAACTGGGAAGCCGCCCCATCATTAATCTGGTACAAAAAGCCCTGGAAAGAGGTACGGGTGCCGACCGTCAACTCGCTGTTTATCAACAATATCAGCAACTTACCAGCGTTGTAGACTATATACACGAGCAATTTTTAGTTACTTGATAATTTTTTTAACTATTTGTTAAAATACCTTAACAGGCCGGGCAACGAAAGTGGTTCTGGGGGTATCTTATCTATTAATCAACCCTTAAAATGTGTTTACTGTGACTGAATATGAAATCATAGAAGGCTGCATAAACCAAGATGCGAAATGTCAGAGGGCATTGTTTGACCGGTATGCCGGCAAAATGATGGGGGTATGCACTCGATACGCAAAAGACACCATGGAAGCGGAAGATATGCTTCAGGATGCCTTTATCAAGGTTTTTCAGTACATCGGGCAATTTAAGTTTGAAGGGGCTTTTGAGGGCTGGATTCGCCGCATAGTTGTAAATACGGCTATCAGGCATCTAGAAAAGAAGAAAATTCTGTTTAAAGACATCGATGAAAGCACCTACGATGCCCCTAGGGTTGAAGCACAGGCTTATACGCATTTGGGGCAGGAAGACCTGCTGAAACTGATTAATCAGTTGCCGGATGGGTATCGCATGGTATTTAACCTGAATGCCATTGAAGGGTATAGTCACGAAGAAATAGCAGAAATGCTGAATATACAACCCGGAACCAGTCGCAGTCAACTGGTAAAAGCCCGGAAAATGCTGCAATATCAAATCATACAATTACAGAAAGTTGCTGTATAGAATGCCAGATAATCAATTCGACGACTTTGTAGGTCGTAATCTCAGCGACCATTCCGCGTCTGTACCGGAAGGGGCTTGGGAGCGTTTGGCCGATAAGCAATTTGATTTGCACTTTAAACAGAATCTGCAACATATGCAGGTGCCGGTTGGTGAAGAAATTTGGACCCGGATTTCCGATACCCGTTTTGATCAACACATTTCCGACCAACTAAGTAATTATATTGCTCCGGTTCCTGCCGGATCATTTGAGCAATTAGATGATACGCGACTGGATCAATTTTTTGGTGCCAGCCTGGTAGATAGAGAAGTTCCTGTTGGAGAAGAACAATGGGATAAGATTGCAGGAGCCTTGCTAGATCAGCATTCCGGTAAGTTATTCGACAACTTTGAAGTACCCGTTGCTGAGGGGCTGTGGGGTAAAATTGCCGATCGCCAATTTGATCAGCATTTTGGCAGCAACTTGGCCGATGTTACCGCACCGGTATCTACTGGAGTGTGGGACAAAATAGCCGATACGCAATTCGATCAACATTTTGGCAGTAATTTGGCCGATGTTACCGCACCGGTATCTGCCGGAATGTGGGATAAGATAGCGGATACCCAATTTGATCAGCACTTCCAAACTCAATTGGGTAATTTTGAAGCGCCGGTGGCGGAAGATATGTGGGACAGGGTGAAACCAAAGGAAAAAGACGACCGCAAATTCTTTTATTGGATGCGGTTCCCAATGGCTGCTGCCATCATTGGTACACTTTTCTTGGGCGGCATCTGTGCCTCTTACGTTTTATACCAGAACTATATCCGCAACCAGCAAACGAAATCGGGCACGCAAGTGCTACAGGATTCTTCGCATGAGAAAAATGCACCCAGCCCTGAACCAGCCCCAGTTCCAGCTGTGATTCCAGATACCGATTCAAAAAATGCAACCGTTCCCCCTGCTGCCGATAATTCCTCTAGTAACAACGGCGTTCCTCCTCAGGATAATGTTGCATCTGAGAACCAAGGGGGTACTTATTTACCCAAAGCCGGCGGACTATTCGTTAAAAAACAAAAAAATAATCAGTCCATACAATCCGGCTTCCAGGTTCCAAATGCAGCCAATAAGCCCGCTGGTTCCACAACGGGTGGAACGCAGGATAAGGTTCAAGCGGAAGATATTTTACCTGTATATGGTAATACCAACCCGTTAGAACAAACCGAAGGCTTCCGTAAGTTAGCACATCCTTATCCTACCATTGCGATGGAAAGAAATGGCTACCCTAGCAATCAAGAAATTACCGCACTAAATAAACAGCAACTCAACCTACCTAAAATTAACTGCCCAACCGTAAGAAGTAGAAATAAATGGGATGATTTTAATAAAGACTGGTATGCTGATACCTATATCTCCCCCGATTATTCGCTGCAAACGGTTAATAATATTTCTGCCAGTCAGCAATACCTAAATCAGAAAGACAGTGCAGAACGCATGCAGGTAGGATTCACAGCCGGTGTGCGTTTGGTGAAGCCGCTGAATAACCATCTGCAATTGACTACCGGATTACAATATTCCCAAATCAATCAGAAGTATGTTTACCGGAGTGAAAATGAAATAAAGCTTACAACAGTTGTTACCGTAAGAACCATTATCCGGGCACCGGGTGATACGGTAGTAGTAAGGGATACCAGTATTGTTCAAAATATTGGTTTTAAAAACAAAGTAGAGAAAAACCGCTTCCGCTCGATTGATATTCCTATTTTATTGGGCTATCAATTTGGAAGAGGCAGTGTGAAAGTAGGTATTAATGCGGGGGTGATATTGAATGTTTCCTCCTGGTATGAAGGCGTAATACTGGATTCTAGTCTTGCAGTAGTACCTGTGCAAAAAGGTTCACAGGTGTATAAGAGTAAGTTAGGCATGGGTCTCTATGCTGGCATCAACATCACAAAAGAATTGAGTAACGATATGCAGTTATTTGTGGAACCCTATTATAAACATTCTTTAGACAATATCACTTCCGGAAGTATGCCTTACCAGCAAAAATTTGGTACGGCAGGTGTATTGATGGGTGTAAGATGGAGTTTAAACCGAAAATAACAGGCAACGATAACAAACCTACAAGTATCTAATAGATAATAAGACAAACATGAAGCAAACATCATACATAGGGTTTATATTGCTGGCAGGGTTTGCAATGAGTGGATGCACTTCTTGTACAAAGGAGGTTTCAGTAGAAGAATTTATACAATACCAGAATAATCCATTGAATGATACGATTTGGGTTACCTCTCTAAAAGCAACCGATGCAGTAAATACAATTGTTAATGATCTAATGCCGGCTGTTGAAAAAGAAACTTTCAATTTAGAAAATACACGCAGTGAAATTAAAGTTGGGGGAAATGATAGTTTCCGCATCTTCTTTGATAAAGGCATTTTTACCTCTCTTGAAAATGGCGTAATTACTCCAGTAAAACCCGAAGGAACAGCAGAAATTCAGATTTTTCGCATTAGAAGAACGGGTGATTTGATTAAGTGCTTACGAAGCACCCAATCAGGTAATGTACTCATGGAATCTGCCGGTGGTTTCTTTATCCGGGTAGTAAAAGATGGCAAAGAATTAAGTATTGCCGCGGGTAAGGATTATAGAGTATTGTGGATTGAAACCGGAGCCAAACCAAAATACGACATGTTAAGATATTATGCAAAAGAGTCAAGCCCAGCTCCCGGGTATAATGTAACAGATCCTAATTTCGAATGGAAGCCCGATTCAGATTTAAAATTTATCGACTTTTTCAATGAACCTAATGCTCCTACAGCTTATGAAATGACCTTATCCAGCTTACGCTGGGTAAGCATGCAAAAAAAGGTGGCACCGAGTTCTAGTAACCCCAGCCCCAGGTTAACCACTATTTTTTCACCTAATTTTACCAATAAAAATACTACCGTATTTGCCTATTATAAAAGACAAAAAACAGTGGTTAAACTCGATTTTGACTATGCATCCCGTTCCTTTAAAACCGACCTGTTACCAGCGGGTGCTGATATTAAAATCGTTTCGATTTCAAAAATTGGCAGCACCTATTATCTAGGTAAGCAAGAATTGAGTAGTTTGGTTGCTGGTTCCCCCATTAAAATTGCACCGGAAAAAATAGCTCTTGAGAAATTACAAGCCTATCTAGATGAGCAGTAAACATATTCTCTAAATAAAAGACGGGGGTCTTTGTAGGGGTTACCAAAGCGGTAGCCTCTTTTTTTAGTTATAATCGAACAAAGTAGCTGTAAAAATAGCTTTCTCCCGCTTCTTAAATACTACATCCCAGTTTCCCTTATAGCGTAATATCTTAGGCACGATCCACTGCTTATACCGCGTCATTTCCACTTCCATACTCACATCAAAATCATATACCCCTGCTTTATAACTGAGCGAATAATTTCTGGCAAGCACTTCCATTGTTTTCATATCGAACCAGGTTACCATCCGGTCTACCACCACCCGGTCGTTCTTCAAGGATCCCAGATTTTCTTTGGGGGTAACGGAAAAAATATACACCAGATTGCCCCGTAACTCTTCTATATCTAGGCGATAGTCGTACAGTTCATGGGCTGCCTCATCGTACAAATCGAGCTTATCGCCAATAAAAGGGATGCCCGGAATTTTTTTTCCTGGATTAAAGAACAGCATTTTCAATTGTTCTCTGTGCTTTTCCATTCCCTTTTTGCCGGAGGCTTGAAGGGTGCGCCCTTTTACCCAATTATTTTCTCCGCAAATGGTGTCTTTGGTAAAAAACAGCGAGCCATATAATTCGGCAGTGAGGTAATTAGGCTGTTGCTTACTATTGTAAAAATCACCCGTTGTTTTCTCCTCCAATACTTCCATATACCGGCAGTTGCCTACCCGATGCTGGCGGGTTTTACTAAATAAAGAAGCTTTTACTTTATCCTGCTTATCTAGCAGCTGTATATCATTGTAAGAACTGAATCCAATGATGTGCAGATTTCTAAAAGCCTTATAAAAAGTGGTATCCTCTTGAATGGTGGTTAAAATAGCTTTATAGTCGAAATTATTTCGAACCACCACTTCGGCCAGGGTGAAAGCTCGTTGATTTACCATTACCGAAGTGTCCTGCGCATGAAGGAAGGAAGTGTTGATGCATATCAATAAAAAGAGTACATATTTCATTACCCCGGGAATATCATTTTATAATCAACTTTAATCTTGCCCTTACTAATGTCTTTCAATTTACCCTGCATCAATTTTCTGCGAAATGGTTTCAGATAGTCGATAAACAATTTCCCTTCAATATGATCGTATTCATGCAGAATTACGCGGGCAGTAATACCCTTATAGGTTTCCGTATGCTGAACAAAACTTTCATCAGCATAGCTTATCGTAACTTGTTCCGGACGATAAATATCTTCCCGAATTTTAGGAATACTCAAACAACCTTCATTATATGCCCATTCATCTCCGGCCAGTGCTTCTATTTTGGCATTAATAAACACTTTCTTTATTCCGGGCCCTTGCGACAGCAAATGCTTTTCGGATTCTTCTAGGTGATCGAATATTTGGGCACTATCGATTACAAACAAGCGGATGTCTTTATTGATTTGCGGAGCTGCCAGCCCTACCCCATTGCTCTCATACATGGTTTCCCACATATCTGCGATAAGGGTAGCTAGTCCGGTATAATCGGGTGTAATACTTTTACCTACTTTTCTTAAAATCGGGTCGCCATAGGCTACAATTGGAAAAATCATGCGTTGAAATTGACTGCAAAGGTACGAAAAACCCGGGATTGGGTGTGGGAAGGCAAAATGGACTACTTTTTAGCTGCCAGGTATTCTTGCAACATAATGGCAGCGGCAATTTGGTCGATCTGGCCCTTTTCTCTGCGCTGTTTCTTTTTCATACCCATTTCCAGCATCGCTCTGCCGGCTAATTTAGAGGTAAACCGTTCATCTACCCGTTCAATGGGCAGCTGTGGAAACTCTTTATGTAGGCGCTTAATAGCTGCTTCTACCAGTGGCGTGGCGTGGGTGGGAGAATCATCTAAATTCAGGGGGTGGCCAATCAGAATCCGCTCTACTTCTTCTTGTTTCAGATAATTTTTTAAAAATACAAACAACATATGGGTTTCTACCGTTTGCAATGCCGTAGCAATAATCTGCAACGGATCCGTTACCGCAATGCCGGTTCGCTTTCCTCCATAATCAATACATAGTATTCTGGCCAATGAGATCGTTTTATCGGTTCCACAAAATATCCGTAACTACCAATATACCAAAGATAATGCTGGCAATACCGTTGGAAGTCATAAAAGCACGATTCACCCTACTTAAATCTGTTGGAGAAACAAGCGTATGCTGATAGATTAACATCCCCACAAAAACCAGCGAAGCCAATAGATACCAAACATGAAATCCACCCAGCCAACCTGCAGCGAAAATGCAGATCGCACTGATCAGATGCAGGCCACGAGAAACCTGCAATGCCCGGGCTTTTCCTAACCAAACCGGGATGGAATGGAGGTTGTGTTGTTTATCAAACGCTTCATCCTGCAAAGCATAAATAATATCAAAGCCCCCTACCCATGCTATTACTGCCAGGGAAAAAAGTATTGGCAGCCAGGCAAATGCACCCACAACGGCCAAATAAGCACCGATAGGCGCCAGTGACAATCCAACCCCCAAAACCAGGTGACAGAGCGGGGTAAATCGTTTGGTATAGCTATAAAATAAAATCACGCCCAGTGCTACGGGAGAAAGCATGCAACAGAGGGGGTTAATGAAATAAGTGAATACAACAAAAAGCGCACAATTGAATAATACAAACCTCAGTGCGCTGGAAGGAGCAATTAGTCCGGCCGGTATTTCCCGCAAAGCCGTTCGGGGATTTTGGGCATCAAAAGAACGATCGAGATATCGGTTAAATGCCATGGCGGCACTACGGGCAGTTATCATACAGCCTAGAACCAACAAGAATAAGACTCCCATATTTTTTTCTGAAACGGTACCCTTATTGCTGATAGCGGCCCATCCAAGAGTAAAACCAATGATAGCAAAGGGAAGGGCAAAAATTGTGTGAGAAAAAGTAACCAGTTGTAAATATTTACGCAATGTTTTCATGAAGGGGAGCATTACAAGAAAAAAATTATTCAGATTACAAACTGAGTTGATTTCGGGTGATTTCCCATAATACAATGCCGGCAGCAATGGATACATTCAGCGAATGCTTCATGCCCCATTGGGGAATTTCAATACTGCCATCACAAAGTAAAAGCGTAGCATCTTTTACGCCTTCTACTTCATTACCAAAAATCAAGGCTAGTCCTTGTTCGGCTGCCGGCATTTGCTGAAGCGGAATGCTGGCATTGGTTTGTTCTACCGCCCAAACGGAATAATTGCGGTTTCTGGCAGCGGCAACTGCTGCTTCTGTGGTTGCAAAATATTGCCAGGCAACTGTTTCGGTAGCACCCAGTGCTGTTTTATGTATGTCGCGGTGGGGAGGTTGCGGGGTATAGCCACATAAGTAAATGGCTTCTACTAAAAAAGCATCGGCGGTTCTAAAAACACTGCCCACATTATGCATACTGCGAATATGATCGAGGATTAGAATCACCGGATTTTTGGCAGCCTCCCGAAAATCCTCGGGAGACAGGCGGTTTAACTCCTGCATATTCAGTTTACGCATGTTGCAAAGGTACAATCATCCGATTATACATTTATCCATACAAAATCACCAGAATTCACTAAATTAACCAATCATTTAACCCCCTTAGTATGAAAAAATCACTTACCAGCCTATTATCGTTCTGCTTAGTTACAACCCTCTGGGCGCAAACAGAAAAAATAGACCTCTCTGTTATACAGCAAATCAGAAAAGAAGGATTAGAAAATTCACAGGTAATGGATATTGCCTTCCAGTTAACCGATGTTAGTGGTAACCGATTAACTAATTCTCCGGGCTATATGCGCGCAGCCAAGTATGCATCAGCGCAAATGAGCACATGGGGCTTGCAAAATGTATCCATCGACCCCTGGGGTGAATTTGGAAAAGGCTGGGAATTAGAAAAATGTTATCTCGCACTAAAAACACCTTATTATAAAAACCTGCTGGCTTATCCAAAAACATGGACTTCCGGTACACGCGGATCCAAAACTGCTGAGTTACTGGTGATAGCTGCCAAAGACACCCTCGAGTTAGAAAAATATCGCAGTCAGCTGAAGGGGAAAATACTGATTTTAGACCAAGCCATAGTGTATAAGCATTCCTTTAAAGCGGATGCCGTGCGGTATTCGGATGCAGAATTACAAGCCATGGCTGGTGCCCAGCCTACCCCTCCGCGCGTTGCACCCAACCCGAATGATACGGCTGCCAACAGAAGATTGCGGGAGCAGATGCAGGCAAGAGGAGGTGGATCTCAGCGGTTGATAGCCCTATTAAAAGAGATGGCCCGTGCAGAAGGCGCAATAGCCATTGTAAGCAATGGGGGTGTAAGAAGCCATGATGGAACTATTTTTGCCCAAGGTGGCGGAGCTTACAAAGCGGCTGACCCCGAAAATTTTCTGGATATGGTTTTGGGGGTGGAAGATTATAACACGCTGTTGAGACTGGCAAAAGCAGGTATTCCGGTTTCTATGGAAGCCGATGTAAAAACCAAATTCTACAACAAAGATTTGCAGGGATACAATGTGATAGGAGAAATTGCCGGAACTGATCCTGTATTAAAAAATGAAATAGTAATGATTGGCGCTCATTTAGATTCTTGGCAAACAGGAACGGGGGCTACCGACAATGCTTCTGGTTCGGCTGTTATGATGGAAGTAATGCGGATATTAAAAACACTCAATATTTCTACCCGCAGAACCATCCGCATTGGTTTATGGAGTGGCGAAGAGCAGGGATTATTGGGTTCAAGAGGCTATGTGAAAAAAACCTTTGCCGACCCCGCAACCATGCAGTTATTGCCGGAACATGAAAAACTTTCGGGTTATTTTAATATCGATAATGGCACGGGTAAAATCAGGGGTATCTACTTGCAGGGCAATGAGGCTTGCCGACCGATTTTTACCCAATGGCTGGCCCCCTTTGCCGATTTAGGGGCAACCACGGTTACCATCAGTAATACTGGAGGAACCGATCACCAATCTTTTGATGCGGTAGGGTTACCTGGATTTCAATTTATTCAAGACCCTATAGAGTATGATACCCGCACCCATCACAGCAATATGGATGTATATGATCATCTGCTGGCAGATGACCTGAAACAAATGGCAACGATTGTAGCTGCTTTTGCCTATCAGGCGGCACAGCGGGATGAGAAATTACCCCGTAAAACACTACCCAAGGCTCGATAGGCTGACGGTTTCTGATTAAAGTATTATTTTCCACATCTCCCGGAGAATGCGAGGCTTTGGCCGGGCATGAATTATATTTGTCGCCATGGCAAAAGGAGCAGGAGATACCCCCTTAATGATGCAGCATCGGGCGATAAAGCAAAAATATCCCGATGCGGTATTGTTATTTCGGGTAGGCGATTTTTATGAAACTTTCGGAGAAGATGCGATAATATCCTCCCGGGTATTAGGTATTACCCTTACCAAAAGAAATAATGGAGCCGCCTCATCCAGCGAGCTGGCAGGATTTCCGTACCATGCCCTTGATACCTATTTACACAAATTGGTAAAAGCCGGCTATCGAGTGGCCATCTGCGATCAACTGGAAGATCCAAAAATGGTAAAAGGCATCGTGAAACGCGGTGTAACCGAAATGGTAACCCCCGGCATTGCCACGCACGATAAGTTACTCGAGCATAACAACAATAATTTTTTAGCTGCTATTCATTTTGATGAAGAACAACATGGCATTGCTTTTCTGGATATTACCACCGGAGAATTTTTAGTGGCAGAAGGAAATCAGGAGTACATCGACAAACTGTTGCAGAGTTTACAACCCGCTGAAGTGTTATTTCAGCGCAATCAGCAAAAAAGGTTCAAAGATATTTTTGGCAATCAGTTTTACACCTACACACTAGAAAGCTGGATTTTTGAAGAAGCATTTGCAAGAGAAAGTTTACTCAAACAGTTTCAAACACACTCCCTCAAGGGTTTTGGAATTGATACTGCCAACAGAGGCATTATTGCAGCCGGTGCCATATTGTATTACCTGAAAGAAACCGAACATCCCAATCTGCAACACCTCACTTCCATACAAAGGATGGAGCGAGATGATTTTTTATGGATGGATCGGTTTACCATTCGGAACTTAGAGTTATTGCCGGTGCAGGAAGGTGCCCATGCCCTGTTGAAAGTATTGGATAACACCGTAAACCCCATGGGCAGCCGATTGCTGAAAAGATGGATGTTATTTCCGTTGCGCAATCAAACCAGTATTCAGGAAAGATTAGATGCCGTAGCATTTTTAATAAAAGAAACGGATACACGTAAACAACTGATTGCTGCTATTAAGGCTTGTGGCGATATAGAAAGATTGAGCGGAAAAATTCCCGCTAAAAAAATCGGTCCCAGAGAAGTGCAACAACTCTGTAAGGGACTACAGCAAACCACCCAGATCAAGCAGGCTTGTATAAATACTGACCAACCGCTGCTTCAAAAATTAGGAGATGCGTTAAATGGTTGTCAGCTGATAGTAGATAAAATTCAGGCAACCCTTGCAGATCCTGCCCCAGCCACCGCCCAAAAGGGGGGCATGATTCGGGAAGGATTGGATGCTGCATTAGATCAACTGAGGGCCATTGCCCATGGAGGAAAAGAATACTTGCACCAGATTCAACAACAGGAATCGGAAAAAACAGGCATTAGTTCACTGAAGATTAATTATAACCAGGTATTTGGTTATTACCTGGAAGTTACCCATGCACACAAACACAAAGTGCCAGAAAACTGGATTCGTAAGCAAACCCTGGTAAATGCGGAAAGATATATTACGCCGGAATTAAAGGAGTACGAAGAAAAAATCATGGGGGCGGAGGAAAAAATATTGGCGATAGAAGTGCGCATATATGATGAGTTGATGAATGATTTGCAATTGTATATCGCTCCTTTGCAGGTAAATGGAAATGTGCTGGCCACACTGGATTGTTTGGGATGCTTTGCAGAAAATGCCCTGCAATATCAATACCATTTGCCGCAGGTGCATGCAGGGTTTGAGCTGATATTGGAAGAAAGCCGGCATCCGGTGATTGAGCGTTTTTTACCACCGGGTGAAATGTATGTGGCCAATGATATTCAACTCAACCCCAGTCAAACGCATATCATTATTTTAACGGGTCCGAATATGAGTGGTAAAAGTGCACTATTGCGCCAAACCGCTTTGATAACGTTAATGGCGCATATGGGAAGCTTTGTGCCTGCTCGAAAAGCATTTATTCCGCTAACGGATAAAATATTTACCCGCGTAGGTGCCAGTGATAATTTAAGTGGGGGCGAATCTACTTTTATGGTAGAGATGAATGAAACGGCCAGCATCATCAATAATATCTCTAACCGTAGTTTGGTATTGCTAGATGAAATTGGCCGAGGCACTTCTACCTATGATGGTATTTCTATTGCTTGGAGCATGGTAGAATTTTTACAGCAATCTGCCGCGCAACCCAAAACTTTGTTCGCCACCCATTATCACGAATTGAATGAGTTGGAGCATAGCTGCGAACGGGTACATAATTATCATATTACGCATAAGGAGGTTGGCAATAAAATCATTTTCCTTAGAAAGCTCGCCAAAGGGGGAAGCACCCATAGCTTTGGTATACATGTAGCCCGTATGGCGGGAATGCCACCGGCTTTAATTGCACGTGCCAATGAAATATTGCTGCTACTCGAAAACAAACAGGGAGCCGGAGAAGGAGATATACTGTTGCCAACTCAATCATCTATGGCCAAGCAGGTAAAACAATTGAGGGCTCCCCAAATGCAGCTATCTATTTTTGATGCGCATACCCAAACGTTTGAAACTATCCGAAAGCTGCTTACCGAACTGGATATTAATCGACTAACCCCGGTAGAAGCTATGATGAAGCTGAATGAGATAAAAAACATGATTCAATAAAAATTCTATGCAACAGTACTTAGCGGGCATCTCTTTGGTGGTGAATGACTACGATGAAGCCATTGAATTTTATACCCGTAAATTATCCTTTACTTTATTGGAAGATACCCGCATGAGTGAATCCAAGAGATGGGTAGTAATTGCGCCACCGGGATCTACAGGGTGTACCCTTTTATTGGCCAAAGCTGCCAATGATGCCCAAAAAGCGGCAGTGGGCAATCAAACGGGTGGAAGGGTTTTTTTATTTTTACATACCGACGATTTTGATAGAGATTATAATCAGATGCAGCAAGCCGGTATTGAATTTATTGAATCTCCCCGGCAGGAAGCGTATGGAAAAGTGGTGGTATTTGCAGATTTATATGGCAATCGATGGGATTTGATAGAACCCAAAAAAACACTTTAAAACAATTATATGTTCAGAAAATTATTGCGATTATTCGGATGGTTACTGGGAAGCATATTGGTGCTGTTGATTGTATTGGGCATTGTTTTTTACCAGAAAGACCAGTCACCAGAAGAAGTATATAAAAAATATGCCCTTGCTAGCTCACAGCAAATTGCAATCGGGGGCGTTCAATTGCATTATAGTGATGAGGGTAATCGGTTAGATAGTACTCCCCTCCTACTGATTCATGGAACCTCTTCTTCCTTAAGAACCTGGGATGGCGTAACAGCCCAAATGAAAAGCCAATATCGTATTATCCGATTTGATTTACCGGGATTTGGATTAACCGGACCGAATCCGAATCGCGACTATTCAACCAGCTATTATAATCAGGTAATTGATTCTTTGCTTACGGCTTTACATGTTTCACGAGTGATTATTGTAGGTAATTCATTAGGTGGGGCGATAGCTACCCAATATGCCATCTATCAGCCTGCCAAAGTGCGGGGTT
>JBIINW010000244.1:0-3717 GCA_044337245.1 Sediminibacterium sp. | reverse complement strand
TTTTTACCTGCTATTAACTCCTTTACACATGCATAAACTGCTCTTTCAGCTCCTTTTTCCAATCGGTTGTTTGGTAGGATTGGCAGCCTGCACTAAAGCAGACCCAACCCCCGTAAGCCCCGCTCCAGAAAATCTCACACTAACGGCTACCGTTGCAACAGACAGTAGCGGCAATGTGTCATTCGTTGCCACTGCAAAAAATGCCGTTAGTTACGAGTTTGACTTGGGTAATGGCGTTACGCAAACATCCACCACCGGAAGTCTTACTTATAAGTATAGCAAAACCGGTTTATATCAGGTGAACGTTACCGCTAAGGGAGCAGGTAACCAAACCATTGCAACAGGAACAGATATTGTTGTGTTTTTAAAGTTGACGCTTTTTTGGTCTGATGAATTTGATGGAACAGGAGTACCCGATGCCACCAAGTGGGGCTACGATATTGGTGCCGGAGGTTGGGGAAACAATGAACTACAATTTTACACCAACCGAACAGACAATGCCATTGTAAATAATGGAACCCTTAAGATAATTGCTAAACGAGAATCGTTTAATGGCAGCCCTTACACTTCTGCCAGATTATTATCAAAAGGGAAGTTCTCTTTTCAGTATGGGAAAATAGAATGCCGTGCCAAATTACCCGCTGGTGGCGGCACCTGGCCTGCTTTCTGGATGTTAGGCGATAATATTTCAAGCGCCGGCTGGCCTGCTTGTGGCGAAATAGATATTCTGGAACATAAAGGGAACGACCTGAATAGAATATATGTTGCCCTACATTATCCGGGGCGCTCGGGCGGACAAGCCGTATCGGCCTCTGCTTTACAATCTAATGTTACTACTGAATTTCATACGTACACAGCTGTTTGGACGCCCGATTTGATTCAATTTTTGTATGATGGCGCCCCGCTTTTCAGTACAGGTAACAATACAAGCAATATGCCTTTCAATCAGAAATTTTTTGTTTTATTGAATTTGGCTATGGGTGGAACTTTTGGTGGGTCGGTTGATCCGCAATTCAATTCGGCACAATACGAAATCGATTATGTTCGGGTATATCGATAGAGCACTGCTTAACGTGTTAACCAAATCCAACCGGTAGCCGCCGGGCGATTGATGCCTAACTGAATTACATAATAATACGTACCTACGGGCAATTGTTTCCCCTGGAGGGTACCATTCCAGTTTACAGCAGTAGCCTTTGCCGTATATACCAGGCTTCCATTTCTGCTATACACATACGCCATCCCATTCGGATAGGTATTGCCATTTTCGATAACCCAACTATCGTGAATGCCATCCCCATTGGGCGAAAATGAATTGGGAATACGCAGTTTTTTATACACGCTAATCTGTACATCATCCTGTTGAATCGGACAGCCCAATTTAGAAGTGGCATATAAGGTGTACCGGATATTATCGGTAGCGCTAACAATTGGCTTTAATAGTTTTGCATCATTCATCCATTGATTGGGCAGCCAGTAAAAATCGAGCGGATCACCAGTCACCGAACCTTGTAATATCAATGTGTCGCCCTCGAACATTCCCCGGTCGGGTCCGGCACCTACCCTTAGTTTTTGGTTCACCCGCACCACTACTTCTGCAGAATCTTTACAGCCATACCGATTGGTGAGCATCACCCGATAATACGTTGTTATAATCGGATAGGCCTTGGGATTAGGAGAAGTACTGTCTGACAAACCAGAAGAGGGGGTCCACCTGAACTGCCCTTCCCCTTGGGCTCGTAATACAATTTCTTCTCCTTCACAAATCGTTCCACCGGAATCCGCTACTAAATAGGTACCCGGGTAAACCCGAATATAAAAACTATCTGTTCGCTCGCAAGCTCGGTCGGTTATAATACGCACCTGGTACAATCCCGAATCAGCATAGGTAATATTTTTTATTATCGGATCTTTTACCGAAGCTGTAAAACCATTCGGTCCCTGCCATTGATAGCTGAGGCCAGTGCCTTCTACTGATTGCAAATAAAAATCCGAATCAGCACAACCAAAAAATTTAGTGGGCGCCGTTTGAACAGGCATTGGATTGATATTTACTATGGTGATATTAGACGAGAACCGGCAAGCAGGTGAGGAAGCATTGGCAGCTTCGTAAACCATAGCCCTGTATTGATAGCTTCCGCCTGGTGTATTTTTTCGTAAAAAGTTGGTTGATTGTTCGCCGGTAATATCAGTAAATGTTTTACCGGTATCCAAGCTTAGCTGCCACTGAATCCGTGGCTGAATAAATGAAGTAGGAAGTTGGGCAGCAAATACAATTGGCTGCTGCACATTTTCGCAAATGTCTAATTCGGCAACCTGCCTGCCATCAATCTGAGCGGCTATGATGGGGCCACAGGCCCGAAAAGTAATATCATCCAATGCGAAATCATTGCCACAGTTAATTCCACCAGGTGCATTATTCACGATGCGTAAAATCAACTTCCCCACACCGGCAGGCGCCTGAAATAAAGTGCCGAATTTTTTCCAAACTTTTTGATTCTCTAATGGTATATCACCCGTTTGATAACTATGCAATACCGAACCGGATAAATTTTCAATCGTAAATGTAAGATTCGGCATAACCCCCTTTCCCCCACAACTGGAGGGCCGCAATACATTGGCAATAAAAACGGCCATCTCATACGTTACTCCACCACAGAGCCCCTGAATGGTATCTACATAAAAAGTATTCGGCTCAGGAGAGGCATTTACAATCATAAATCGGCCTCCCACATCACCGGTATGGTCGCCCACCATCAAATGCCAGCTATTTCCCCAACAACCGAAAGACATATTAGTAATTGCATACTGCCCATCATTCGGGCATCCATTACCGGTATAAGTTAAATTAGTAACCCCAGCGCGTAAGGGGCCTTTAGGAGTAGCATCCGAACCGAATGTTACGCGTATTATAGGATCTCCTAAACTACCAGTACATACCTGAGCTGTAATGTAGTTACATAAGCAAATACTAAGAATAAGGCCGGAGATAATTTTTTTCATTACGTGCTTGTCACCCGCAGGTGGCTACCACCCTTGAATAATTGAATAAAGATAGCTCAAACAATCCGGCAGGTAGTTCTATACCTGTTAGTATTACAACCTACTGTGATTATACAAAAGGCCTAAAATTCTATTTGATTACTTTCTCTATAATAAGTTGACCTACTTTTTTGCCAGCAACTGCCCCCTGATCTACACTATTTCTATAATGGATACCCCCATACACCCGGCTGACAGAAGCTTCGGCAGCAGCTTCTTCAAATGAATTGAATTGGCGTTGCATACCTATATAAGCTAAATCACTGGTATCTAAAAAAGCATAATTTTTACCATATACCGCTGCCAATACTTCTGCTGCAGCAGCTGTGATGGTACTATGCCCACTGGTATATTCGGGAAATGGAGGGGTTTGTAAAAAAGGAATCCAATTTTTATCAATCAGCCCATTGATAACAGTTACAGGTCGCACTACCGAACTTCTGTATTTCTCATCCCAACAGGCTATAAAGGCATCATATAAAGCTACGGATGTTAAAGCAAATCCCCGGGCAGCCACTACAGCATCTACCTTGCTTTGTTTTGCAGCAATAGCAGCTATACCCATCCAGTGCCCCCCAGGGGTAATCTTCTTGTTGCCAAACATCATATGCCCGGAATGCTCAATCACAAAAGGATTATCATCCCAATATTTTGCGATGGTTTTTTGTTCTTCTG
>JBIINW010000065.1:0-13090 GCA_044337245.1 Sediminibacterium sp. | reverse complement strand
GCTGTTTTAAGCTGCTCTACTGTTCCGTTAAAATCCGTCTTGGCCAATTGAGCAGTGGTGGTTTCTACATTCGTTAATACCTGCGTTACCTTGTTGTTATTATCCGCTAGGTTTTTGGTAAAGCCATTGATATTATCCATGGATTGAGCAATACTTCCCGATTGAGCAGCCAGCATTTGCTGAATGGATGCGGAAGATATCACCAAACTTGCGGTGGTTTTATTGATATTGGCGATTACTTCCTGCATATTATTGCGGGTAGTGGGATCAAAAATTTTATTAATATTCTTTAACACCGAATCCAAATGCGTAAGCGTTTGCTGCACTTGTGTTCCAACAGGACCCAATTTATCCATTATACCTGCGAGCATGCCGGGATTGTTTTCGGTATGAACCGTATCACCTGCATTCAAAAAAGTGGTTGCATTGCCCAGTTGTATATTGATACTTGGAGTACCCAATGGATTTTCCTTTATGATAGCAACCGAATTATTGGGAATCTGATAAAATTCTTTCAGTTTCAGGGTAAGTATCAGTTTATGTAAGGAAGCATCCTCATTATCAATTTCCATTACCGTACCAACTTGAAATCCATTGATATATACCGGATTGCTCACCATCAACCCCTTGGTATCGCCATATTCGGCATATATATAATGACCAGTTTTAAAGAGGGTTTTCCCCTTCAAAAAATTAAACCCCAAAATCAGCAAGGTGATGGAAATGGCCGTAAGCGCCCCTACCTTGGTTTCATTTGATACTTTCATACGTGCAAATCTAATGGATATCGCAACAAAGCGTTGATTTACTAGTGTCTTATTTGCCGGGAGATTTGGTAACCCCCTGGTTTATTTGTTTTTCCAATGAATACCGATACCGCTTCAGCGAACGCACCAACACACCACAGATTTCCTGCTGCCCCTCCGGACTATTCAAATACAATTCTTCCTCCGGATTAGAAATAAATCCGGTTTCAACCAATACTGCCGGCATGGCAACAGCCTGTAATACCCAAATGCCCTTTTGCCGCTGTTTGGCATCCCGACTAACCCTACCAACCTTTTCAAATTCCTCTTCAATGGTTAAAGCCAGACTGGCACTTCTACTAAAATACGCCTGAGTTTTCATATTGATAATCATCATCTTAGCAGGGTCATTTGGATTAAAATCCTTCAATTCCATCCGGGAAACACTGTCTAAATACATATCTTCATTTTCGCTAAGCGCTTCTTTGGCATCATTACTTTTGTCGACCCCGTAAATAAAGGTTTCGGTACCTTTTGCAGTATTCGGGGTGTACCAAACACGGTAATCCTTTACTTTTTTGGTATATTTTTTCTTTTTACTGCCTTTTCCCTTGTAATAAGTGACTGTTTTATATCCAATAAATTCTGAATGTTTCACCGGTCCACCACCCTGATTCACGTGAATACAAACAAACAAGTCGCCTTTGGCTGCATTGGCCAATTTTGCCTTACGTGTTACCGGATCAAAAACATCGGTGGTACGCGTCATATAAATTTCAACATCGGGCATTTCTTCCCGAAGTTTCGATTCCAATTTGAGTGCAATGGACAGGCTAATATCTTTTTCACTGGAAAAGGCGCCCAAAGCGCCGGGATCTTCCCCACCGTGGCCGGCATCGATTACAATTTTGCGCAACGCTTGTTTAGGGCGCACAGGATCCGTGTTTTGTGCACTGGAAATACCCGGAATTATCAAAAAAACAGTCAAAACCCAGGCAGCGAACATACTTCTCATCATATCAATTCGTTAAAGCAAAGTGGGAAATTGAGATTACCAAACCAAGGCCGTATTTTTGCCCCTGAAATGCTGAAAAATCTCTGTAAAATTAACGTAAAATCAGCCGTCCGTATTGTAATACCGGTCGGATTGCTTTTATTAACATTTTATATTAATTCAGCTGCAATTTCGAAAACGGGTGTTTCCTCTTACTTTGTTTTTGCAGATACCATCCCCAAAAAGCCTACTTCCTCGCCAATTGATACCCTGAATAAATCCCGCATTCGGGATACGGTAAAAATTGATACCATCCCAATGTCTAGCGATTCACTGGATGCCCCCATTGCCTATGCAGCCGAAGATTCTGGGGTATTAATGGTGCCTAGCAAGGAATTTATCTTATATGGCAAAGCCAAAACCGATTACAAAGATATAAAACTAGAAGCTGCGGTGATTGAGTTTAACCAGCAAACCCAGATGGTAAAAGCGTATGGAAGTACCGACTCTACCGGAAACCCCCTCAGCAAACCTCAATTTGCACAGGGTGAAATGAAAACGGTAAGTGATACTATTCTTTATAATATGAAAAGCGGGAAGGGCCGCATTAAGAATACCTTTTTGCAAGAAGGTGAAATTTTTGTGAATGCCCAAGTCCTTAAAAAAATTAATGCCGACGAGTCGTTCGCACAAAATGTTCGGTTCACCACCTGCAATCTAGATACCCCACACTTTGCCTTTCGAAGCACAAAAATGAAGCTGATTAATAACAAATTAGCAGTAACGGGCCGGGTATATCCGGAAATCGAATCTATTCCCATCGAAATCATTTCCTTACCCTTTGGACTATTTCCCCTCAACCGAGCCCGACATTCTGGGGTTTTATTTCCAACATTTACGGCCAGTGAAGATTTTGGATTAGGATTGGAAGGGTTGGGTTATTACAAAGTTTTAAGCGATTATGCGGATATTACTACCCGCGCCAATATTTATTCATACGGGGGATGGAATTTGAATCTGAGTTCTAAATATATCAAGCGGTATAAACTAAGCGGAAATGTAAGCATCAGTTTGCTAAACACAAAAATCCTCAACCGAAGTCCCAATTCAAAAGAAGAGTTCAACGAAACCAGAGCATTTATGGTTAACTGGAGCCATAGCAGAGATTCAAGGGCACGACCTGGTACCAATTTTTCTGCAAATGTAAATTTCGGTAGTAGTAAGTTCAACCAATCGTTACAAAATAATCCTTATCAGAACTTTCAAAACCAACTGCAATCCAGTATCAATTACTCTAAAGATTGGCGGGGAAAATACAATCTTTCTCTTAACCTGAATCATAACCAGAATAGTAATTCGAAGCTGGTAAACTTGAACCTGCCCACTGCCAACTTTAATGTGGTAACTTTTTATCCCTTCGAGAAAAAAGAGCGGGTTGGTACCGCCAAGTGGTACGAGAAAATTGGTATTGGATACAATGGAAACCTCCAAAATCTGATTTCCTTTTACGATACGGCATTTAGCCTAAAACAAATACTCGATACCGTTCAGTGGGGCGCACAACACAATCTTCCCATCAACCTTTCCTTGCCTGCCCTGGGCCCAATTACGGTTGCTCCGGGAATTAGTTATGAAGAAAGGTGGTATGGACAAAGAATGTTCAGAACCTGGGATAGTACGGATAAAAAAGTAGATACCACTATACAAAAAGGATTTTATACAGCTCGGCAAATGTCGTTCGGTATTTCATTTAATACCCGAATATTTGGTAAATACAATTTTAAACCTTCCAGCAATGTAGTGGCTATTCGCCATGAAGTAAGACCCACTATTTCGCTCAACTATCGTCCCGACCTTGCCTCAGGATATCATTACAGCACCCAAGTTGATACCAATGGAACCGTGTTACGATTTTCTCAGTTCGAAGGAGGCGTATTGGGCTCTTTTTCAGAGGGGAATTACGGTGGAATTTCATTTGGTATAGACAATGTGTTGGAAATGAAAGTGAAAGACAAAACCGATACCAGTTCCAAAGCCACCAAAAAAGTCAAGTTGTTGGATGGATTTGGATTTAACTCCTCTTACAATATGCTGGCCGATAGTTTTGCCTTGGGTAATTTTTCTATTTATGCGCGAAGTACTTTATTCGACAAGATAAATATTACTGCTTCTGCCAATTTAGATCCCTATGCGGTAAATGAACAGGGTTATCGAATTAATCAAATTTTGTTCGACCCCAGAAAGCTTCAGTTTGGCCGCATTACCAGCGGAAACATTGCCTTATCAACTTCCTTTAAGAGCAAAACGAGAGATGGAAAAGATGCCGATAAAAATAAAAATACAACTCCATTACCGAATGATCCATTTATGACGCCCGATGAACAACAACGGGAGTTACAATTTATCAGAGCCAATCCGGCAGAGTATACAGATTTTAATATCCCCTGGAACCTATCGCTTTCTTATTCACTTAGTTTTAATCGGGTGCTAAAGCCCGATTACTCCGGGTTTACTACACAAACCTTTTCAAGTGTTAACTTCAATGGCGATTTTAGTTTAACTGAAAAATGGAAAGTGGGGGGTACGGGATTTTATAATATTACCAGCAAATCTTTAGAACAAATCAGTATGTTCATAACCCGTGAAATGCACTGCTGGCAATTAGCTGTAAATGTTACCCCCGTTGGATTATTCCGCTCGTTTAATATTACCATCAATCCCAAATCGGGCATTCTCAGAGATTTGAGAATTAATAGGAGTCGTACTTTCACTAATTAATAATTGTGTTGTAGATAATATTCCGACATCCGCATAAACAAAATATCTTTCAACGCGATTGCAGATCGATTCTTTACCGATTCTGGTGGTAAAATATGCATTTCAATGGTATGGGGCCAGAGATAGAAAAACTTTCCGGGAGTTAAAATTTTACGAGTATTAAAAAGCAACACGGGTAAAATAGGTTTACCCGTTACTTCAGCCAACCGAAATGCACCACTATAAAAGGTAGCCAGGGGTTGGTTGGTTTTATTGCGGGTACCTTCCGGATAAATCAACATATCCAAACCAATATCCAGCATATGCTTCATGGCATCAAAACTTTTCAACCTACTTTCTTCACTTCGGCGATCAACCAGCACACTGCCAAAAGAATATATCCAACCAAATAAAGGTATGCGGGTAAAACTCTTTTTGGCTATCGTTTTATTGGCCTTCGGTAAAAATGGCGTGCTTACGGGTACATCCATCAAACTATTGTGGTTACAAACCACGATATAATTACCCGATAGTTGATAATTTTCCCGTCCGATTATTTTAATTGAGCAACCAATAATAAACAGGTACCCTCTCATCCAAATTTGAGAAACAATCCGATGCCACTTGGCTTTAGCAGGTTCTTTCAACACAAAGCAAGGCAAATAAAAAACAATCACAACCAACAAAGAAGATACAAACCATATCAGTCCCCAAAATGCCCAGATTCTACCAAGAACATTGCGCAACTTTTCAGAAAAAAAAGTAGTATTAGTAGAAACCATATTGGGTAAGCTATCTATTAAAGTACGCGAATGTATGAAAAACGAATAAAATTTTATCAGTAACCTTAGCCTTGCAAAGCTGTTGGATTCCAGTTAATCGGTGAAAGTGACTGTTGAACCAGCAATTCGTTGGTTCTGCTGAAATGCTTGCAACCCAAAAAGCCCCGGTATGCACTAAGTGGAGAGGGGTGGGGAGCTTTTAAAACAAAATGACGGGTTTCATCAATCAATACCTGCTTATCCTGGGCAAATTTGCCCCATAACAAAAACACCAAACCCTGTTTCTTTTCAGATAAAGTACTGATAACAGTGTCCGTAAATTCCATCCAACCGATGTTGGCATGACTTCCAGGTTCATTATCTCTTACGGTTAATACGGAATTCAATAGCAATACACCCTGTTGCGCCCAGTGGGTAAGATTACCGGATACAGGCATTTCACCCCCTATATCGGCTACTATTTCTTTATAAATATTCTGTAACGAAGGAGGAAAGGGTACATGGGAGGGTACCGAAAAACTAAGTCCATGCGCTTGTCCGGGTCCATGATACGGATCCTGCCCTAAGATAACCACTTTCACTTGGTGGAAAGGAGTTTGCGCAAATGCATTGAAAATCAAATTTCCGGGCGGATATATCGTAATTCCAGAAGCAGTTTCTGCCTTAATGTGGGTTACCAGTTGAGAAAATGAATGTCGCTTAAAGGCCGATTCCAATACTTCCTTCCAACTGGCTTCTATTTTTACTTCCATACCTTGGCCAATTTATTGAAGTGAATCCTAAAAATACTGCCAAAAAAAATACCCACCAAACCCTATCTGGCCGGAAAACAATAGCCATTGGTAGCAAGTAGATATCCTTCCGTACCTGCTTTCCAATTTTTGGTTTGCGTATAAAAACTCAATCGTTGGTCCATCACTTCCACTTCAACCTTGTAATCTCTACCGGCAAGAGTAACCTGCACTATCGTTGCATTTACAGCATGCTGGGTACTTTCTAACTGAAATAACAAATGCTCCGGTCGAACCATCCAGCAATCTGCCGTATCTATTATTATTTTTTCCGGAAAAAATATCCGGGCCAATTTGGGGGATAAAGGATAGAAATCGCCTAAGAGGCCTGCCACATAAGGGTTATGAGGTGTGTGGTATACTGCTTCCGGACTACCCACTTGCACCAGCTGCCCATTTTCCAATACCAACAATCGATGTGCCCAACCAAAGATATCATCGGGATTGTGAGAACATAGTAAACAGGTGATATTCAATTGATGGCTCACTTCGGCTAAAACTTGTTGTAATATTTTTTTATTGGTTAGGTCTAGATGCGAAAAAGGCTCATCGAGCAGTAACCAGCGGGGAGAAGTGATTAATAAGAGGGCCAGGGCTATGCGCTGTTGCTCTCCACCTGAAATCTCATGGTGCTTTCGGTTCATGAGGTGCTCGATTCTACAAAGCGAAAATAAATTACGGGCATCGGAAGTTTCCCAAATATTGGCATATTGAAAAAGATCGCGGATATAGTAGTAATGCGGAAGATGAGATGATTGTTCCAAAATGGCAAGGCCTGGATGTCCGGGTACTAATTGCTCCTGGGGGCCTTTGATACGCTCAGAAAACAGGGTTATGGTACCAGTATCAGGTTGCTGCCATCCGGCAATCAACTGTAAAAGGGTAGATTTACCCGAGCCGCTTACTCCAATTAGTGCCAGATTTTCACCAGGCACCTGATTGAAGGTTATAGGAAAGAGTTGAAAATCGGGGGAAATATATTTAGATAAGTCTTTAACCGCAAGCATAAATGCAAAACTACTGCGGTAATGAATCCGAATCAAAATAATCAGACCTTTCTAAAATAAAAGATACCCCTGCTACTTAAGTAACAGGGGTATTCCCACCTTTTATGTAACAACTAAAATTTATTACTAACTAGCCTTTCTAAGTAATTGTTCTTCAACTTCTACATGCTCAATTGTTTCATACTCTGTATGTACAGTAGTTTGCTGACTTACCACTGTTTTAGCAGGAGCTAAGCGTTGAGTATACCCTAAAGTAATTAAAGTGATAGAAGGGAAGAGCATGGTTAACATTTGCCAGCCTTTTGCAGAACGATTTTGTTCCTCGGCAATATTACCTACCCAGTTAAAGGCAATAACGCGGAAAATAAGACCTCCGGTGATCATGATATTCAGGTATATATTAAAAGCATCAAAGAAAACATTATCAGCAATGCAGAAATAAGTAAAAACAACCGGAACGATTAAGCAAAAAATACCGGCGAAAGAAGCTTCTTCATTGCGCTCATAAGAATCGTTGGTTTGTACATAATTCCGGGGAGTGTTTACTGTGTTACTAACATTGGTAGTTGAACTGCTTAACAATTGGTTGAGGGAGTAAGTTGACATAAGGTTTGTTTTTAAAGGTTTGGGATAGGAAATTAGTTTTTGAAGAGTTTTGTTTGCTTCGTTTAACAATGTAAAATTGCACCAATCGAAATCCGGATTTTATAGTTTGTTTTACTAATCTTCTGTAATTTTTAAAAGTAGCCGTGTAGTAAAACACCCACACCTCACTAGGAAAACCCCCTCTCGCAAACGATATATAACACTTAAAGTGCTAAATATTTGATTATCATTGATTTGTATGCTGTTAACTCCAGTAAATTGCATGATTTTAAAAACAAAAGAATAGTTCTTTAAAATATTGATAATCAATTATTTAAACATTATTAGTAGTAAAATAAAAAATTATGATTTTTTATTTCGCTCCCCAATAGAAGTAGCCTGCATTACCGATGATAACCGAAATAAATGTTAATTAATTAGCCTCTTACAAGCAGACGGAATTTGAAACTGAATCGGGTAGGAAAGGGAAATAGTTTTGCTGCTAACTGTTCTGCATCCACATGTCTGCTTATTACTTATCACGATAATCAGACTATCCCACTTCGATTAGCCTTATACAAAAAAATACCCCAGTACATCTGTACTAGGGTATTCCACCTTTACTATATCAACTATATTACTAAATAGCTCGTCTGAAAGTTTGTTCATCTAACTCATACACATAATCGATAGCTGTTTCATCATCTGATTTAATACTGCCGAATTTCTCCATATTAAATAATGAAGGCTGCTTGCGAACCAACCTTCCTAATACGATTAAAGTAATAGAAGGAACAAGGAAAGTCATTATTTGCCAGATTTTTACTGAGCTATTTTGCTTTGACAGCAAATTACCAACCCATTTATGAGCAATAACCCTAAACATCAGTCCGGATGAAACCATAATAAAAGCGTAAAGACCAAATGCATCGAGTAAAATATCTTTTGCAATACAGAAAAATGTAAACATCATTGGTACCAGAAAACAAAAGACTCCTGTATACGAAGCTTCTCTAGCACGATTAGATATGCTGCCATCAATTGATTTGCGGTTGAAAAGAACACCATTCATAGAAATTTTCATTTCTGAAAAGTTGTTGGACTGGTTGAAGAGTAAGGTTGACATATAGTTTGGTTTTTAGGTTAGGAAGCATATTTGCTTAGCTCTACATATAAACGTTGCCGAATTGTTAATTATTATGTTTTTTGTGGATAACTTTGAGAAATCTTTATTTTATAAACATATTCACATGGACTTAACACAATGATTATCAAATATTTAAGTACTAATTATCAGACAGATAATATTTTACAAATTTTATTTGATGTTTAAAATTCATTAATCTTCTTAATCTTATATAAATGAGCTTCATCTGGAAAAAATCAGCACGCTTGATGGGGAACCATTTTGAAATTAGTTTAGTAGCTGAGGAGGAGGAACTTGCCAATGAGTGGATTCAGCAGGGATTTAATCATATAAAGGAAATAGAATACTTATTAACCACCTATTCCGAAACCAGCGACCTATATCGGATCAATGCAGCAGCTGGCATCGAACCGGTTGTGGTACAAAAAGAAACCTTCGACATTATTGAAAGGAGTTTGCAAATTTCTGCGCTTACCCAAGGTGCTTTTGATATCAGTTATGGATCGGTTGACAAGCGTCTGTGGAATTTTGATGTTCATCAAAATGAATTACCCGACCCGGAAACTGCTAAAAAAATGGTTCGGCTGATTAATTATCGAAATATTCTATTAGATAAAGCGGCAACAACGGTGATGTTGAAGGAGAAAGGCATGAGAATCGGATTGGGTGGTATTGGAAAGGGGTATGCAGCAGAAAAAACCCGCCAATACCTGAAATCACTTGGTGCAACTGCCGGAATTGTAAATGCATCCGGTGATCTTACCACCTGGGGCATGCAACCCGATGGCAAACCCTGGACCATCGGCATTGCCGATCCCAACAACGCATCCAGTATATTTTCTTACCTTGAAGTGTCGGATATGGCAGTTGCCACTTCAGGAAACTATGAAAAATTTATCTGGGTAAATGGTCGCAAATATTCGCATACCATCAACCCAAAAACCGGATTGCCGATTACAGGCATTAAAAGTGTAACCATCCTCACACCCAATGCAGAACTAGCCGATGCCCTAACTACCCCCATCGCAATTATGGGGATTGAAGCCGGGTTACACCTGATTAATCAACTACATCAGGTAGAGACAATTATAATTGATGATGATGACCGGGTTTACCTCAGCAAACAAATCGAATTGAATCATTCCAGATAAAGTATTAATTTACCTTTCTTTCATACCCCTTAACCCGAAAGCATGCGCTTACTCATTTTGTTTGTATGGTCGCTTTGTATGGCACCCAGTTGTTTATTTGCCCAAACCTATGCCGAAAAACTAGGGTATCCAGCCGGAAGTAAACTATTGATATTGCATATAGATGATGCGGGCATGTCGAAAGAATCAAATGAGGGCGTATGGCAAGCCACAAAGCAAGGAATCGCCAATTCGTTTAGCATCATGATGCCCTGCCCGTGGGTACCGGAAATATTGCATCTATTGAAAAAAAATCCAACAACCGATGCAGGACTACACCTTACCTTAACTTCGGAATGGAACGACTATCGATGGGGGCCACTGGCAGGTGTTTCACAGGTACCCGGACTCACCGATTCGGAGGGTGCGCTCTATAAATCGGTAATGGAAGTTGTGCAGCATGCTTCTGCCAATGAGGTAGGAACCGAAATTGCTGCCCAATTGCAACGTGCGCGTAAAGCTGGTTGGGAACCTACCCACTTCGACTCACATATGGGAACACTCTTTGCCAGCCCTGCCTTTTTAAAAGAATATCTATCACTCGGCATGCGGGAGAAAATTCCGGTGATGTTTCCGGGTGGACATAATACCTTAATCAGCAAAACTTCTGCTGGCTTAATAACACCACAACAAGCAACAGCCATCGGAGAGCAGTTATGGAATGCAGGGTTACCCGTACTGGATGATTTGCATAATATGAGTTACGATTTTAAATATCCGTCGGGAAAAATATCAGATGATGCTTTACAAGAGCTCGCCGTAAATCAATATATACGTTCTTTTGCATCTTTACAACCCGGAGTAACTATGGTTATTATGCATTGTTCAGTTGCGGCAGAACATTTTGAGCATATTTCTAATTCAGGTACTATACGGAGAGCAGACTGGCTGGCGATGCAATCACCCAAACTAAAAAAGTATCTGTTAGAAAACCATATCGAACTTACCACCTGGCGCGAACTGATGCAAAGAAGAAAAAAACTACTTACCGAATCTGGGAATAAGCGCGAGTAAATTGAACCAAAGTAAATACGATTTCCTTTTTCTGATTACGTTCAAAAAAACTTTTGATAGCAAATATTTTTAATTTCGGCAGCAACATCCACAACACACATTATTTATTAGAGAGAGAAGGGTTTTGATAAATGGGTAGGAACAACTTATTCAAGTATGAGTATATATTTTAACACTACCACTTACAACTAACATGTAAATATTGACTATCAAGTTTTATAAGGAAGGTTCACAAAAAAGATTATTGAACAAGTTCCCGTTAGCTGTTACCAATTAATTATCAAATTCAACCAGAATCACCCAATAAACAGAAATAAAATCCAATAATCGGAAGTCCTGTTGGATATGTGGAGGTAAATAGAAAAGTAACCCATTGAAAAACAATGGGTTATAATCATAATACGGGATTCGGATTGGATTCGAACCAATGACCTTCCGCCATAGGCGGACAGCTCTATCCAGCTGCAATAAAAAAGTCTCTCAATAATGAGAGACTTTGGGGTGATTCGGATTGGATTCGAACCAATGACCTACTGCTTAGAAGGCAGTTGCTCTATCCAACTGAGCTACCGAACCGATTGGGCGGCAAATGTACAATTTTTTTATTTATTCCTTAGCTGTTAACCCATTGAAGAAATTCCCTAAATTGTGCAAAAATCAATCACATGAAAAAATTTTTTGTTCTAATTGTATGTGCTATGTTTTCTGGTATGCTGTTTGCCCAGCCAGCCGAAACCTATATTGGCGAAAAAGTGAAAGTAACTTTTCCGGGTAAACCCGATAGTACATCCAATCAAACGGGAGCAAAAATTTTTACCTATAATAAAGATACCTCGAAAATTTACAGCACACTAATGCTGGATGTTGCTCCCATGGGCCTATCTGCTGATATGGTTGCTTCTATGGGTGATGGACTGTGGGATCAAATTAAATCTCCCATGATGGCACAAATGGGAAATGTAGACATCCTGAAAGATGAAGTAGTTCAATTTAAAGGAAAAAGTTGCCTTAAAATTGAGTTAGACATCAGTAAAGCTGCTACAGAAAACATGAAGGGCAAGAAAATGTATATGCTTTGCTTTTTTATTGGCTCTGTTTTGCATCAGTTGAACGTAGCAACGCTTAACGCAACCGAAATGAAACCTGACGCGGAAGCCTTTTTCAATACCCTTATCATCGAATAAAGCGATTGTAAATAGTTGTATGCGGCTACGAAACAAGGCGAGTGCCTGAAAGATTTCGTAACTTCGCCACGGATTAACCTGACCATCCATGAGCGAAGAAAAGAGTTTACACTTTATTGAGGAAATCGTAGAAAACGACCTGGCTTCCGGAAAGTACCCGTCCATTCTAACCCGATTCCCACCGGAACCCAACGGATACCTGCATATTGGGCATGCCAAAAGCATCTGTTTGAACTTTGGCCTGGCCTTAAAGTATGGTGGAGAAACCAATTTGCGGTTTGATGATACCAATCCGGTAACCGAAGAAACCGAATACGTAAACAGTATCCGGGAAGATGTAAACTGGCTAGGGTTTCAATGGGCCAGAGAGAGGTATGCCTCTGATTATTTCGACAGTTTGTACCAATATGCCGAACAACTCATTCAACAAGATCAGGCTTATATAGATGATAGTACCCCCGAAGAAATAGCACAACAAAAAGGTACACCTACCCAACCCGGCACTCGAAATGCATTTGCGACCCGCAGCATAAACGAAAACCTTCAGTTGTTTCGGGAAATGCGGGATGGAAAATACCCCGATGGTAGCCGGGTATTGCGGGCAAAAATTGATATGGCATCGCCCAACATGATTATGCGCGATCCCATACTCTATCGAATTAAACATGCCAAACATCATCGCACGGGAGATAAATGGTGCATTTATCCTATGTATGATTTTGCACACGGACAAAGCGATTCAATTGAAAATATTACCCACTCAATTTGTACACTGGAATTTATTCCCCACCGCGATTTGTATAATTGGTGCATAGAAAAACTGCATATTTTTCCTTCCAAACAATATGAATTTGCACGGTTGAACATGACCTACACCATTATGAGCAAGCGAA
>JBIINW010000243.1:0-3728 GCA_044337245.1 Sediminibacterium sp. | reverse complement strand
CCCCCGAGTGAATGTCCAACATATATACGATAGGGGTTGGTTCTATAATTTTTTTCAATGTAACTAAATACTTCTTCCTGCATGAATCGTAAAAATCTTTCGCCTCCTCCGCTTTCTTTCATCATGAGTTTTTGTTCAGGTGTTTTTGCTTCTTCTCCATTCGGTTGTTTTGTAGATGCATTGGGAGTAAGATCGCGAAATCGTTTTTCAGTATCCACTCCAACAATGATCATTTCTGGAATTTGATAATTTACATGATCTTTTTCGCTCATAAAACTTACTACTCCCGTAATAGGGAAAAATGCAGTTTTGCCATCTAATACATACATAACCGGATACGTTTGGGTAGTGCTTGTTTCTTCATTATACGAAGCAGGAACTCTAATCCAGATAGTTCTATCCTCAGCCATGATGGGCGAATGAAAATCAATGCGAACTCCATTTTCTATAGGCGCTAATTTATAAGGCTGAGCCGCCGACAGGATTGGCAAAAAAAATAAAGTGAAAATCAACTTTTGCATACTAAAATAGCATTTAAATGGAAAACGATTTGTTGATACATTTAATAGGTAAATAGGTTGGTTACCGGTAAACTATTGATCCAACTTATCGATAGCCATTTCGAATTGCTGCAATATTTGCCAAGCAGCTCGGCCAGCCGTTCCGTTACTCAATGATATCAACGTATAACCCTTTTGTAAATCTCGTATCATATTATTTTTAAACCCATTCCAACTACCCGAATGGGATACTTTCTTTCCTGGTTCATTAATAATCCAGCCCAAACCATACACCATTTTAGGAGTTTCTTGAACAATAAAAGGCGTATAAGCTTCTTGTAGTATTTCTGCTGAAAGCAATTTCCCGTTTCTCAATGCTTGATCCCACTTTAGAAGATCGCCTACGGTTGAATAAATATTTCCATCGCCCACCACATCATCTAGGGATGTAAGATCAAATAAATGCCATTTACTCTGTTCGTATTTCATGCCATACACCCTGCTTTTTGGCGAAATTATCATGCTTACTGTTTGTACATACGTATCAGTAAGCCCCAATGGTTTGGTTATTTTATTCTTCAATAATTGTGAATACGACATACCACTGATGGATTCCAATACTAGCGCTAGCATGGCATATCCTGTGTTACAATAGTTGAACTTTTCACCAGGAACCGATATCAGGGCTGGCTTGTGCTGAGCGAGTAGGCGTAGCAAGGTGTTGTTTCCAATTGTATCTTTTATTCCCAGGGTATCATGTATCCAATCAAAATATTCAATCATACCATGTGTTTGTGTAAGCAAGTGCCTAATGGTAATTTGTTTATAGGGAAATGTAGTAACATATTTACTAACAGAATCATCCAATTGTAATCTACCTTCCTGCACAAACATCAATACCATTGAAGAGGTAAAGGTTTTTGAAATGGAGGCAAGATTGAAGGCAGCATTGGCTGTAAGCTTTTTAGTGGCAGAGCTGTCGGTAAAGCCAATGGTTTTTTCATACAGCTTCTTGCCATTTTTTGCCAAGAGAATATTGCCATTGAATGCATTGATTTTATTAAGACTATCAATTGATTTATCAAATTTTTCAATTAATGCCTGTAATGATTGAGCATGCGTTGGCGACGGCAAAACTACTGAAATCGCAATGCAGAAAAATACTTTGAAAATTTTATTTAACATAGGCACTTAAATATAATATAAAAATTTATTCTCAGCAAGCTTTATAGATTAGATATGACACAAAAGTTAAAATTTCTTCGAAAACTCATCAAAATCTTTCTTTCCACCTGATATTCAAAGCAGGTTCAAAAATTCGTAGTTCCTTAACCTTAAATCCAGGTTATCTATACCTCAAATAATTTGATAGTTCAATATTTTATTTGTTAATCATATTGGAAAAGAGTGTATGCATAGATTTTTTAGGTGCAGCTAGATTCTCCTGAATTATATTAATTTTGAAATCAATTTTTAATTTGAAACCCAAAGCCGCCCATATAATTCTGATTTGTTTTCTTTTTGGTTCATTAGATAGTATTGGACAAAAAGATTCATCAAAAAAATTAACAGTTTCCGGATATGCCGAACTTTATTATAGTTACGATTTTTCAAAACCCATTAATTTTGAAAAGCCTGATTATAATTATAATTATAAAAAACATAACCAGTTGAATATAAACCTGGCTTATGTGAAAGCAAGTTATCAAACTAATCGATTTAGGTCGAATCTTGCAATCATGGCAGGCAATTATGCAACCTATAATTTAAGCAACGAACCCAATTGGGCTAGGCCAATTTTTGAGGCCAATGTTGGCTATAAAATTTTTAGGCAACATAATCTTTGGGTAGATGCGGGAATAATGCCATCTCACTTAGGTTTTGAAAGTGCTGTTGGGGGTGATTGCTGGACCTTAACCAGGAGTATTTTAGCCGAAAATTCACCTTATTTCGAAACAGGCGTTAGAGTAAGTTATAGTAATAAGAAAGAAAATGTATTGGTAGCTTTTTATGTATTAAATGGGTGGCAGAAAATAGCTCTTTCAAAATTTGATACCAAGCCAAGTTTTGGCATACAAGTAAGTTATAAGCCTAACAATACGATTACTGTAAACTATAGTAATTTTATAGGATCTGCAAAACCGGATAGTTTACAGGCGTTCAGAATATTTCATAACCTATATGCAATCTATGATGTTTCCCCAAAAATTTCATTTATTGTTGGATTGGATGTGGGCACAGAAAAAAGAATTGGAAACAAGCTAGCTGTTTGGTATACCCCTGTTTTTATTTCTAGGATTAATTTACATCGGAAACATAGGGTAGCAGGGAGACTTGAATTTTATAACGATCCCAAACAGGCTGTCATTCAAACAGGAACAGCTAATGGCTACCAAACATGGGGAGCATCTGCCAATTACGATTATCAAATTACTCCAAAACTACTCTTTAGGGCAGAAGTGAAAACCTATCAATCTAAAGATGCGATTTTTAAATATGAGCAACCCAGTCGCATTAGCAATACAGCTACAGTCGCCATGGTAGTTAGATTGTAAACACTATTATAAATGTATATTCGCCACATTTCAATTAACGGATTATATTTGGTTGATCATTCCTTTATCCCATTTAAGTAGCCATCTGAGATTAATTGCTGTTCACATGAAATTACAATTGCTTTTTGCCGAATAAAGATTAAATTGAAATTCAATTCCAACCAATTGATTCAAAAATCTACCATTCAGCTATTGCGAATTCCCTTTGGGTTTTTTCTAATGCCCGTATATTGGTTTGCCCTCAGTGTAACTAGCCACATCGATTATTCGAGGGCCATATTAATTTTTATACTTTTGCATGCAATGCTTTACCCGGCCAGCAATGGGTATAACAGCTATAACGACAGAGATACTGAAAGTATTGGCGGTGTTGCCAATCCACTGCCACCTACCAAGCAATTATATTACATTACCCTGGCTTTGGATTTGATAGGATTTATATTTTCTTTTTTAGTCAGCAATGTATTTGCTGGATGCTATCTATTTTTTGTTATCTGCTCAAGGTTATATAGCTGGCGAGGTTTGCGCCTCAAAAAATATCCTATTCTCGGCTATTTATTAGTTATCATTAATCAAGGCACCTTGGTTTTTTTTGCTATTGCACACGGAGTTAGTAGTAACCTTACATTGGAAGTGCCATCTTTATTATTACTCGCCGCAGGGTTATTAATCG
>JBIINW010000242.1:0-3731 GCA_044337245.1 Sediminibacterium sp. | reverse complement strand
GGTTATAGCGAAGTGCTTCCAGTCCATCCTCAATATTCAACGCATGTTGCAGCAGGTTAAACTCTTCATTCTCGTACACCACTTTTTTGGATAGTCCGAAAGAATTCAATGGCTTACCACGCAAGCTGAATACAGCCTGATAATCTACATTGCGTGATTTGGTAATACTACCACTGGCACTATCTCCTTCTGTGATAAAGAGGGTGGTTTGGTTTTGCAACAAAATAAATTCCTCTTTGTTTTTGGTGGGAGGCTCTTCATTAAAATGTACTCGGCAATCGCGCAATTTTTTGTTGTGTAGATTGGCTTTTTTGGCTCTTTCGTTTGCTAATTTTTTTATACCTGCCAGTTCTTTTCTTTCCCGCTCATTCTGCTCAATTCTTTTCTTCAACGCCTCTGCTACGGTAGGATTTCGGTGGAGGAAATTATCCAGTTCTTTGGCTAAAAAATCCAGTACAAAATTCTTCATGGATGGACCGCCTTCAAAAACAGAAACGGAGCCCAGTTTGGTTTTGGTTTGACTTTCAAAAACCGGCTCCTGAACGCGCACGGAAATGGCGGCTACAATGCTGGTTCGAATATCGGAGGCTTCATAATCTTTTTTAAAGAAGTCGCGCACTACTTTCACATAGGCCTCGCGAAAAGCCTGTTGGTGGGTTCCACCTTGGGTTGTGTATTGTCCATTTACAAACGAAAAAATATCTTCCCCATAATCGTTGTTATGCGAAAGCGCCAGTTCAATATCCTCCCCTTTCAGGTGGATGATGGGGTAACGTAGTTCGTCGGCGGAGGTTTTCTTTTGCAATAAATCGAGCAACCCATTCTTACTCACATATTTCTTGCCATTGAAATGAATATTCAATCCTGCATTCAAAAAACAATAATTCCAGAGCTGATTTTCGATGTATTCATTTTTATAATCGAAATGCCGGAAAATTTGCTCATCAGGCAGAAACTCTACCAGGGTTCCATTGGCCTCATCGGATTTGCTCTCTTTATGGTCTTTCAACAACACCCCCTTCTCAAATTCAGCGGTTTTTTGTTTGCCATCGCGATAAGCGGTAACCCGAAAATGCTGACTTAAGGCATTCACCGCTTTGGTACCAACCCCATTTAATCCCACACTCTTCTGAAATGCTTTGCTGTCGTATTTAGCTCCGGTATTTATTTTACTAACCACATCCACCACTTTACCCAGCGGAATGCCTCGGCCATAATCGCGGATAGATACTGTTTTAGCAGTAATACCAATCTCTACCTGTTTCCCAAAGCCCATGGTATATTCGTCGATGCAGTTATCCAGCACTTCCTTCATCAACACATAAATACCATCATCCGGAGCCGATCCATCCCCGGTTTTTCCGATATACATTCCCGGACGAAGCCTGATATGTTCCCGCCAGTCGAGCGACCGGATTGAATCTTCATTATATTCATTATTTATTACAGGTGTTGCCATAGACTTACTCATTAATACCAATCTCTGCTTTCAGAGGGGTACAAATCTAAACACCTGTACGGCTAGCCCAAGTTTACTTTTCTACAAAACAGGTTTTTATGTGGATAAACTATAATTTGGGTGATTTCACCTGATTTTAATGCTAGTCTGCCCTTATTTTTAACAATCCTTACACCTAATCCCCATATTGAAACTGATTTGCAGCAGATTGCCCAGTTGGCAGATCAACGGGAGGAGGAAAATGACCATTTTCAGTCCTTTTTAGCCACCCAGGATGCAGCAGGTATAGATGCCAGGGTAATTGCTCTGCAGGCCGCTATCGCCCCTCAAATTGATTGCAGGCAGTGTGGAAACTGCTGTAAAACGCTGATGATTGAAGTTACCCAACCGGAAGCCGACCGGGTAGCGGAAGTTCTGGGAGTAGAAAGTGACCAATTTGTAGCAGAAAATCTGGAAAAAGGGATAGGACAGCGAATGATCATGAATGCAATCCCCTGTCGCTTTTTAGAGGAATTATCTTGCACCATTTATACCGACCGTTTTGCCGGATGCCGCGAATTTCCCGCCCTACATTTACCGGGTTTTACCGGCCGCTATTTTACCACCCGGATGCATTATGGTAGATGCCCCATTATTTTCAATGTGCTGGAGGCTTTAAAAAAAGAGTTGTTCTTTTTTACGCCGGATCTTCCCGTTAGTACGTAATTTTAATAATGCAGTTATCTTTTGGAGTTGATCGTATTTTAGCTCAACACCCCAGTTGGAAAAACGAATCACTGGGTTTATTAACCAATCACGCAGCTACAACCCGGGAGGGAACACCTGCGAGAGAGGCTATGTTGCGCCATGGATTTTCTTTACAAGTGCTATTTTCTCCGGAACATGGATTGGATGTTCAAGGAGCCGATGGAGCTGTGATGGAGGATGGAAAAGACTGGCTTACGGGGCTTCCCGTTAAGAGTTTATATCGAAAGTCCTTTGCCCCAGATTTGGAAGATTTACGTGGGCTAGACCGTATAATTTTTGATGTACCGGATGTGGGTGCCCGATTTTATACCTATCTCTGGTCGCTCACCTATTTAATGGAAGCCTGTGCTACTGCAGGAAAGCCACTTGTGGTGCTGGACCGACCCAATCCTATTTCTGGTATGCTAGAATTAGCTGAAGGGCCTATGCTAGAAACAGAACAATCATCTTTTATCGGAAGATGGCCTATCCCTATTCGTCACAGTTGCACTCTGGGTGAACTCGCCAAGTATTTTAAAGAAATTTACCAGATTGGGGTTGATTTGGAAGTAATTGCCTGCATTGGTTGGGAAAGATCACAATTCCAACCAGATTGGGGAACGCCATTTGTGTCCACTTCTCCGGCTATTCAACAATTTGAAGCTATGGTGTTATATCCCGGCTTATGCTTGTTAGAAGCCACTAATATTTCTGAGGGACGAGGCACGGCACTTCCATTCCTGCAATTCGGAGCCCCTTGGATGGATGGCAACCGGGTGGCCAAAACCTTGTACGATTTATCGTTGGATGAAGTATCGCTGGAACCCGTTCGATTTACCCCCGATTCCGGTAATTGGGCGGGGATGGAATGTAAGGGAGTACGGTGTTATTTAACGGATACACCCCATTTTCAGCCGGTGTATTGGGGTTTGATGTTGTTGAAAGTAGTAAAGGATCTGTATCCCAATGATTTTTCCTGGGCATCCTATCCAACTTTGGCTAATCCTACTGGCACAAAGCACCTAGATAAATTACTCGGTGTACCCAATAGTGAGGCATTATTCGATTTATCAATACCGGCTTTCCTATCGAAGATAACCCGACTTACGCAGGTACAGGAATGGAGACGTAGCATGAGTAAATTTCTTTTATATAGTTAATAAACAAATAGTTACAAGCTTTATATAAAATTTTATTGCATGATTGATTCGTTTCTGAAATATTTGGCAGTTTGCTTTTTTTTCGGTATATTCTATTCCCCGCTGATTGTAAAGGCACAGCAAACCTATACAATCGAAACCTTGCCATCCAACCCATTGGGAAGCAGTTTTCGGGGTTTACAAGTTGTATCCGACCAAATTGTTTGGGTAAGTGGTAGCAAGGGAACTGTTGGCCGTTCAACGGATGGAGGTAAGCACTGGAGCTGGCAGCAGGTTGTGGGGTATGAAAAACGGGATTTCAGAGATATAGTTGCATTTGACAGTTTAACCGCCCTCATAATGGCTGTTGCCGAACCGGCGGTAATTTTGCGCACAGATAACGGCGG
>JBIINW010000064.1:0-13116 GCA_044337245.1 Sediminibacterium sp. | reverse complement strand
TTAATAATTCGGATACTCATTTGGGAATCATTTGTTGATATTCGTTCAGGGAAATCGGATAAAAAGATACTTCATCGCCCGGCTGTAAAAAACAGGGATTGGGTTCCAGGGGATTGAACATCCGAATAGGGGTTCTTCCAATTAACTGCCAGCCCCCGGGAGAATCCGTTGGATAGATGCCAGTTTGTTGTGCTGCAATGGCTACACTGCCAGCCGGTACACGAGGGCGTGGCCGCTGATGGCGGGGAGCCGTGATACGTGCATCCAATATTCCCATATAAGCAAAGCCGGGTAAAAAACCCAACATATATACAGAGTAGGGTTTACTATGGTGCAGAGATACCAACTCGTTCGGAGTAAGAGAAAGCTGAGCCGAAAGGGTAATCAAATCCGGGGCCAGCGAAGTATCATAACATACGGGAATGCTTACCTGCCTTTTTGAAAAGGAAGCATGAATAGAAAATTGGTTTAACCGACTCATTACCTGATGAAGTATAGCTTCTCCTGCAGTAGGATGATTGCGCGTACTGGCTATTTTCAGGGGGTCGAATACAATGGTGATTGAGTGAAAGGATGGAATGATATCTGTAATTCCGGGTAAGGGAGGGGTTTGCAGCACCTGCCAGATGGCTCGGATTACAGCATGCAAGTTTTCGTCGATGGCTTCGCGACAAACCAGCGAAAAAGTCTGATCGCCATTCCATTCAATCAATACTGATAAAACTTCTCCGTTGGGATCAGTTATCTGAATAGAGGGTATTGGATAATCAGGGCTTTCCTTCATTGGCTATTTCTGCTTGTTCTCTTTCCAGAAAACGATTAAACAGCAGGGTTGTTACTGGGCCGTTCACCGGCAGGTAAACATCATCCATGCGGGATACCGGAATAATCCGTTTGGTAGTACTGCTTACAAAAGCTTCGCGCGCTGCAGGAATTTCGTGGAGGTGCAGGTCGCGCAACTCAACCAAAATGCCAATTTCATTGGCAATTTCAATAATCGTATTTCTGGTAACCCCTTTTAATATATTCGAATCGGGGGTTACTAAATTTCCGGCAGTATTTACTATAAAAAAGTTACAGCGCGGACACTCAGTGATAATTCCGTGGTGATGGTACAATACATCATTGGCCAAATGTTCTTCTACCATAGGTCGCAACCAGATTTCCATACTGTAGTCGGTGGTTTTTACCTGTGGAAAATGTCGGCGATAGGGATAGGTAATCATTTGATACCCCTCTTTTTTCATTTCGGTGGGCGGAGGCGTAATAAGCTCATTTATCAGAAAGAGTTGAGGCGTGCCAAGGTGCAGTCCGTCTTCCGAATTACCCCCCGTAAGCATCATCCTAACCCCCGAATCGGGCATCCGGTTAATTTGTATTAATTCATATACTAGTCTTGTTAACTCTTCCCGAGTATGAGGGATGGTTAAACGCATATCTTTTGCACTTTGAAAAAATCTGTCAATATGCTGGGATAAAAAAAGTGGGGTACCCTGCGCAACCCTGAGAAAATCGAAAATAGCATACCCACGTTTAAAACCTAGGTCTTGCAATGAAACACCCGACTCGTTCAGGGGTTGCCAACGTTGATTAGCATAACAAATAAGTTCCATACTATTTTATTTTGAGTAAACGAATAGGTGTATTTCTTACTTCGATATAATGTGGGCGAAGATCTTTGAACAATTTTTTATACGCTATATTCTCAGATTCAGCAGCTGAAGCAGCATGATGAAAAAAAGCCCTGGTTTGTTGCATAACCCGATTACCGAAAAATACCCGGGCATCTTCCAATTTGTTTTGCAATTGCTCCAGCTCTTCTGAAACTTCTTCACACTGATTATATTGGTTACTATCATCATTACAGCTAGATACTCCTAAATAAGCCGGCAAATGAGCAGTATGCTGTTTAATCAGGGTGATTTCAGAATCAACCAGCAATCGTAAGGCAGCCATTGTTCCTATTTTAATACTTAAACGCCGAATCAAAGGAGAAATTGTTTTTTAAAGCCTGCTATTCAAGTATTTATTTAACCCCCAATAGGGGCTTTTTATACAATCAAAGCCGGCCTACAGCTCAAATGAGCATTTTTAACCGAAAATTATTATCTTGTTGTTTATAGATTGCTTACGATATGCGACCGATTTGGATTTTCTTGCTATGGATTACCGGATGGAAAATCCGGGGGAAGTTTCCCTATCATCTGAAAAAATGTGTGGTAATTGTTGCGCCCCATACCAGCTCTTGGGATTTTTTTTTAGGATTGGCGGTAAGAAGTAAATTACGCTTAGGCTTCATTCATTTTCTGGGGAAAAAAGAATTGTTCGACGGGCCCTTTGGGTTCCTTTTCCGATGGCTGGGCGGCATACCGGTAGACCGGTCCTCTTCCCATAATATGGTAGATCAGGTAGTACAAAAATTTAAATCGGAAGAAAGTTTTTCGCTGGTACTTTCTCCGGAAGGTACCCGAAAAAAAGTTGAGCGCCTGCGCACAGGCTTTTATAATATTGCCCATCAGGCAGGTGTGCCGTTAGTTATGGTGGGATTTGATTTTGGTAAAAAAGAAGTAGTAATTGCTGAACCTTTTACTACCAGCGAACAAGCTGCAGATTTTCGTTTGATTCTCGATTTTTTTGGCCCTATGCAAGGAAAAATTCCTGAAAAAGGATTAGCCCATCTAATGAATTCATAAAACAGTTGAACATGAAAAAAAACTATCCCCTACTGGTAGAAAAGTTTTATCAATTTGAGGCATCGCAGCCTACTGATTTATTTCTTTCTGAACCGGTACAAGGTATTTACCGAGAATTTTCTTGGGCAAAAGCCGGACAGGAAATCCGTTCTATGGCAGCGGCGTTGCAGAACATGGGATTAGGAGCTAATGACAAAGTATGTATACTCAGCAAAAATTGCGCCCATTGGATTATGGCCGACCTTGCGATTGCCATGGCGGGCTGTATTTCGGTTCCTCTGTATCCGAATATTACCCCAGAATCGATCAATGAAATTATTTTACACAGCGAAAGCAAAGCCATCTTTATTGGCAAGCTCGATAACCCTGCTTATTTAATGCAGGGCGTACCAACTACTCTACACAAAATTACTTTTCCCTTTTACCCCAATGAGGGTTGTATTAACTGGGATCAGCTGGTAAAAGATACCCCTCCGCTGCAAGGAACCCCCGTTCCTGAAGCTGAAAAACTGGCCAGCATTGTTTATACCTCCGGAACAACGGGACAACCCAAGGGCGTAATGAACTCGCACCACGCACTAGCTTTTGCAGTAGATGCTTTTTTAAAAAGCTATCCACATCTACATAAAGAAACCTTCTTCTCTTATTTACCACTCTGCCATGTTGCCGAAAGGATGTTGGTAGAATGTGGTGGTATTTTTACCGGTAGCACCATTTACTTTGTAGAGTCGATGGATACTTTTGCCGCCAACCTGGCCCATACCCAACCTACGGTATTTTTAGCCGTTCCCCGAATTTGGGAAAAATTACAGGAAGGAATTTTGAAAAAAATGCCACAAAAAAAACTGAGCCGGCTACTATCTATTCCGGGTGTAAGTTGGCTGATTAAAAAAGGCATACAAAAGAAACTCGGGTTGGGGCGCTACAAACATGCTTTTACCGGAGCCTCCCCAATTAATCCTGCCCTACTGCACTGGTTTCAACAGCTGGGTATTACTATTCAGGAAGCTTATGGCATGACGGAAAACATGGCCCTATCGCACTCTAACCGTAAGAACTCCGTAAAATTTGGCACCGTTGGTCCCTCCTATGAAGGAGTGGAAGTTCGCCTGGGAAAAGACAACGAAGTACTGGTAAAAAGTGAAGCCTCCATGATGGGATATTATAAAGAGCCGGAATTAACTGCCGCCTCTTTTGAAGATGGGTATCTGAAAACCGGCGACGAAGGTATGATTGATCAGGAAGGTTATTTAACCATCACCGGAAGAATCAAAGATCAGTTTAAAACCAGTAAGGGGAAATACGTAATGCCGGCCATTATTGAATCTAAATTGTTACAGGCAGGCTTGCTCTCTCAGGTTTGTGTTATTGGTTCAGGACTGCCCAATGCCATGGCGATATGTACCCTCTCGGAACCGATTAAAGTGAACAATGCCGATCAGCAAAAACAACAATTACTGGAGCTCCTGCAGCAAACCAATAGTCAACTGGAGCAACACGAAAGAATCAGTAAAATGATTGTGCTGGAAGAAGAGTGGACCACCGCAAACGGATTGCTTACTCCCACCCTGAAAATAAAAAGAAAGGTGGTAGATGCCTCCTTCGGAGAAAAATATATCCCCTGGAGTATGCAGGAAGAAGCAATTATTTGGGGTTAACCACCAATATATAGTTCCTACTTGCCCAAAAATCACCAGATAAGGCAATTTGCAGACTCAAAGATGCTAAGATTTATTTAACACAAATCATAAGGATTTTATAAAATGAATCGAGCAGGTTGCTTTTGGCATGAATTGTGTAAAAACTTGTAACTTTGAAAACAATCTATTAATATTATGAAACTAAATTCCTTCTTGCTCATTATTTTGATGGCCGCCACCTTCACATCTTGTGTATCCACCAAAACTTTAGAAGCTGAAAAAGCCAAGTATACCCAATTAAGTGGCGACTACCTTGCCATGCAGGCTAAGTACAGAGAGTTACAAGACGAATTAAAGAAATGTAACTTCTCTATTGAAAAATCGAATGGACAGGTTTCCGATTTGAATAGCCGCAAAGCTGCCCTGGAAGGCCAAATTGCCGACCTGAACAAGCAGATTGATTACCTGAGAGATAATAATAATACGGTACTCAACCAACTGAAAGACTTATCAGTAGTTACCGGTTCTCAGGCCGAGAGTATTAAAAAATCGCTGGAGAACATTGGATCGAAAGATATTTATATCAAAGATCTGCAGGGTTCTATCGCACGAAAAGATTCTTTGAATATGGCGTTGGTGATGAACCTGAAAGGAGCCATTGGCAATCTAGACGACAAAGACATCAACATCAAAGTTGATAAAGGAGTTGTTTATGTAGACATCTCCGATAAATTATTATTCAAGAGCGGAAGCTACGCTATTACCGACCGTGCTAAAGAAGTACTGGGTAAAGTAGCCAAAGTATTGAACGCTCAACCAGATATTGAATTTTTGGTAGAAGGCCACACGGATAGTATTCCTATTACCAGTCCGGGCATTCAAGATAACTGGGATTTGAGTGTGAAAAGAGCCACTACGGTAGTGCGGGTATTGCAAGATGGATATGGTTTAGATCCGAAGCGTATGACTGCTGCCGGACGCGGCCAATACCTTCCCTTAATGGATAATTCCACTCCGGATGGCCGGGCTGCCAACCGCAGAACCCGTATAGTGATATTACCACAGTTAGATCAGTTCTTCAAACTGTTGGAGACAAAAAAATAACAACGTATAGTTCCATAAAAAAAGAGCGACTTTATATAGGTCGCTCTTTTTTTTATAGGTGCCAAAGTATTATTTCACTTCCTTCCAGGCAGCCAAAATTTCTTCGGTATGATTGGCGGTATCTGGTTTGGCAATAATTTTTACAATTTTACCAGTTTCATCAATTAAAAAAGTAGTTCGGGTAGTGCCCATATAAGTTCGGCCCATAAACTTTTTTTCTCCCCACAGATTGTATTTGTCTACAATCTTCTTGTCGGCATCCGACACCAGCGGAAAAGGAAGCTCGTATTTAGTTTCGAATTTTTTGTGACTTTTCACATCGTCGGTACTAACACCAATTATCTGAAACCCTTTTTTAATAAGAGCACTGTGATTATCGCGCAGATTGCAGGCCTGAGCCGTACATCCGGGTGTGTCGTCTTTTGGATAGAAATATAGGATCACTTTTTTGCCTTTAAAATCGGCGAGCGAAATCGACTCCCCATTCTGGTCAACTGCCTTGAAAGCAGGCGCTTTGCTGCCCTCTTTTAATACTGCCATAGGTTTAATTTGAGATTATAGGATGGAAAGATAACATTATATAGGGGGTTTTTGTTGAAAACTCCTTGGAATGGGTAAAAAACAGGGACAGATTCACTCCGGCTTCTTACATTTGCTCAATTTATAACGCCCCATGCCCAAAGACCTTTCCATTAAATCTGTACTGATTATCGGCTCTGGACCCATTATTATTGGTCAGGCCTGTGAATTTGATTATTCCGGCTCACAAGCTGCCCGTAGTTTGCGGGAAGAAGGTATTGAAGTGATTTTGATAAACAGCAATCCGGCTACTATCATGACGGATCCTATGATGGCCGACAAGGTATATCTGTTGCCGTTAACTGTTGAGAGTATTGAAAAAATACTGATGGAAAATACCATTGATGCGGTTTTACCTACTATGGGGGGGCAAACAGCGCTGAACCTTTGTATGGAGGCGGATGAAGTGGGTATTTGGAAGAAATACGGGGTTCGATTGATTGGAGTGGATATTGCAGCAATTGAAACGGCTGAAGACCGGGAAAAGTTTCGCCAACTGATGGTAAAAATTGGCATTGCCGTTGCACCCAGCCGCGTGGCAAATAGTTTTTTAGAGGGAAAAGAATTTGCACAAGCCATTGGCTTTCCCTTGGTAATCCGGCCTTCCTTCACCCTCGGGGGAACTGGCGGAGGATTCGTACACGGTAAAGAAGATTTGGATGCCGCCCTGGAAAGAGGACTAACTGCCTCTCCCATTCACGAAGTGCTGGTAGAAAAAGCCGTGTTGGGCTGGAAGGAATTTGAACTAGAACTATTACGCGATCAGGCAGATAATGTTGTTATCATTTGTACGGTAGAAAACCTCGACCCAATGGGGGTGCATACCGGAGATTCAATAACGGTTGCCCCGGCTATGACGCTCAGTGATACCTCTTTTCAGGATATGCGCAACAAAGCCATTCTGATGATGCGCTCGCTGGGTAATTTTACTGGAGGCTGTAATGTGCAATTTGCCCAGAATCCGGAAACAGAAGAACTGATTGCAGTGGAAATTAATCCGCGGGTGAGTCGCTCATCTGCCCTGGCTTCCAAGGCAACGGGCTATCCCATAGCCAAAATTGCCGCCAAACTCGCCATCGGCTATACACTGGATGAACTGAAAAACCAAATCACCCAAACCACATCAGCCTATTTTGAACCGGCACTGGATTATGTAATTGTAAAAATTCCCCGGTGGAATTTCGATAAATTTAAAGGAGCCAACGATACCCTCGGTTTGCAAATGAAAAGTGTGGGTGAAGTAATGGCCATTGGCAGAAGTTTTACCGAAGCCATACAGAAAGCTTGTCAGAGCCTAGAAAATGAAGCGGTAGGATTGGGCTATTATGGTAAAAGCTTAATGAAAAATGAGGAATTAACGGAATACATCAAAACACCCAAATGGGATCGGATTTTCCGAATCAAGGATGCGTTGATGCAGGGTACCACCGTAAAATCAATTGTGCAGGCTACCGGTATCGACCGGTGGTTTGTATATCAAATTCAACAAATCTGTAAAATCGAAAAGGAACTGGCCAAGTATTCAATCGACAACTTACCAGAAGAACTGTTGCGGGAAGCTAAAGTAAATGGTTTTGCAGATGTGCAGATTTCGAAAATTTTACATGGCGACTGTTCTGATGAAGATGTGCTGAATAAAAGAACCGCTTTGGGTATTCGCAGGGTTTATAAAATGGTTGATACCTGCAGTGCGGAATTTGAAGCGAAAACGCCTTATTTCTATAGCACATTTGAAGGATAAACACCCATTCCTACCAAAACGGAATTCATTTCTTTTTTGGCAATTGTAGGGTCTGTTTAAAGTTGGGTATTATTTTACTAACCATGGATTTATAGTATTTTGCACTTATCAAATAATAGGCATGCGATTAAAAGACATTCAAGTACAAAATGAAAAAGAAACCCGCGGTGGTTTCGGAGAAGGCATTTATGAAGCAGGTAAATCTAACAACCAGGTAGTAGTGCTTACAGCCGACCTGGCAGGATCCCTGAAACTAGGCCCATTTATTAAAGATTTTCCCGATCGCTTTTTCCAATGCGGAATTGCAGAAGCCAATATGATGGGAATGGCTGCGGGATTAACCATTGGAGGTAAAATACCGTATACCACTACCTTTGCCAACTTCAGTACCGGAAGGGTATACGACCAAATCAGACAAAGTATTGTATATAGCGGTAAAAACGTAAAAATTTGTGCATCGCATGCAGGACTTACCCTAGGTGAAGACGGGGCTACCCATCAGATATTGGAAGATATTGGGCTAATGAAGATGTTACCGGGCATGACGGTTATTGTTCCCTGTGATTTTAACCAAACCAAAGCTGCCACTCAGGCAATCGCTAATTATGAAGGTCCGGTTTACCTGCGTTTCGGTCGCCCGAAATGGCCCAATTTTACTAGCGAAACTGGAGCCGATTTTGTAATTGGTAAAGCTCAACTATTAAGTGAAGGAACGGATATAACCCTGATTGCCTGCGGACACATGGTTTGGAAAGCCATAGAAGCCGGCAGGATATTAGAAGAAAAGGGATACAGTGTTGAACTGATTAATATCCATACCATTAAACCCCTGGATACGGAAGCGGTATTGCAATCGATACGCAAAACCGGTTGTGCGGTAACCGTGGAAGAACACAATATTATAGGTGGATTGGGAGATTCGATTGCTCAGGTGGCAGCTGCTCATCATCCTATACCCATTGAATTTATTGGAACGAACGACACTTTTGGCGAGAGTGGAAAGCCTACTGAGCTGTTAACCAAGTACGGATTAGATACGCCGTTTATTGTTGCGGCTGCTGAAAAAGTAATGGCCAGAAAATAGAAGGCTAGTCTACTTAGGACTTTACTTTTTTCGCCAATCAAAACTGAAGTTGGAATTGATAATCACTCCTTGGTTATACTGGAATACCGGCTGCCCGAATATTTGTCGGCCATATTGAATAATCTGGTTAAGATAACCCGCCTCAATGTTTACCCTGGGCGAAATTCGATATCCCAGTAAACAGCCCAACCTGTTTTGATCGAAAACATTTACGGAAATATTTTTTCCAAATCCTATTAGTATTTCATCATACAAAGCGAGATAAGGACTATTGGTTTTGCGAGAAGATGGCATCAGTGCATATTGGGTTTTAAACAGGTACCGGAAACGATTTACATAAACAAACACATCTTCCCGGGTAAGTTGGGATGCTGTATATTTTCCCAACCATCTTTGTTCTAGCATAAAACGGTGGGAGAATGTGAATCTGCTTTCTTTTTGTGTTAGTTGCATCATTTGAAAAATCCGGTGTTCGGAAAAATCTTTCCCATATACATTCAGGGGAATTTCGCCATAAGAAAAGGTTTCCGCCCAGGCATAGCCAACTCGGAAGAGTATATTTGGATTAGCCTGATAATTTACACCTACGCGCAACAAACTCTGCTGCCAATCGGTTATGAGCTTATTTCTTCGCCATTGGAATTCTGTGTGAATGGATACCGGATTTGACAAGCGAAAGGTTCCAAAATAATTGTACCAACCAATGGTATTGTGAGTAGTAATTCTGTTCGATTGTGCCCGAAGTTGGCAAGGCAGGATTCCGAAAAGTCCTATTACAATTATACTGCAACGCATGAACAAAAATAGAGGAATTAGAATGATTGATGTAAATAACCCTATAGAAGGGGAATAAATAAGCTTGCCAAGTTGAAGGTTTTTTAAAAATCAGTTCTATTATTTTTTCTTGATTTTTTCATACACCAAAAAATGCTGTACAGCCATAAAATCGCCGCGGTAAGCAAGTCGGAATCCGCTGGCAGCTAATTCCCGATTCAGTTGTTCAACGGTGGTTTTATGAAGGGGTTTAATAGCGATAGTAGGGTCTTCCCCACGAAATTCAACCAATATCAGCTTTCCGGTATCTCGCAAACAAGTATGTAGAGATTGGAGCATTTCTCTTGGAAATGCTAACTCATGATATACATCCACCATCAGGGCAATATCCAGTGATTGGGGCGGAAGTTGCAAAGAGGTTTCGGTACAAGCCTTCACTTCTACCCGGGTATCTGCTAATTGGTTTTTCCGGTTCCGCAGGATATCCAACATACCTTCTTGAATATCCAGAGCATACACTTTGCCTTTAGGAACTTTTGCACTCAGCCGAAAAGTATAATACCCGCTTCCGGCTCCCACGTCGGCAATGATGCTATTAGGAGAGGCAGGTATATGATCGATGGCCAAACTGGTATTTTCTTCTTCATCGCGGTTGTCGCGCTCCAGCCAATAACTTCCGGTTACCCCCATTACGGCGGCAATTTCGCGCCCAAAATAATACTTGCCAATTCCATCACGGGTAGCTTTTTTATACACGTATGCCGTATCCTGTGCGAAAAAGCTATTCGTTACAGGCAAGGTTAATCCCAAAAATAAAAAGACAAGCCTCCTCATGTACTTATTTTCGGAAAGGTACAAACGAACCGGATAGCATTAGAATTCAGAAGGAGTTTTTGGCTGAATATATAGTAACCGCCACTGAATAACCGTAGCGATTGCCTGAATTGAACCCATGATAACAAATAAGGCATTAAATGAAACATAGTACGCAATAGCTCCCCCTACCGCAATAGCGATTCCGGAAACCAAGTGAGTGTGTCCACCGGCAATACTCCAAAAGAATACATCATCGGTTTGCTCCATTTCTTTAGCAAAAAGCGCATCCCATAAAGGCGAACTGATGGCTTCTGCTATGGCAAGTCCTACTTGCAGTAACATCAGTTGATGACTATTCTCTACCAATAAATAGCAAAAAGTAAAAACGGTATTAAGGGCATAGCCCACCACCATGATTTCTTTCTTATGGGTTGAATTCCGAAAAAGCTTTCCAAAAACGATGTATAAAATGCCGGAAGTAATCAGAAATAAAGCCCAAGCGCTCGTGATATCCAACAAATCGCCGCCAACCTTTTCGGCATACACTGCAAACAGAGGCCCTAATAACCCTTCGCCGAAAAACCAGCAAGCAGAGGCCAAAAGTAATAGTCGTTGGGTTACGTTTAATCGCATAGCTATCAATTCAGTAGATTAGACGCGCAAAGCAGGCATCCGTTTATCTGAACTGTAGGAATTAACGAATCTTTAGATTTGTATGGGGCAGTTAGAAATAACTCTCGAGGTAAGCAAAATGGGTTTGATATATTTCCTGCTTGTGTTCTCGCATATACTTTTGAAAAGCTGCAGCCACCGCTGTTAATTGCTTTTTCTGAAGCCATACCAGTCGCCACTGGGTGCGCAATGGGAATCCTTTTACGGGAATGATGGCAATTTTATTCAGCTTTAATTCATCTCCCACACTTACTAGGGGTAACACAGAATAGCCCAAACCGGCAATTACTGCCTGTTTAACCGCTTCATTTGAGGTGAGGGAGAGGCCAACGCGAGGACTGATATTTGCTTTTTGAAAATACTGTTGCATGGAGTGTCGGGTACCTGAACCTTCTTCCCGGAATATTAGGGGGAGTTCTTTAAATAAGGTAGCTCCAGCAGCATCAGATGTTGGCAACACGCTATCAGCAGCCCCAAATAAAAATAATCGGTTCGGCATCAGAATTTCTTCATATAGGTCTATATCAGTTGGCATAACAGTCATCAGTGCAAAATCAACTTCATTGTTCCGCAATCCTTCCATCACTTTATTTTTATTACTCACTTCCATCTCCAGTTCTACCTGGGGATTATCGGATAAAAACTTGCGCAGGAAATAGGGCATAATATACTTTCCAGTAGAAACTGAAGCTATCCGTAGTTTGCCCGATAAAATTCCCTGAAAGCGGAGTGAGTGATCTTTAATGGCATCCACTTCATTTAATACCCTAATTGCTATGCATTCTATCTCTTTTCCAAAATCAGTAATGTATAATTTTCTACCAATCACTTCCGTTAGGGGAAGATCGAACTGATCTTGCAAATTTTTCAACTGAATCGAAACCGCCGGCTGCGTCATGTTAAGTTCACGGGCAGCAAGGGTAATACTCTTCTTCTCGGTTACCACTAAAAAAACACGGAGTTGATGTAATGTGAAATTCATAAACAATATTTATTCCAAATATAATAACTATAAATAAAAGTATATGGATTAATTGGTGCAAATTTGCAAAATGAATGTGAAAAATCCAGTTAAAATTACCATTGCCCCCGGGGATGGGATTGGTCCGGAGATAATGGAAGCCACCCTCCGGATTCTACATGCAGCCGGCGCAGCCATTGAAACTGAATCGATTGAAGTGGGGGAACGGGCTTATCTAAGTGGTATTTCCTCGGGTATTCCGCCGGCAGCCTGGGAAACCCTTCGCCGAAATAAAATTTTCTTAAAAGGGCCCATTACTACCCCTCAGGGAGGAGGATATAAGAGTTTAAACGTAACCATGCGGAAAGTATTGGGCTTGTACGCCAATATCCGTCCCTGCCAGTCGTACCACCCATTTGTTGCCACCAAGCACCCCATTATGGATGTGGTAATTGTTCGGGAAAATGAGGAAGATTTGTATGCCGGTATTGAACATCAGCAAACCGATGAAGTAATACAGTGTCTGAAGTTGATTTCTAAACCCGGCACAGAAAAAATTATCCGCTATGCATTTGAATATGCCCGCACCTGCGGCAGAAAGAAAGTAAGTTGTTTTACAAAGGATAATATCATGAAATTAACCGATGGGTTATTTCATAAAACCTTTACCAAAATAGGAGCCGAGTACCCGGAAATTGAACAAGAGCACTTGATTGTAGATATCGGTGCTGCAAGGCTGGCCGATACCCCAGAACAATTTGATGTGATTGTTATGCCCAATTTGTATGGTGATATTTTAAGTGATGTGGCAGCCCAGATTACCGGTTCGGTGGGGTTGGGGGGCAGTGTGAATATTGGCAATAATTTTGCCCTCTTCGAAGCGATTCATGGTTCTGCGCCGCTGATCGCCGGCAAGGATATGGCTAATCCATCGGGATTGCTGCTGGCTGCCATTCAAATGTTGCTGCATATCGAACAGGAAAAGCCCGCGGCCCTGATACAGAATGCCTGGCTGAAAACCATAGAAGATGGCATTCATACTGCCGACATCT
>JBIINW010000241.1:0-3810 GCA_044337245.1 Sediminibacterium sp. | reverse complement strand
CGGAATTACTCGCTGAAATCAGCAGCACCCATTGCTTTTCTTCCATCAGCCAGGAAGAATGGAATGACGTTATTTTCTTGCTTACTCGAGGTGGAAAAGCGTTACAACAATACGATGAATTCGAAAAGTTGCAAGAAAGAGATGGGAGAATTTATTGTAGCAACCGGCGCATGATTATGCGGCATCGCTTACATATTGGCACCATTGTAAGTGATGCCATGCTAAAAGTAAAAACCACGGGTGGAAAATACATGGGGGTAATTGAGGAATGGTTCATCAGCAAATTACTGCCGGGAGATGTGTTTACCCTCGCGGGCCGAAATTTGGAATTGCTGGGGGTAAAAGATATGACGGCCCTCGTAAAACTCAGTAACAAAAAAAAATCCATCATCCCATCCTGGATGGGAGGAAGAATGAGTTTGAGTGCCAACCTGGGAGCCTTGTTAAGAAAAACATTAAACAAAGTGCTGATTGATGAAAGCGAACCTGAAATAGCCGCCTTGCACCTATTGATGGAACAACAACAAACCTTATCGCATATCCCCCGCGAGAATGAACTACTGATAGAACATATCAGAAGTAAAGAAGGATATCATCTGTTGGTGTATCCTTTTGAAGGCAGACAGGTACATGAAGCACTCAGCGCCCTATTGGCCTACCGAATTGGTAAAATATTACCCATTAGCTTTTCGATTTCTATGAATGATTATGGATTTGAATTGCTGAGCGATCAGCCGATTCCTGTAGATGAGGAAAATATTTATTCGCTGTTCTCTACAGAAAACCTGCTGGGCGATATTCAAATAAGCGTGAATAGCACGGAAATGGCCCGTAGAAAATTCAGGGATATCGCAGTAATTGGAGGACTGATTTTTCAGGGCATGCCGGGTGAAGCCAAAAAAGCGAGGCACTTGCAGTCCTCCGCCTCGTTGCTGTTTAATGTATTGCAAAACTACGACCCCGAAAATATCCTGCTGCGGCAAGCCTATCAGGAAGTGATGCTGGAACAAATGGAAGAAGTAAGGTTACGGGAAGCCCTTAATCGAATACAAGCAAACCCCGTAAAAATTTGCTATCCCGAAAAATTAACGCCGCTTTCTTTTCCCATTATAGCAGATGGACTTAATAGAAATAATTTGTCTACGGAGAAATTGGAAGACAGGGTTAAAAAGATGCAAATACAACTTCGTAAATAAAGATTCAATTACTTTGCACCTCCTGAAAGCATACAGCATGCAAACACCTCCCCTACTTCACATTATGGCCGATCAACATTGTTGGTTGTCGCCACAGCGTTGTATGTTTTGGGAGGAAAAAAAGTTACTGGTATTGTCGGATTTACACTGGGGCAAAACAGGGCACTTTAGAAAAAATGGCATTGCAGTCCCTACTGAAATTGCCAAGGAAGATTTACATCGATTAACGCAACAGATCACGCATTTTAATCCCGAGCAGGTTATTATAGTAGGAGATATGTTTCATAGCCGGGCCAATCGGGAACTAGACCAATGGCTACGCTGGAGAAATGATTTTAGCAGTCTGGCTTTTACGCTTATCAAAGGTAACCATGATATATTGGCGAATGATTGGTATAAGGAAGCCAAGATTCATGTATTTAATAACCAATGGCTGCAACCTCCCTTTACTTTTGTGCACGATGCGGCAGATGTTATTTCGGAAGGTGAGGAGGAAAATATTACGATAAGTGGACACTTACATCCTGGGGTGGCAGTAAAGGGAAGGGGTAAACAAAGTTTACGATTCCCTTGTTTTTACTTTGCAAGTCCGCATTTTTACTTGCCGGCATTTAGTTACTTCAGCGGTATGGCGATGGTACAGCCCAAAAAATCACAGGAAGTATTTGCTATTGTAAATGATGCAGTGATGAAGATATGATTGCCTATTTATAATTTTTTCGAACCCGGCTACTACAAGTAATGAAAATATTTTATCACCCGATATACGCCCATCCGCTGCCCGAGAATCATCGATTTCCCATGCAAAAATATGAGCTGATACCGGCGCAACTATTGCACGAGGGTACTATAGATGCTTCGGATATTCGGGAGCCGGGGGTTTGTTCCAACGATATCCTGCAAAGGATTCACACAACGGAGTATTTACAAAAAATAGATACGGTGAGCTTATCAGCCTCCGAACAAAGAAGTATCGGATTTCCGCAATCGGAGCAACTGATGTTGCGCGAAAAAATGATCACCCAGGCAACCATTGATTGCTGCCTGCTTGCAATGGAAGATGGCGTTGCCCTGAATGTTGCCGGTGGCACCCATCATGCTTTTGCCGACCGGGGAGAGGGTTTTTGTATATTAAATGATATGGCAGTTGCCGCCCAATACCTGTTAGATCAGCAACTGGCAACAAAGATTATCATCATCGATTTAGATGTGCACCAGGGAAATGGCACTGCAAAAATATTTGCACAGGAAGAAAAAGTATTTACCTTAAGCATGCATGGCGCCCATAACTATCCCTTTCGGAAAGAGCAATCGGATTTAGATATACCCCTGAAAGATGGTACCGATGGAAAAGAATACATGGATTTGCTTGAGCAACATTTACCGGCAGTTTTAGAAAATTTACAACCCGATTTTGCCTTTTATTTGTCGGGGGTGGATGTGTTGGAAACTGACCGATTCGGAAAGTTGCGACTAACCCTGGCAGATTGCCAACAGCGGGATGAATATGTGTTCTCGCTGTTACAAAAACAAAACATACCCGTTACCGTGGCGATGGGCGGGGGATATTCGCCCGAAATAAAAACGATTGTAGAAGCCCATTGCAATACCTATCGGGTTGCCCGAAAATATTTTGGGTAAGCGATCTATCAGCCGAATTATGCAACGTATAACAAACTAGTTCAACTTCTTCTGCAAACTGCTCACTTGCTCCTGTAAAGTATTTACCATACCGGCCAGGTGATTCATATCCCAGCGGGGTGCGGGTGCTGCTTTTTGAAGAATGTACACGGCTTTCCAAACCTCCAGCACATCTTCGGCATTTACATAATAGGGTTCGTACACCGGATTATCACTCATCAGCGTTAATGTATTGCGGGCTTTGGTATTTCGAATGATGCGCTTATATACTACCCCTTCATTTTTAGAAAGCACCACATAGGTATTGGTATTTTTCACTTCCTCCAGATTATCTACTTTCTCGCCAACAATTACACTGCCACTGGGGGTTGGTAACATACTGTCGCCCACAATTTCAAAAGCCCGATAATGCCCGGGAGCCAGCATGGGTAAGGTGAATGTGTTCAACTCATCAATAAATTCCGGATCGCCATATCCCGCCAAATAACCGGCAGCAGCTTTTACCGGTACCAACCGAATTTCTGCCGCACCCCCAGAAATCAGTTTCGTGTTTCGGCGCTTCTCTAAATAACTACCCCCGGATTTCTCGGAAAGGTCTTTAAATAAAAAATCTTCCAGACTAATTTTAAATAGGTTAGAAATAGCTTCCATCACTTCCAGTCTGGGTTCGGCACGCTCTTCTTCGTAGGCACCCACCAGGGAGCGCTTAATAGATAATTTCTGGGCAAACTCCTCCTGCGTCCAGCCACGAAGCTTGCGCAAATACTTTAAATTTTTTCCGGCATTTGACATAACTAACGGTTTTAGCAGCAAATTACTAACATTTTTAGTTTATTCCAAAATTTTTTTATTTTCCGCGATTTCACCCCCCTCTTACCCCTTCCCCCGCTTGCTAAACTAAATCGTATCTTTGCACCCTATGGCAGTTAAAAAAAAGCAGGGTTCCACCAAGGAACCGATTATTTTAATTACG
>JBIINW010000005.1:0-40615 GCA_044337245.1 Sediminibacterium sp. | reverse complement strand
AATCCATCGGGATTGCTGCTGGCTGCCATTCAAATGTTGCTGCATATCGAACAGGAAAAGCCCGCGGCCCTGATACAGAATGCCTGGCTGAAAACCATAGAAGATGGCATTCATACTGCCGACATCTATCATCCCGAAACCTCCCGCGAGCGATTAGGCACCCGGGCATTCGCAGACGCAATTATTAGCAGACTGGGCCAACAACCTTCGCAGTTAAAGCCGGTTGCATATCAGAAGGGAATAAAGCAGGTGCAGCATTTATACATACCGGAAAAACCGGCTACCAAAGATTTAGTAGGGGTAGATCTGTTCATCAGTTATGCCAATAGAAATGCAGCAAAACTGGCAGATAATTTGAAAAAGAGTACGATGCAAAAATTAGACCTTAAAATGATTACTAACCGAGGAACTAAAGTATGGCCCGAAGGGTTTCCAGAAACCTTTTGTACCGACCATTGGCGCTGCCGTTTTACCGCTGTTACTGCTGAACCACTATTATATCAGGATGTGCTGAACTTAATGGAACAGGTAAATCAACAGGGACTAGAAATCATCAAAACCGAAAATTTATACACTTTTGATGGTGTACCGGGCTTTACTGCTGCGCAAGGACAATAATTGTATCATCAACCAACTATTATACCATGGAACTCTCAATTATCGATGGAAATTTTCCGAAACAAGATGCAGAAAGAATCGTGAAAGATATTTTTGCCGTAAAAATTCTATACCACCAAAATCGCATCCAATCTAATCTAATGACGGAGGATGAGCGGATGCGTTCGGAATCCCGTATCCATGAGTTGGAAAACAATTTACAGAAAGTACTCAAAAAAATCAGGGCCTACCAAGAGGAGGAATTGAGTATTCGGGCACATATCGAATTGAGCATTTTTGCCCCCATTACCCAGTAGATTGAACTGAATGCCACATAAAATGTTGTACTTTTACACCGGTGAAACTACCGGTGTATGGTGGTTTATACCCTATTCATTAATCAATATTCATGGCGAATTATCAACAATCGGCGGGAAAGGTTTTTAGGTCGATGCTTGGTTTGCTGAAAGCAGACAGAAAGGATATCAGTGCCATTTACTTCTACGCTATTCTGGCTGGTCTGGTTCAGTTGTCGCTGCCCCTAGGAATACAATCCATTATTAATTTTGTGCTGGCAGGCGTAATCTCCACCTCTATCGTAGTGTTAATTGTATTAGTAGTGGGGGGAACCTTTTTGGGTGGGTTGCTGCAGATTAGGCAATTGCAGGTGATTGAAAAGTTAAAACAAAAAATATTTGTTCGATACTCGCTAGAGTTTGCCGATCGTATTCCCAAATTGAATGTGGAAAAGCTGGATCAGTACCACCTGCCCGAATTAATCAACCGTTTCTTTGAAGTTCCCTCTTTTCAAAAAGGTATAGAGAAAATATTACTAGATCTGCCTACTGCCGTTATCCAAATGACGCTCGGCCTAATGCTATTATCCTTTTATCATCCTGTTTTTATAGCCTTTGGTGCCCTACTTATATTGGCCATCGTTTTAATTATCCGCTTTACCGTACAGCCCGGCTTTAGCGCAGCACTAGAAGCCAGTGATTATAAATATCGGGTGGCCGCTTGGTTACAGGAGTTAGCAAGAATGATTAAATCTTTTAAGTATACCCACAACTGTGATATCCAAATTCAAAAAACCGACGAACTAGCTACCGGATATCTAGAAGCCAGAACCAACTACTTTAAAATACTCCTTACACAGGCCTGGAGCCTGATTGGATTTAAAACCTTGATTACAGCAGCTATGCTAATTGTGGGTGCCACACTGCTAGTAGATCAGCAAATAAATATTGGCCAATTTATAGCTTCCGACCTGGTAATTATTACAATCATCGGCTCAGTTGAAAAACTACTGGTGAGTCTGGATGCCTTCTATGAGATGTTTACTTCCGTAGAAAAAATGAATGCTATCATAGGTGCCGAAAAAGAAACCGAAGGAACCGGAGTATTAGGCAACATACCAGAAGGAATTAAAGTTGAATTTAACAAAGTTAGCTTCGGTTACCCGCATGAGGAAACAGTTTTAAACGAAATTGATTTTTGCATAGAACCCGGACAAATTGCACTTTTAACGGGCGTTTCGGGCTCTGGCAAATCGAGTTTATTTCGATTATTAACGGGTGCATTTAAATCTTTCGAGGGTCAAATATTAATCGACGGTTTGCCCATAACCAACTACCGCCTAAGTTCGCTCCGGCAGCAAACGGGTGTATTGTTAAACCAACAAGATATTTTTAGGGGAAGCCTTTTAGAAAACATTACTATGGGTGATCCCTCGATTGCCATATCAGAAATTATGGCTGTGGCGGAATATACCGGCTTAATCCCCTTTATCCAATCGCAGTCGCAAGGATTTGATACCCTGCTCGACCCCCTGGGTAAACGACTGCCCCAAAGTACCCGTCAAAGAATTTTATTAACGAGATCGCTAATGGGAAAGAGCAGATTACTGTTGCTGGAAGAACCCTTTTTGCAATTGTCGGCAGATGAAAAAAGGTCACTAATCCAGTATATAAAAACACAAAGAAAATCAACCGCCATTATCATTGCAAAAGACAAGGATACTTCCCTGTTTGATGTAGTGTTGCGATTAGAAGATGGCAGATTGGAAAAATAAACCAAAAAAAATGCATCCGTTTATTTCTTCGTCAATTGAATCATCGCTGGATCAAACCAAGTTGCGTTCGTACCGCACCATTTACCATATCGAAAAAACCAGCCGGATAAAAAAATGGGTAATCGGATCATTGATTATACTACTGATTATATTACTCCTCCCCTGGACCCAAAACATTCGGGCCAGCGGATCAGTAACTACCCTGCAACAAAATCAGCGTCCGCAAGAAGTGAACAGTATCATTGCCGGTAGTGTAGTAAAATGGTATGTAAAAGAAGGAGATTTTGTAAAAGAAGGAGACACCCTTTTACAACTTGGGGAGGTAAAAACAGATTACTTCGACCCGCAATTGCTAAACAGAACCCAGGAACAGGTAGTAGCCAAACAAAAAAGTATACTGAACTATAACAATAAGGCTTCCACCGCACAAACCCAGGTTACTGCCCTAAAAAACGGATTAGCGCTCAAGTTAAATTCAATAGACAATAAGCTTCAGCAACAATTTTTAAAGGTTGCCAGCGACAGCAACGATCTGATTGCAGCGCAAAATGAGTTGAACATCTATCGCCGCCAACTGGAAGCTGGTAAAATCATGTACGACAGCGGAAGTGTAGCTTTGATTGAACTGGAAAAAAGAAGAGCCAATTTTCAAAATGGACAAGCCAAAAAAATAAGTATCGAAAATAAATTTTTGCAGAATAAACAGGAAGTTAATAATCTGTTGATTGAAAAAAGAAGCGCCCTGCAAGAATATGCCGACAAAATTGCCAAAGCCGAAGGAGACTCTTTTAGTGCAATCTCAGATGCTGCTGGAACCGAAGCAGAAGTTGCCAAATTACGCAATCTCTATGCTAACTACGATGCCAGAAACAAATTATACTATGTGCGTGCACCACAAAATGGCCAGATTACCAAAGCAAAAAAAGCCGGTATAGGAGAAATGCTGAAAGAAGGCGACATGCTGGTAGAAATCGTTCCCAACCAGGTTGAATATGCCGTTCAATTATTTATTGAACCTATGGATCTGCCCCTTATATCAAAAGGGCAAACCGTTCGCTTTATCTTTGATGGATTTCCGGCCATTGTTTTTAGTGGCTGGCCACAAGGTAGTATTGGAACATTTGGAGGAAAAGTGGCTGCAATAGAAACAAATGTAAGCACCAACGGTAAGTTTCGCATACTGGTAAAAGAGGATGATCCCCTTCACCCTTGGCCCAAACAATTACGGATGGGCGGAGGAGCAAAAGGGATTGCGCTGTTAAAAGATGTGCAGGTATATTATGAACTCTGGCGAATTATCAACGGATTCCCTCCGGAATATTATCAATCGGAAATCAATACCAATAATGGTGGTAAGAAATAATAAGTTTGCCGGGTTGCTGTTGATTTGCCTGTTTACAATCACTGTAAAAGCCCAAACCATTAATACACCGAATGTACTGAGCGTGCAAACGGTAATGGAGTGGGTTAGAACCAATCACCCGATTGCCAAGCAAGCAAACTTACTAACCGAAAGAGCCGATGCAGATCTTACTGCTACCCGAGGAGCTTTTGATCCTACCTTCAACTGGGATGCCAGCAGAAAAACCTTTGATGGTAAAAATTATTATCAATATTCAAATCCGGAATTACAATTTCCCACCGCTTCGCCCATTACCATAAAAACCGGACTGGAAAATAATCGTGGGCTGTATGCCAACCCCGAAACCAGCGGTGGAAAATCGAGCTACTTGGGCGTAGAAGTGCCGCTCGGAAATGGATTATTGATAGATAAAAGAAGGGCAGCTCTTCAACAAGCGAAACTAATGCAAACCCAGAGCCGGCAAGATCGGCTGGTGCAACTGAACGATTTGCTACTTGATGCTTATGCTGCCTACTGGCGGTGGGCCGGTGCCTGGGAAATTAATCAGTTACTGTTACAATTTTCAGGTAATGCGGCTAACCGACTTAAATTAGTAAAAATCAGCTGGCAAAATGGGGACCGAGCAGTAATGGATACCCTAGAAGCCAATGCCCAACTACAACAGATTTTGCTGCTGCAATCCGAAGCAGCAATGAAGTTGACGAATGCGGGCATTGAACTATCGTTTTTTTTATGGGAAGCGAATGAACAACCTTTTCGACTTCCCGAAAATGTTCGGCCCGATGCAAATGAATTCAGAAGCAAACCAACTTCAAGCCCCCTAGAAGAACTGTTGGCTACTGCCATGAATTCGAATCCACAACTGCGTTCAGCAGCATTGAAAGTAAATAGTATGGAAATTGATAAAAAACTCAAATTCCAGTCGATGCTACCCTATCTTAGTGTAAAAGCAAATATTCTAAATACAGACTATGCCATATTTAAAGGATGGGATAATAATTTTATTCCCAATAATAACAAATGGGGGGTAACTTTTAACATGCCACTCTTTTTACGGCAGGGAAGAGGTGAGTATAAAAGAGCGCAAATAAAGCTGAAAGAATCTACGTTGGAACTTTCTGCCAAGCGTTGGCAAACTGAAAATAAAATCCGCTATTACTATACCGAATATAGCCGACTGCAAGATCAGTTGCAATTAACCGATCAGGTACAAAATAATTTTCGCCAACTGCTGAAAAATGAAGAACTGAGATTCAATCAGGGAGAAAGCAGTTTGTTTATAATAAATAGCCGCGAAATGAAATGGCTCGAATCTCTGCAAAAACAAACCGAACTCCGCGCGAAGTTTCTCACTGCTGCCTATCAGTTACAGTGGGCTACCGGAACCCTGCGATAATGCAGGTAATTTTCTGTCGAGGCTTCTTTTTTCTTAAATTTACCGCTGCAAAGCATACTAGGTATCCTTTCAAAAGCCAACTTAGCTCAGCTGGTAGAGCATTTCATTCGTAATGAAAGGGTCGTCGGTTCGAATCCGATAGTTGGCTCATTGTTTGAGCGTTTGAGAAGAACACCCCCTAAAACGAGGGTGAAACATTCTCCACACGTACATACACTTTATCTTTTGTTTGATTACCCTATCATAAGGGAGAAAAGCTATATACAAAAAATCGCTGAACACTCTCAGATTTACGTATGAAAAATTATTACTGGCTACCAATTATTACGTTACTTTTTTGCTATTCAAATTCTACTGCACAATCCGGCAACTATACCGATTCTGTTAACCGCTGGCATCAGCAAAGAATACAAGATTTAAAAGCCCCGGATGGTTGGGTAAATCTTGTGGGACTCTTCTGGTTGCAGCCGGGTACCAACCGACTGGGTAGCAGTACCAGCAATGAACTCATGTTAACCCATCCCAATATGCCCGCGCTGGCTGGTTACTTTGAGTGGGTAAACCAAGAAGTGTATTGGGTAACGGAACCGGGTGTTGCTGTAACCGAAAATAATATACCGGTTAGTAAGTTGCTGGTCTATAGCCAGGAGTTGAAACGTATACCGCTACTTGAATTAAAGGATCTGCGATTTACGGTAATCGTTCGGGGAGATAAAATTGGCATACGAATGAGAGATTTGCATTCGCCCGCATTAGATTCGTTCCAAACCATTCCGCGTTTTTCCGTTAACCGCAACTGGAAATTGATAGCTTCTTTTGAACGTAGGGAGTCTGGAAAAATTGAGATACAGAATGTATTAGGACAAGTAAACCGTGAAAACTCGCCCGGAAAACTTTCGTTTACCTACCAGCAAAAAACTTATCGCTTGGATGTACTGGAAGAAGGTGACCAGTGGTTTATCTTATTTGCTGATGCCACTAGCGGAAAAACCACTTATCCTACCGGACGATTTTTATACGTCCCCAAGAAGAGGCCAGGAGAAGAAATATACATCGATTTCAACCAGGCTTTCAATCCACCCTGTGCTTTTACCCCCTATGCTACCTGTCCACTCCCCCCACCCCAAAACCGACTCCCTTTTTCGGTGGATGCAGGAGAACAATACCAACATGATGCAAAAAAATAAAAAACAAATCGATGTAATAGGTAAAGTATTGCAAGCGCTTTATGAGCATGATACGGATTCGTTGTTTGTAATGAGCCTGATGCATCAATATGAGGAAAGGGGTAGCCTCAGTAAAAAACAACTGGAGGGTCTGTGTGCGAAGGCTAGGAAGGTGGAAAGTCTTCCGGTAGCCTGGATAGGTACTATTGATGCCATTATACTTAAAATGCCAACCCGATATAAATCGACCCCGGAAAAGAATACCCCAGTTTTTCAAAAAAATGAGGAAGCAACTGAACTGATTACTGCGATTTTACAAAGCTATCCGCAACACAAACGGGTACTGTTTTTACAGGCAAAAAATAACAATCACGAGCCATTGGCTACCACCGAATTGGATGAATTGCGAAAATTTCACCAGCTGCTATTAAAGAAAAAAGCGTAAATTACTGGTATGAATGCAGGTAAACTCATTTTGGCATATTTATTAACGGCCGTTGTGTTTTTTGCCATAGATTTAACTTGGTTGGGGTTAATTGCCAAAAACCTATACCGCAAATACCTGGGTGGGTTTTTGAGTGATACGGTAAACTGGACGGCCGCCCTTATTTTTTATGCCCTATTTATTGTTGGCATATTTATCTTTTCTATTTTACCGGCTGTTGAGAAAAACAGTTTTTCGCATGCAGTTATCATGGGGGCCTTGTTCGGATTTTTTACCTATGCTACCTACGACCTTACCAACCTGGCTACCCTAAAAAACTGGCCACTTACCATCGTTTATATTGATATCATCTGGGGAACCATTTTAACCGGATTGGTGGCTGCAGCCGGATATTGGATTACCAAGAAAATTCTTGCCTGATGGGGCAGGTACTATTACAGTGCGCATGGTTAATTTTTGTATACCAGACTTGCTTGTTTATTATTTCGCTGATTTTTAAGCGGAATGATGTGGCTGATATCGGCTGGGGAGGAGGCTTTATAGCAATTGGTGTATACTTAGTGGTCTTCTTTCCCGCAGCTTTGCAATCTTGGATAGTTTACCTGCTAACTTTTGTATGGGGCATCCGCTTGATGGTTTATTTGTTTTTTAGAAATCGGGGTAAGGCAGAAGATTTCAGGTATCAAGTCTGGAGAGAGGCTTGGGGTAAGCATTTTTATCTGCGAAGCTTTTTACAGGTTTTTTTGTTGCAGGGATTTTTTATGTGGCTAATAAGTATCCCCTTGCAGATTGCAGCATTGACCAATAACAGTGAAGAAAATGCCTATTGGGTAATTGGGGGGTTGGTATGGATTGCGGGTTTCTATTTTCAGGCAGTTGGAGATGCCCAACTTAAACAATTCAGCAAAATAAAAAAGCCAGGAGAAATTATTCAAAGCGGTTTGTGGAAGTATTCTCGCCATCCGAATTATTTGGGTGAGATACTGATGTGGTGGGGCATAGGAATTATAGTATTCCCGCTTCCATTGGGTTGGTTAGGATTATTAGGGCCCCTAACCATTACCTGGTTATTGATGGCTGTTTCCGGAGTTCCTATGCTGGAAAAAAAATACCGCAATCATACTGCCTATCAGCAATATAAGTTACAAACGCCGGCACTCTTTCCCAATTTATGGAAGATAATAGCGAAAAAGAAATAGCAATACACGAAGCCTTGCCGGATTTTTACTTATTTTAGCTAACCTTAACTTGTTAACGCTTAATCTTCGCCCTATGTCTATCTCCCGCAGAAAATTTCTCCAGCAAACCGCCTTAATAACGGCCGGTAGTTCATTAGTAAGTTCTTCCCTTTTTGCCCGCACCGCAAATTCGCAACTGGTAGGGATTCAACTCTACTCCGTTCGGGCAGATATGATGGCTAACCCAGTTGCAACATTAAAAGCGTTGGCTTCCATGGGCTATAAGTATGTAGAGCATGCCAATTATGTAAAACGCCAGTTTTATGGATACAATGCCAAAGACTTTAAAAATTTATTGTCCGATTTGGGGTTGGAAATGCGCAGTGGCCATACCGTAATGGGCAAAGAACACTGGAATAGTGCAAAGAACGATTTCAGCGATAGCTGGAAGTACACCATAGAAGATGCGGCAACGGTAGGGCAGGAATTTGTTATCAGTCCCTGGCTCGACAATTCGATGCGTAAAACTGAGGATGATTTGAAACGCTATATGAATGTGTTTAATGAGTGTGGCAAACTTTGCCAGAAGTGGAATATGAAATTCGGATACCATAATCATGATTTTGAGTTTACCGAAAAAATGGGTAAGGGCACTTTGTATGAAGCCATTTTAGAAAATACCGACCCCGAACTGGTGATTCAGCAATTAGATACCGGCAATATGCATGGAACCGGGGCAGAGGCCTTTTCCATCGTTAAAAAATTTCCAGGACGTTTTATATCTCTGCACATTAAAGATGAAATTGCTGCAGCCGGCAAAGGAGAAATGGGGCATAAATTTGAAAGTACATTGCTGGGGGCAGGGGTTGTTCCGGTAAAAGATATCTTAGCCTATTGCAGTGAACATGGAACCCGACATATCATTATTGAGCAGGAATCGTATCAGCAAAAAACACCGATGGAATCTTGTAAGATAAATATAGCAACGCTGAAAAGCTGGGGCTATTAATGGGCTAATTCACTGGTATAGATACCATTTTCTATAGCAAACGTTATAATTCCGGCCACACTCTTTGCCCCAATTTTATCCATGATTCGGGTACGATGACCTTCAACGGTTCTTTTACTCAGGTTGAGGGTATAGGCAATGGCTTTGCTGGTATATTCTTCGCATATCAACCGGATGATTTCTTTTTCCCTGCCCGATAAATGAATGGGCTCCTTAGAACCAACCCGCAATTGTTTAGAAATAATTTCTGTTAACTTTTCGGTGGCTACCTTACAAAAATAGGGTTTGTGCTGATGAAGGGTTCGAATGGCTTCCACTATTTCCTCGGCATCAGAACTTTTTAAAATATAGCCCAATGCCCCGGCATCTACCATATTGATGATATGTTGTTGCGATGCATGTACCGATAAAATCAATATTCGGCTGGATGGATTGTATTTACAAATATCAGCTGCGGCTTCAATGCCCGTTTTCCGTGGCATATCAATATCGGTAACTACCACATCGGGAGCTAGGCTTCTAACCATTTCTACCAGATCTTCCCCATTATTGGATTCTCCAACCACTTTACAATCGGGAAACTTACTTAAATAAGAACGTAATCCGGCACGAAAAACAGCATGGTCATCTGCTATTACAATTCTGATAGGCGCTTTCTGTGGAGTCATGGTAAGTTTTTTGATTAGGTATTTCTTCATTACAGCTTCTGCTAAATTAATGAATGGAGGAACGTATTTATACCGTTAAAACACCTGATTTTTAGGTTATTTATACTTGGTTTAAGTAGTTTTACCAAAAAAACAAGCCTCAGAAAAAACGGTTACTCCTAAAAGTAGCAACTCCGGTTATTTTCACACTTAATCACACTGTATTAATGTGAACAATTACAAGATAAATGTGGAGTATTAATTACCAGTATTTATAGCGGTGATTGAATAATTATTGGAATTTTATACAATACCCTTTATTCCCCATTTATGCGCTCCGTTCCGGCCTCTTCTACTTTCAAAAAACTGCAGGCATTTCCAGTGGCCGAGGTTTGGCAAAATACCCAAACGGGGGAACATTCATTACATGCTGCACAGGCATTTACCCCAAATCAGGTGATTTGTTCTTTTGCTGCGGCAACCACCCTTTCGCACCCTACCTACCTAACCGTTCAAACAGCCATTCATACACATATAACGCTTAGCCCCTTTTATTTACAATATGTAAATCATAGCTGCGCGCCGAACGTATTTTTCGATACTGCTCGCATGGAGTTTATTGCGCTTTCTGCGATTCAGCCCGGGGATGAGCTGGTATTTTTTTATCCCTCCACCGAATGGGATATGCAACAACCCTTCACCTGCCATTGTAGTGCCCGTAATTGCCTGAAAGTAATAAAAGGTGCTGCACACCTATCATCGGCACAATTGAAAAAATACCGGCTTTCCAATTTTGTATTGGAACAACTCAAATTGCATGTTAGTAAAAAATCATGAACCAGCCTTTGCTTTCACTTCCCGCAGCGCCTGCACAACTACAATGGAAAATATGGGTGCTTGCCCCACACTTAGAAAGTAAGGATGAACACATCGACTACTATTACGACTTTTCTCAAAGTATTGCCGAATACACCCGGGTTTTTACTCAACTGCAACTAGCATGGCAATGGCAACCGATAACGATTAACAACTATGCCACCATCCTGCAAGAAATACTGGAAAATGCGACGAAATCCCATGATCAACCCATATTCCTTAACCTGTGCGACGGAGATGAAATAAATGGAACACCTGGCATCTCTGTATTAAACTGGTTAGCAGCACACCAATGCATATACACCGGAGCTGATGCTGATTTTTATCGCATTACTACTTCTAAAATTCCCATGAAACAGGCATTTGATGCTGCTGGAGTTGCCACGCCTGCCTGGAGAATTATTCAAGAGCCCGAACAAGATATCAGCGACCTATTTACCCAACTGGGTTCTCCCATTATTCTCAAGCCGGCCATATCGGGCGGCAGTATGGGTGTAGGGGTAAAAAATGTAGTATCCACCTTAGAGGAAGCTTCCGAACAAATTAAAAAAATGTTCGCCGGTTATCGGGGCTGGAACCTGGCAGCCGATGGCATTATTGCCGAAGCTTTTATCGCAGGTCCCGAATACACCGCCCTGATCTCGGGCTCTACTGCTCCCCACTCTTCTGCTAAAGTGTATATCCCGGTTGAACGGGTTTTTCATACCTCCCTGAGTGAGCAGGAAAAATTTTTATCCTTCGACCGGCTTTGGGAAATTTATGAAGAAGAAACCCCCATGCCACAATCGGAAGATTTTTATCGCTATGCCACGCCGCCAACCGACCGGATAAAAGCCATCCAGGATATTAGTCTGCAAGCCTATGAAGCAGTTGGGGGCATGGGATATACCCGGGCAGATATTCGCATGGATGCTGCCACCGAACAATTATATGTGCTGGAAGTAAATGCACAATGCGGATTAAGTGAGGATGAAAACTATACTTCTATTGGAGCCATCCTTCGAGTAAACCAAACCTCCTTTACGCAACTCATTTGGGAAGTATTACTGGATGCCCTGCAAAGAAGTAGCTTTCCGGCTTCTACCCGTACTATTCAAAAATCATCCGCAGTTCGCTTATGAAAATTTGTGTTTTACAACCTGATTACAGCACCAGCTCGGTTGATTATAAAGAGTATGATCCTCCGCGCGACCTTTCCCGCTGGCTTCCAAATGATGAGGTTACCCATATTTTTCTCAATAAACTAAGTACCTATCAGCAACTAAAATCGCTGCAATACGAGGGCTATGACATTTTTATCAACCTTTGCGAAGGTTATCTGGAGTGGACCGTTCCTTCTATTGACGTAATCCATTATTTAGACTTGCTCAATCTTCCCTATACTGGCCCGAATGCCCTTCTGTATGATCCACCTAAAACCCTGATGAAATATGTGGCTTTTTGTGAGGGCATTGCTACACCGGATTATGTATTACTGTTGCCTACCGATTACCCTGCCAAACAAGTGAGCAAGCTGAGTTATCCCTTATTTATAAAACCCGCCAAGGCAGGAGATAGTTTGGGCATCAATCATCAATCCCGAGTAGAAAACATCGGGGAACTGGAACAACGCGTTGCTGAATTAAGAGCAGAAGGCTATCGTGAAATTTTAGTGGAAACCTATATTCCGGGACGAGAATTAACCGTGCTGGTAGCAGCCGACCCAGATGGAAAACAGGTACATAGTTTTCAGCCGGTAGAATATCGCTTTCCCGAAGGATATACCTTTAAAACCTATTCACTCAAAACCTCTGCGCTCCACCCAAATGCCAATATCATTTGCGACGACCCAATCCTCAGCAGCGCACTAAAACAAGCGGCTGCGAAAATTTTTACGTCATTCCAAGGCGTAGGGTATGCGCGTATGGATTTTCGGGTTGACAACGAAGGCAATATCTATTTTTTAGAAGTGAATTTCACTTGCTCTGTTTTTTATACGGATGGATATGAGGGCTCTGCGGATTATATTTTACAAAACGATTCAATTGGTCAGGCAGGATTTTTACAATTGATAATTCAGGAAGGCATTAACCGCCACCGAAGAAAGCAGAAAAAATATACCATGCGGGGGAATGCCCTGGCAGGATATGGCATCTATGCAATCTTACCCATCCATTCCGGTGAAATAATTTTTAAAGGGGAAGGCAAATCACAGCGCCTCATCACCCGCCGGGAGGTAATGCAACACTGGTCGCCGGAAGACCAAATCACATTTAAAAGGTATGCCTATCCACTAAGTAGCGAATTGTTTATTTTATGGGACGATAACCCCTCCGAATGGGCACCCCAAAACCATCACTGCGAACCCAACACAGGATACGATGGTCTGAATGTAATTGCCCTGAGAGAAATTGCCAACGGTGAAGAACTCACCCTCGACTATGCCAACTTCTTAAATGAACACATGCAGCCATTTGCCTGTAAATGCGGTAGCAGCCAATGCCGGGGAACTATTACCGGTAAGCCCGGCAATACCATTACCCTAAGAGAAAGTAACCGAAAAAATTCGTAACACCAGCGTACAGCATTCGCCGGTTATTTATCAGCTTGATTTTGATAAATGCCTTAATTTCATACACTTAATGTATTATAATGTCTAATAGAAGAAATTTTATTCGCCAAACCGCCCTAGCTTCCGGAGCCACCTTACTCTCCCCCGCTATTTCCTCCTCCGCTTTTGCGAATTGGAAAAAATCAATTGCGCCCAGCGATCAGATAAATATAGCCTCTATCGGTATCAACGGAATGGGATGGTCGAATGTTACCGCTGCCTTAAAAGTACCCGGCATAAATCTGGTGGGTCTTTGTGATGTTGATTCCACTGTATTAGATAAAAGAATGGGCGAACTGAAAAAAAATAATCAGGACGGAAAAATCATTAAAAATCATGGCGACTATCGTGAACTGCTGGATAGAAAAGATATAGACGCTGTGATAATTGGCACCCCCGATCATTGGCATGCCCTGCAAATGATACACGCCTGCGAAGCCGGCAAACATGTGTATGTTGAAAAACCCGTAGGGAATTCCATTACCGAATGCCGCGCCATGGTGAAAGCGCAAATGCGATATAACAAAGTTGTGCAGGCAGGACAATGGCAACGCAGTCAACAACATTTTACCGATGCCATCAATTTTGTACATAGCGGACAACTGGGAAATATTCGTACCGTAAAAGTTTGGTGTTATCTAGACTGGAAACAACCCCTAGAGAAAAAACCCAATGGCCCGGTACCGCCCGGTGTAGATTATACCCGCTGGCTGGGACCCGCCCCTAAAACAGCGTTTAACCCTAACCGATTTCATTTTACTTTCCGATGGTTTTGGGATTATGCCGGCGGACTCATGACCGACTGGGGCGTGCATTTATTAGATTATGCCCTGATGGGGATGAAAGTAGCGAATCCTACATCAATTGTATCGGTGGGAGGAAAATTTGCCAAACCCGATTCTGCAGACGAAACTCCAGATACCTTGATGGTGCTATATGAGTTTGAAAATTTTAATATTGTTTGGGACCATGCCATTGGTATTGGAAATGGCAACTACGGAAAAGATCATGGCATAGCTTTTATAGGCACCAATGGAACCCTAGTGCTGAACCGGAAAGGATGGGAAGTAATTGAGGAAAAGAAAAATGCCCAAAAAGTATCCAAAGAATTCATTGCTGCTTCGGATGTGGGGTTAGACAAACATTGGGTGAATTTTGCCGAAGTAATCCGCTCGGGGAATCTGTCGGATTTACGATGCCCCATCCAGGCAGGTTCTGATATTGCCTGCTTAAGCCAAATGGGCAATATTGCCTACAGAAGTGGACAAAAAGTTCATTGGGATGCTGGCAAACAAGCTTTTAAGGAAGAAGCAATCAACCGTGAATACCTAAGTAAAACATATCACAATGGTTATCAGCTTCCCAAAGTGTAGTTGAATATTATTAAGTATTTATTCGCGTTATTAATTCGTCCCTGCTTTTAGCAGGATTGCTGTTTTAGCCATTATCTTGCATGAGGGATATGAATAAACAATCCCATCGCCCATGATTTAAATCATAGGCGATGAAAATTGATTTTTGAGAATTATGCCACATTCATTCATTAAAATATGGATTCATGCCATTTGGGCCACCAAAGAAAGGCAACCCATGATTCATAAAAGCGTTGAAAACAATATTTATCAATTTATTTCTGAGGAATTGCGAGCGCTAGGATGCCCGGTAAGAATTATCAATGGTATGCCAGATCATATTCATTGCTTGTTTTTGCTTAGCCGAGAAAAATCAATAGCTGAAGTTATCAAACAGATTAAAGGAAGTAGTTCCCATTTTATAAATCAAACCAATCTCATTTCAGAAAAATTCTCCTGGCAAACAGGATATGCAGCCTTTTCAGTTTCTGAGTCCATTGTTGATAAGGTTTTTCACTACATTAAAAACCAAAAACAACATCACACAAAGAAAAAATTTCAGCAGGAATATGAAGAATTTATTGAATTGAATGGTTTAAATCAATCTCCAATCCCCATTCATTCGGAAAAACATCTAAATTGAATAACCCTCTAATAGCAACATGAATTTAATCGCCCAACCTGAACAGGTGCTTTCCTCGGTTTTTGGCTACCCTGCTTTCCGACATAATCAACAAGCCATCATTGAGCAATTATTGCAAGGCAAGGATGCTGTTGTATTAATGCCTACGGGTGGCGGAAAAAGTTTATGCTACCAGGTTCCTGCTTTATGTTTATCCGGTGTTGCGATTGTGGTTAGTCCGCTCATTGCCTTGATGAAAGACCAAGTAAACGCCTTACAACTGAGCGGAGTAGCTGCTGCATTTGTAAACAGCACCCAATCGGCACAAGAGCAGGCGCAGATTTTTCAACATCTGCAGCAACAACAAATCAAACTATTGTATGTTAGTCCGGAGCGACTGGTAGGCGAAGACGGCTATCTAATGAAGGTATTATCGCAAATTCCCATTTCCCTTTTTGCTATTGATGAAGCGCATTGCATCAGCGCTTGGGGGCATGATTTTAGACCAGAATACCGTACGCTACAACAACTGAAAAAATTATTTCCAACTACTCCTGTAATTGCCCTTACCGCTACGGCAGATGCCATTACGCGAAAAGATATTATTCTGCAACTGGGTTTAACCGACTATACCTTATTTGAAAACAGTTTCAACCGACCAAATATTCGCTATACGGTTAAACCAAAATCAGCCATAAAAACTCAGTTGGTAGATTTTTTAAAACAACAAGAAGAAGAGAGCGGAATTATTTATTGCCTTAGCAGAAACAGTACCGAACAACTAGCAGCTGAATTGTGCGACATAGGAATACCGGCTGCCGCCTATCATGCGGGCTTAGATAAAAATATTCGGGATGAACGACAGGATAAATTTCTTCGGGACGAGATCAAAGTAATGGTGGCTACCATCGCTTTTGGAATGGGCATTCATAAAAGCAATGTACGATTTGTTGTACATGCCGACCTGCCTAAAAATATTGAAGGATATTATCAGGAAACCGGAAGAGCCGGAAGAGATGGCTTACCCGCAGAAGCACTGCTGTTTTATGGTGGCGGGGATGTGATGAAACTGAAAAGCTTTGCACAAATTGAAAATAACCCCGAGCAAACAGCCATCTTATTAAAAAAACTTAACCAGATGGTTCAGTTTTGCGAAACAACCGCTTGCAGAAGAAAATTTTTGTTGCAATATTTTGGAGAAACCGCCCCCGGATACTGTGGCAATTGTGATAACTGTTTGCAGCAACGGGAGATGAAAGAATATACTGTTCCTGCGCAAAAGGTATTAAGTGCTGTGTACAGGCTGCAAGAAAGCTTTGGATCCCATTATGTGATAGATATCTTAAGGGGTAGCCAGCAAGAAAAAATTAAACCTACCCACCGACAATTGTCGGTATATGGTATTGGCAAGGAAATGGCTAAGCCAGAGTGGCAATATATTATACAGCAACTGGTTCAATGGGGCTACCTACAATCTGCCGGTAATCCTTATCCCGTTTTACAGTTGAATGAAAAGAGTAAAGCCGTTTTGTTTCAGGGAGAGTCGGTGTATCTGCCCGCACCCCTACAAGAAACAAAAGTATATGAGCCGGTAATTTATCAGTCGCTTGAATACGAAAAAGAATTGCTGGCAGAATTGAAGCAGATTCGTAACAGTTTGGCGAAACAAGAAAATGTACCGCCCTACCTGATTTTCAGCGATAGTACTTTATTAGATCTCTGCACCTATTTGCCCATTACACGCGACGACATTTCGAAAATTGCCGGATTTGGTACGTTTAAAACTGAGAAATATGGCAGTCATTTTTTACACCCGATTCAAGATTACTGTATCAGCAATCGACTCGCCACCCGAATCAATCAGTTGCCTGGAAGAAAGATAAAAAGAAACCCTGCTCCCGGCAATACCGCTGCACCCAAATCAGATACCCGGCAAGTTAGTTTTGAATTGTATAAGGAGGGATTGGGTTTGGAGGAGATTGCTGAGAGAAGACAACTATCCATAGCCACCATCGAACAACATTTTTGTGATTTTGTAAGCAGGCAGTTAATCCCCATTCATCAACTGGTTACTGAAACCAAGCAACAACAGATTAGAGCAGTGGCCAATCAGGTAGGCCGGCTTCGTTTAAAAGCCATCAAAGAGGTATTGCCCGATGATATATCGTATGGAGAAATAAAGCTAACCCTGGCAGCATTTCCCGACTAAGCAGGCAAATCGTTTAGCACAAAAGATAAGGCCCTTTCTTCTGCCCAAGAATAAGGCGCATTTTTCTGCTGAAACCCGCAGTGTCCGCCCCGGTCGGTAATTTCCAAATAAAGATATGGATGATCTTTCGCCACTTCTTCACAAAAACATTCCGGCGCCAGAAATGGGTCATTGGCTGCCTGCACCAGCAGCGAAGGAACGCGGAGCTTAGGCAACAAAGGTTTCACGCTGGCCTGTTGATAGAAATCAAACGCATCGCGATACCCATGCAAAGGAGCCGTGTACCGATTATCAAAATCAATGAAATGCTGAATCTGGTGGTAGTTTTGGGAGCTGATCATGCCCGGAAACTTTTGCTCTTTTATCCTGATTTTTTTGCCCAGCTTTCTTAAAAACCTTTTTGTATAAAATTGATTGCCGGGTTTCATCAATTGCAATACGCCACTGTGTAAGTCGCAGGGAACGGAAAAAGCAACAGCCCTATTGATTACTGGCGGCACCCAATTAGGATCTTCAGCCAGCGCACGCAAAGTTAAACTGCCTCCCATGCTAAACCCCACCAGGGTTACCGATTGATATTGTCTTTTTTCAAGTGCATATTCAATTACCCTGCGCAAATCACCGGCATCTCCATGATGATAAAATCGTAACAATCGGTTCATCTCTCCGCTGCAACTTCTACAATTCCATCCCAAAGCATCAAAGCCCGCTGCTGTGAAAATGTTAGCCATGCCGGTAACATAGTGCCGATGAGAATCCCCCTCTAACCCATGTGTAATAATTACCAACCGGTCGGTATCCGTAGAGGTAAATTTCCAGTCTACATCTACAAAATCTCCATCCGGTAATTCAAGCCTTTCGCGAGTACTGTAGCGGAAAGGAATTTTTCGAAACAAACTCGGCCATACGGTTTCCCAATGACCATTGATCATCCAGGCGGGTACGGAAAATTTTTCGTGGGATAAGAGCGGCATAGTTGAATAGCATTCGGCGGTGAAGGTAGCAATTTATAAAACCGAATCGGGCTTATAATGAATATTCACTAGATAGATAACCATAAAATTACCGGTATTACCGATTACTTAGTGCAAACCGTTTGCAGGATGCATTAATTCAGTAAATTGAATTATTATTGACTACAACTTGCTGAATACCGAAATTGTTGCCCCATGAAAAAAATGCAAGATTCTAGAAGATACTTTTTAAAGCATTCGGCTCTATTAACGGCTGCCTCCACTTTTCCGGCTGCATTTACCCATGCGTCTCCACAAGCTGCAAAAGGAACCCGAAGAATAGGCGCTGGAGAAAAAGTAAATCTGGCCTGCATTGGCATTGGAAACCAGGGCGGGTCGGATGTATATTCTTTTAGCAAAACAGGGCTGGCTAATTTTGTGGCATTTTGTGATGTAGATATGGGTGGGCCACAAACTTTAAAAGTATTAAAAGATTTTCCAGATGTGCCCCGCTTTCAAGATTTCAGAACCATGTTAGAGAAAATGGGTAATGAAATAGATGCTGTTGCGATTGGTGTTCCCGATCATTCGCATTTTCCGATAACCATGATGGCATTGGCATTGGGTAAGCATGTGTTCGTTGAAAAACCCATGGCACGTACTTTTCAGGAGGTTGAGCTGATGATAAAGGCTGCCAAAAAACACAGCAAATGTGTAACCCAAATGGGCAATCAGGGGCACTCCGAAGGAAACTATTTTCAATTCAAAGCCTGGAAGGAAGCGGGTATTATTAAAGATGTTACCCGTATAACTGCCCATATGAACAGTGCCAGAAGATGGCATGGCTGGAATCCTGGCATCACTTCCTTTCCGGCGGCTGAGCCCATTCCATTAACAATGGACTGGGATACCTGGTTAGGCGTAACCCAACAACACGATTATCAAAAAGATTTTGTGAATGGTCAGTGGAGATGCTGGTACGACTTTGGTATGGGAGCCCTGGGCGATTGGGGTGCACACCTGATAGATACAGCACATGAATTTTTAGAGTTGGGCTTGCCAACAGAAGTAACTTTACAAAGGGGAGAGGGCCACAATTCTTTTTTCTATCCTCAAACCTCCACCATTCTCTTTCGCTTTCCGGAAAGAAAGAATATGCCGGCAGTGGATCTTACCTGGTACGATGGGGTAAACAATTATCCGCCACTACCCGAAGGATTTGGCAACTCGGCACTCGACCCCAATATTCCACCACCCAGCAATGGAAAGATTGCGCCTAGTAAGCTTAATCCGGGTAAAATTATTTATGGTAAAGACCTAACTTTTAAAGGCGGATCACATGGCAGTACCTTATCGATTATTCCTGAAGATAAGGCCAAAGACATGGCTTCTAAACTTCCCGAAGTGCCGGCTAGTCCCTCCAATCACTATGCGAATTTTTTAAAAGCCTGCAAAGGAGAAGAAGCTACTCGTTCCCCATTCCATATTGCCGGGCCGCTCAGTCAGGTATTCTGCCTCGGCGTACTTGCACAAAAACTGAACACACAATTGTTATTCGACCCTAAATCTAAAAAAATTACCAATAATAAAATTGCCAACGAAATGCTGGTTGGACTTCCACCCAGAAAAGGTTGGGAACAATTTTATAAAGTATAAAGAGATTACCCTTGGTAATGTATTTTTAAGTAATGATTTCAATAAAGTATTAGTTGTATGAAGGAACCTTCTTTTTTGAGACTGCTGCAACCGCTTTCGTTTTTCAATACCCGAAGAACCCGGGAAATTTTTAATGTTAATCCCACCAGCGCACCGGGAAGAACCGAAGCCGATAAGGTAGATATTCAGGTATTCGATTATACTGCGCAAACGCTGGAAGAAAAAAAATTTTTAACGGTAGAAGACTGCTTCCACTATCGCGATAATCAACATGTAACCTGGATAAATATAGATGGTATCCGAAAAGTAGATGTTGATGCGGTTTGTAACCATTTTCATATTCACTACCTAATTACGGAAGATATCCTAAGTATCGGGCAACGCCCTAAAATGGATGAAATGGATCCGGTACTGTTTTGTTTGTTGAATATGCTATATTTCAACGAAACAACCGGCTCGGTTGAAACAGAACAAATATCAATTATACTTGGAAAAGAATATGTTATTACTTTTCAGGAAATACCAGACAAGGATGTGTTTGGACCGATGCGAGAAAAATTGAAGGTGGCCAATAGCAAATTAAGAATCAGCGGAGCCGACTACCTATGCTATACCCTGTTGGATATGATAGTAGACCACTATTTTTTGGTGATGGAAAAACTCAGCACCCGCATCGAACAAATAGAAGAGAGAATTATTCGGCGGAGCGACAAAAGATCGTTGGCAGAAATCAATAACCTGCGTAAAGAACTGTTTGTGCTCAAAGGCAATGTGAGTCCGGTTAGAGAACTCATCAATGGATTTATCCGTTCGGAAAGTGATTTGCTGGAAGAAAAAACCACCAAATATTTCAAGGATGTACACGACCATATCGTTCAGGCAAATGAACTGGCAGAAAATTTGCGCGATCTGATGATGAACCTGCAGGATTTATATATCAGCCAGGTTAACCTTAAAATGAACGAGGTAATGAAAGTAATGGCCATCGTTACCTGTGTGCTAACACCGGCTACCGTTATTGGCGGAATTTTTGGAATGAATTTCGACGTTATTCCCCTCTCCCACCATCCGAACGGATTTTACTATACCGTTCTTGCCATGGTAGTAATTATGGCAGGATTTCTGGTGTATTTTGGCAGAAAACGCTGGCTATAAAAATGCAGTAACTAGAGCTCGATCAAGCTATTGGTAGTGCCAAAAACATTCAGCACCTCCCCATCTCCCTTCGGCTCATTTATCCACTCCTGCTTATTCAGGCGATATTTAAACTCGTGGCGGGTATTTTTAGGCAAATTCACCTCTCCGGCAAAACTGCCATCCTTCTTTTTATTTAATATGATGCCATTCACCCAGTCGCCGTTTAATCCCACTACTTCTACCTGCTCGGCCTCTACAAAATCTACCAAAAATTTCACCTTCGAATACTCTTTCGTCTTATACAAGGTTTTTTGAATCATTGTGTACTATTTACACTTTATACCCAAACTTGAAAAAGGTAACCCATGTATAACAAAATATTACATATTTAGTATTCGTTGGATTACCCTCTTAAATGGTAGGCTTTGGGTTGAGAAAATGCCCGTAAGCCAGCATGAGATAGCGTACTGCCAAGCCCACTATGCTTTCGACCACTCCAGGGAAGGGCGGGGCTTACCCGGTCGCAGCAGTTCCAATACACTGTTCCGGCATCTAATTGCTGCTGAATTTTTTCGGCCCTTTCAGCCCGATTCGAATATACAGATGCCGTTAAGCCATAGTCACTGTCATTCATCAACTGAATAGCTTCCTCATCACTATGCACCCGCATAATGCCAATAACTGGTCCAAAAGATTCTTCCCGCATTAATCGCATCTGATGATTTACTTCAGTTAATACCGCCGGCTGAAAATAATTTCCAGGATTATTAGCAACCCTTGCACCACCACAATGCAACACAGCCCCTTTAGAAACAGCATCCTGCACCTGATCTTCTAAAAAAGCAGATTGGCCTGCCCGGGTAAGCGGACCAATATAAACACCCTCCTCTTTGGGATTACCTGTTGTGTATTGCTTTACTTCCTCCACAAAAGCCTGCACATATTGGTCGTACACATCTGCATGCACATAAATCCGCTCCACCGAACAACAGCTTTGTCCATTATTATAAAAAGCCCCATCCGCGGTAGCTTTTGCTACCGCTACAATATCCGTAACCTCATCCGTTACATACAACGGATCCTTACCGCCCATTTCTAATCCACAGGCAACCCGGCGATGCGCTATTTTTTGATGAATGGTGTTTCCGGTTGCATACGAGCCGGTAAAGAAATATCCCTCCAGAGGTAACTCTAACAACAAGCTACCCACATCGCCCGCACCCAACGCAATGGGTATAATGGCCGAGGGTACGCCCGCTTCCATTAATAATTTTTGTATTTCCATTCCGGTAAGGGAAGCCAGTTCCGAAGGCTTATACATAACCGCATTCCCTGCCAACAATGCAGGCACCAGCACATTGATGCCTACCAGGTAGGGATAATTCCATGCAGAGATATTGGCCACTACGCCCAAGGGTTCGTACACAATTTTTTCGCGGGTATCTCCCTCGGCAACCATCCACTCGTTGCCCAAGTACTGCTCGGCATGGGATGTTAACCATTCAATTCGATAACAGGCACCATTGATTTCATTGCGCGACTGGCTGATTGGTTTGCCTACCTCATCGGTTAGTATAGCTGCTAGTCTTTCTTTATTTGCCAACAATAACTCGCGGAACTTTGCCAATTTACCTACCCGTTCGGCAAGAGGAAGCTGATACCACTGAGGCTGCGCTTGTTTGGCAAGCGTCCATTTAGCAGAAATGGTTGCATAATTATCCAGGGTAATGTGGCCTATGATTTGTTGGTTATGCGGATTCAATACTTCCAGTTCTTTCGTTTCCATACTTTACTTATTTAACTACTTACTTATTTTCATGAAATGCGTGTGCCTGATGTAACAACCAATTTCGAATAGGGATTGAAAGCGTACCGGCATCTGCTTGCTCAACCCGCTCCGGATGCCATTGAACCGCTAGTAACGAAGCATGTTTAGAAGGCTCTTTCCACTCCAGCGCTTCAATAACTTGATCGGGTGAAATTCCAGCAATTATTAATTCATCCGCTACGCTGTCTACTGCCTGGTGATGTGCACTGTTAATTATTGCCTGGTGTGTTTGCGCAATTTCCGCCAGTTGAGAGCCCGGAGAAAGCTGCACCAGATGTTCTCCATCTGCGTCAGCCATACGGCGGTGATTGCTTTTTCCGCTTTCTTCTAAATCAGCCAACAACGTTCCACCCAGGCTAGCATTCACCAATTGTAATCCCCTGCAGATGGCCAACACGGGCATTTTTTTAATCAAAGCCTGCTTGAAAATCGCTTGCTCAAAATCATCACGTGCATTATCCCAGCCATCTTTTGGCGCATGCGGATAATCGAGTCGCTCGCTGTTATATAAAGAGGGATGTATATCCGTTCCGCCGGTTAACACCACCGCATCACAATCATCCAATAACGCTGCATTCGATAAATGAGCCGCCAATAATACAATACGAATCTGCCGATCATTTCCTATTACCCAGCGGGGATAAAACTCGAATCGGGTAGTGGAAAAAGTAATGCCTATAACAATAGTATCCTTCATACATTAGAATGCGGCTGCATACAGTTTACGAAAATCATCCAAACTAACCGGTTGCGGATTATTAGGATGGGCAAAATCTTCCAGTGCCAGTTGTGCCAGTGTTTCTAGATGTTCTTCCTTTACCCCCACTTCCCGTAATTTGGCAGGGATACCGATTTGCTGATTGAGTTCGCGAACCCATTCAATTACGCCTGCAGCATCTTTTTGTGTTATAGGCAATACCTGCGCCATCCGTTCAAATTTTTCTGCTGCACAAGCTGCATTAAATGCGAGTCCATACGGCAAATTAACCGCATTGGCCAACCCATGGTGTGTATCCAACAATGCCGACATAGGATGGGCCAGTGAGTGAACAACGCCCAATCCTTTCTGAAAAGCAATGGCACCCATCATAGAAGCCAATAACATATCGGAACGGGATTGCAGTGTTGGGGCAGTTACAGCAGTTGCCAATGAACCGGCAATTAATCGAATGCCTTCCAGTGCAATGCCCTCACAAATAGGATGATAGTTTTTCGCCAGCAATGCCTCCATATTATGGGTAAGCGCATCCATACCGGTTGCTGCGGTAATGGCAGGAGGTAAATCGAAGGTTACTTGTGGATCGGCAAATACACGAATAGCCAGCAGTTTAGGACTGAACAATATTTTTTTCTGATGAGTAACATCATCTGCAATAATGGCGGAACGACCAACTTCACTTCCAGTGCCGGCGGTGGTTGGTACGGTAACAAATAGGGGAACGGGACCGGTTACATATACATCACCCCCAATCAAATCGTCGTACTTAAAAAGATCCTCGCGATGATGCACCCGTAACACAATGGCTCGGGCAACATCAATGGCGGCACCTCCTCCTAAACCAATAACAGCGTCACACTGATTAGCATCATATTGGTCAGTGCCTGCATACACATCGGACTTTACCGGATTTTTATGGATGTTGTGAAAAACAGAAACGCTTAAACCAACCGATTCTAAGTCCACCACTATTTTTGTAAAAAAAGGTAGTGCAGCAATAGTTGCATCAGTAACTAATAAGGGTCGGCGACATCCTTGTTCGAACAAGAAAGCAGGCATTTCATCCACTGCGCCTGCGCCAAATCGGATGATGGTAGGAAAATTAAATTGAACTACAGACATAACTTGATTGAATTACATTAAATGATTTCGAAATAGCGGCGGGTTTCCCAATCGGTAACTGATTTTGCAAATTGCTTCACTTCCCATTCACGGGTTTCTGTAAAATGTTGCACAAAGGTTTTGCCCAGCAATTCTTTAGCAACCGAAGATTCTTTCATAATGGCAGTAGCGGTGGCCAGGGAGTTGGGGAAACGACCATTAGAGATATCCTGATACCCATTACCTACAGAGGCGGGCTGGTTGAGTTTCATACGATGCTGTATGCCATATAAACCAGCAGCCAAACAAGCAGCCATGGCCAGATAAGGATTGGTATCACTACCCACCACCCTTGTTTCGAGGCGACAGGAACTGCTACTGCCAGGTAAGGCACGCAAGGCTACGGTTCTATTATCGACGCCCCAGGTTACGGTGGTAGGTGCCCAGGCCCCTTCTACCAAACGCTTATACGAATTAATCGTAGGGGCCACCAATGGCAAGATATGTGGTAAACAATATAGTTGCCCGGCGATATAACTCTTCATCATCGCACTCATGTGGCTCTTGTCTTTTGCATCGTAAAATAAATTCTGCTTGCCCGATGCATCCCAAAGCGATTGATGTACATGCCCACTACAACCCGGCAGGTGCTCACTGATTTTGGCCATAAATGTGGCCATCACTCCATGTAACCGAGCAATTTCTTTTACGGAAGTTTTAAACAGAACGGCACGGTCCGCGGCGGTTAACACATCTGAATAACGAATGGCCGCTTCGTATACACCCGGACCGGTTTCTGTATGCAATCCTTCTATCGGCACCTGAAATGCAGATAAGCTGCTGAACAACGAGGAGAGATACGTATTTTTTTCTGTGCTGCGTAAAATAGAATAACCGAACATACCCGGTGTAAGGGGCGTAAGGCCGCGACCCTCTTTTTGAGCAAAGGTTTCGGGACTTTCGGAAAAATTAAACCATTCAAATTCCTGAGAAAACTGTGCGGTGAATCCGGCTTTTTTGGCACGAGCTATTACAGATTGCAGCAACTGTGCCGGACAAATTTCGAGGGGTTTGCCGGTAGATTTCACAAACTGACCTAGAAAAAAAGGCAAATCATTTTCCCAGGGAATGGTACGATATGTTTCGAGGCGGATTACTACTTTGGCATCGGGGTACCCGGTATGCCATCCCGTAAAGCTGCCATTATCATAGGCTTGGTCAACCATATCCCAACCGAATACAACATCACAAAAACCTAAGCCGGATGAGGCAACGGAAAGAAATTTTTCGGTAGAAATATATTTGCCGCGTAAAACACCGTCGATATCACATACGGCAATTTTTACTTTCCCGGCAGGATGTGCCTGAACGGCTTCTAGAATAGAACGATTCGTCATGATGATTTCAATTTATACAGTACAAAACTAAAGCCCATTATCAAGAAAAATCCAATAGCCAGGGTTGCATTATACCAGATGAGTGACAGTAAAGCGATTGCTGATAGCACCAAAGCAATATAAGGTGTAAATGGATACCCCGGTACTCGAAAGGGACGTTTTAATTCGGGTTCATGATTTCTTAACTTAATCAGCGACAGCATGGCAATAATATAAAGAGTGAGTGCGCCAAACACGGATAGGGTAATGATTTCGGCAGTTGCATTGGTAAGAACAATACCGATACCAATGATTGCATTCACCACCAGGGCTGTAGCGGGAGTTTGAAAAGTTGGGTGTATTTTTCCCAGTAGTGCGGGTAGTTGACCAACTTTGCCCATTTCATAGGATGCGCGTCCGCCGGCCAGCAATAATCCGTGAAATGAAGCCAGCAATCCAAATAAACCGATGCCTACCAATAACTGATAATAAATATGCGAAGTAGAAACAATTTTACCAAGTGCCAGGGGTAACGGAGAATCGGAAGTAGTTCCATCGGGTAGGTTCACAATTGCCTCCCATCCCTGCACGCCAACTGCAGAAAAAAACACCAGCATACAAAGCACTACCAACGTAAACAGGGCACTGCCAAATCCGCGTACAATATCCCGCTGCGGGTGAACACATTCTTCTGCCACATTGGCCAAGCCTTCAATACCCAGAAAAAACCAAATAGCAAAGGGCAGAGCGGCAAATACTCCACTCCATCCGAACACAAAAGATTTAGTAGTAAATGCTGCTACAGAAAAATGAGGCAGGGTAAGTGCGGCAAACAGCAGTAATTCGGCAACAGCCAATAGGGTAATCAACAATTCGAATCTGGCTGCTGCGCGGATACCATAAATATTTAGACCAGTAAAAATCAGGTATACTAAAATGGCGGCACCCGTAACCGAAATGCCCGGAAAACTAATATGCAGATAGGTACCAATAGCAATGGCAATGGCGGGAGGGGCCAATACAAATTCAATCCATTGTGCCATGCCGGCCACAAAGCCAGCTTCTTTATTAAAAGCCCGGGCAGCATAATCGAATACGCCACCCGCTTTGGGGATGGCGCCGGCTAATTCGGCATAAGAAAAAGTAAAGCAGCCATACAAAACGATTACACCTACAATCGCAATAAGCATACCATACGTACCGCCTTTGGCTAAGCCCAGGTTCCAGCCAAAATACATGCCGGAAATTACATAGCCTACACCCAGTGCCCAAAGCAGCAAGGGCGTAAGCGATTTTTTTAATTGGGCTTCCTTCATTCCGAAAATTACCGCATATTATTCATATTCAACACAAGTAGCTAGTCGGGATTTTGGGGTTCGGGGGAACGAAAATTTACAAAGCTTACCAAACGGGTAAACACCTGTAAATGAGGCAGGGTGAGAATTGCAATTCCCATAAAAATATATGCCATACTACTACTCAATTGCGAACGAGACATTTGAAAAAAAACAAGTAGGGCAATACCTGCGAGCGCCAGCAGGGTAAAGGGGAGCGCCTTTTTAATCAACTGCAGCCAACCGGAATAGGTGGGCGGCAGTGATAACTGGTTGCGGATAAGATTAAAAGATAACAATGAATGCCAGGCGCCAAAATAAAAAGCGAACCCAATATAAAGGGGCATTTTATAAATAAACACACACCACAAAAGGGTTTGCATACACCATCCTACAATCGCAGTAGCTTTTATGCCACTGCTATAAAGATAAATGGGTACCAGTAAAAGCATCAGGGCAAGTCCGGCAGTAGCGCCCGCCCAAAAAAGTGGACCATACAGTAGCCAGGATTTCGCGTTAATAGTATTGCCTACCAACGTGGCCAGCAGCGGTGCGGTATCTGAAATATGTGAGGTGATTGTAAAAACAATAAAGAATAAACCCATGGCTGAAAATAACAACTTATTCATTTTTCCCGGAAGATGAAAGGGCCAGTCGATTTCACCAAAATGATAGGCAGTTAATCCGATAAACAATACAAAAGCGGCTGTGGGAAACCAATACCAGCAACAGGCATATAGAAACATATTTAAGAGATACCGAACAAAAAATCGGGCAGCAGAAAAACGGGTATGAGAAATTGCTGCCTGCGATTGCTCGATATAGTAATCCAGTGATCCATGTGGGATACCGGTAGCAATAATCAGAATAAGAAAAAACAGCCACTGAACCGATTGTGTGGGAGGAAAAAACAAAACCCACAATACCAGCAAACATCCGGTAATTAGTAATTGCACTTTCAGTTGGCGAAAAAGGTGGGTCATCATTTGGTACGATTCAACAACACTTTTATAAAATATCGTTTGGGCAAGCGGATAAAAATAAGGGCTTCTTGCAATAGATTGGTTTGTTCAGCTAAAAATTGTAAGATGAAAGCTACGCGGTTATTTTTAAACAAACTGGCAAAAATACCCGGCATCTGCTGAGGGTAGCGCTGAATTAATGTTAAAAACAAACGGTCGTAAAACAAAAATCTTTTAGCAGAAACCGGATGAGGAATTTCGTTTTCCTTTTTCAGCCAGCCCAAAATGGCCTGCGTATGCTTCATGCATCGGGTAAATGAGTATCCGGTAGATGCCTTGATACATCCGGCAGCTGTTCCAATGGGAATGATAGTAGAAGATTCCGCTATTAGTTTTTTGGGTGGAAGCGACATAGGAATTTTGCCTACTTCCTTACTAAGTATGGTAAAAGGAACAGGAATAAATTTGGCTATATACTGGGTAAGCAATTGTTCGTATACTTCTTTTTCGCAAAGGTTTACAGAAAAAAAAGTGCACTCCACCAAGGCGCGGCGGGATGAAAAGGGAAGGATGTAATGAAAGAATAAGGGATGGGCTGTATCGGTTAAAGAAAAGTCCATCATCGTGGCCGTATCCACATCAAAAACATCGGTTGCAGTTTCTATTTCCCATCCTAAAAAGTGCTGCCATAGAAAGGGTTTTTCGGAAACGGGGTAGCTGGGTTGGGAATGAAAAATGTATGCTGCGGAAATATTTCCTTTTGCAGTAACTACCTGGTTTATTCCGGAATCAGCCGAAATAGCTTGCACCGGCTCAAACAAAAAATCTACGCGACTATCTTGTTGCAATACCAAAAGTTGATCTTGATAAAAATCTTCGCTAGAAATGTACTGGTATCGCATAGACTGTAAGTCTTCTTTTACAGATACCCCCGGAGCAGAGAAGGCAATGTTTTTCCAGCTTTTTTTAACCAGGTGTTCAAAAGGATGATTTGTTGGATACCAGAAGCACCAGGTTTTTTCCTCGTGGGTAGCAGTGGCTTCTACTATCAGCAGCGATTCGAGTGAGAGATTTTTTTCTCTTACCAATGCCACTGCCAACTGTAATCCGGCACATCCGGCCCCAACTATTATGTATTGATAGTGCGTACGCATAGGTATAAATGAATAATGGGTACCGAGGCACCCATTATTCATACTAAATAGTAAGATTAGAAATTTCGAAGATTACGCTTCTTTTCTGCTTAAAGCATAGATAACTAATCCGAAACCAATTTTATTGATGGCATCACCAATGTTGTAGATTACATCCATGTCAAGACCGAAGTTCATTTTCATTCCAAATAAACCACCTTCTGTACCTTGAATGTATCCGATTGGATAGATAGCCCAACCAACTAATACAAACCATCCCAGCGTTTTTACTGCTTGAGCAACTGCAGGGGAAGTAGCACCAGCCAATTTGGCAACATCACCCATCCATACCAGATAAACGATGTAGAAATAAGCAATACCTGAAGCAAGACCCCACTGCCAGCTATGAGCTACATCAATGGCCTCACCAAAGTAACCTGTTACCAGCATCACAACAGATGCAAAAATAAGTTTCCAAAGTAAACCTGAAGTAGCACCGGCTTTTTTGGTGATGAGGTAGAACTCAACGCACATCAAAGGTACAGTCAACAACCAGTCAACATAACGGAAGAATACGGGTGATGCACCTGTTTCCAGGTTATAACCACGCATGTAATAGTAGTGAACAGCAGCAATAAAAGTAATGATACCGGATACCAAAACGGATGTCCGCCATTCTTTACTGGTGTTACTCACTTCCATGAAGAAGAAGGCAGCAGCAGCCATCATGGCCATTGTGCCTACGAAAAATGTGAAAGCAACATAGTTGTTGTTTTCAATCGCTTTAAAAGTAGCGTCTAACAGAAGATTCATATATGTGGGGTTTGGTTAAGACAATCGTTATAAAATCTCACACGCACAGATCCTATTAATATACATCCAAGTTAATGAAAAGTTTATAAAATGCTAAAATTTTATACCCTTTGTTTCATTTTATATTGAAATATTAAACAAAAACGATGAAGGGATTGTCGCTCCTTTTTGTTAAGCAGCTAGGGATTGATTCCAGCGAAAAAAAATTTTTATAACTAATTATAATTTATTATTTTATATATACCAAATTATTTTTATTTAATAAAACTACCAACCATCTTTACTAAAATAAACGAGTGGCAATGAAATTATAAAATGGATAAGAATCTATTTATAAATTACTTACACATATAATTTATATCTATTTTTCAAATTCTTTTAAAATATTTTTTTTCAATCTACTTCTACATTTTTCTCCATAGCCTTTCGCACATCAGTTGCCCACAAAGTGCTAATCCTTAACATATTATTGATAACATCCGGTATTGTGTCAGTATCTATTAAATAGCTGGGGACAGAAAAAATTCCTAGAGCAAACATACAGATGTCGTCGTTATTAGGATATATTAATCTCTTACTGGTACTGATACAGTCCGCCCCTGCCAACCAGGAGCCTGTATTGGAAAAGCAAGCGGCTATATCCTCCTTAGTTGAATGGGTTTTCACCTCTGAGGATCTGGTAAACCTTTTGCCCCAGGCAGCACCGCCTAAACGTAAGGAAGCAGTAACGCATAATAATAAAGCCCTGCCGGTTTCCGGAGGAGTGGCGCTGATTCGGTATCCATCCAATTTATCAGCTACCGGGGTTGCCTTATGTAACAAAGCGCAGCACTCCGTTAAGCTCTTTATTCTCTATTGTCAGTTAAAATCAGATCTGTTGAAACAATTTTTCAGAAACTGATTTTTTAACTTATCAAATACTAAACATATGCAATACCAATTCAAATCAATCGCTCAATATTTTGCTGCCATTTTCGTAATCACCCTAACGCTTACTTCTTGTCAAAAAGAGTTGGGGTTAAAACCGAACGATCCAACAAATAATACAACATTGCCTACTTCGGCTACCTCCCCTACCATAGCAGTTGCTGCCAGCAGTTCATCGGGCACCGCAAACAATGGTGGAACTAGTTCCGATTCTGTGTATGTAATGCATTCCTGTGAGAAAGGTCATCACAGGGATCCCATCGCCTTTACTGCCTTACCTGCTACTGTTCAAGCCTACTTGGGTACAAACTATACAGGATATAGCTTTATCAAAGCCTTTGCTGTAAAAGATACTACTGGTACCATTAAGGGTTACGTAGCCATTGTAAGATTTAACGACAAACCCGTTGCCATGCTGTTTAAAGCAGACGGAACCTTTAGTAAGGTTTTGGAGCAGCGTGAAAAAAATGATCTGGAAGGTGAAGGCTGGCATAACGGAGGTCGCTTTGATTGCCGCGATGGAAAATCTAAAGATACCCTTGCACTGAAAGATCTACCCCAATCGATTAAAGCTTACATGACTAGCTCATATCCTGGCGATACACTGGTAAAAGCCTTTAAAACTAAAGAGGGAGCCTTTATTGTATTATCAAAAAACAACGGCGCATTTGTAACGGTATTTAATGCGAATGGCGGCTTTGAAAAAAGAGTAGCCCTGCCTGCAGCTGAGTGCGAACTGGAGAATATACCCCAGGGGGCCTTACCAGGAGCTATTCAAGCTTATTTAAGTGCCACCTATCCCAATTATGTATTTAACAAAGCCGATAAGCTAAAAGTAAATGGCACGATAAAGGGGTACTTGGTAATCATCAACGCCAATAATACCCGCTATGCAGTAGCATTTGGTGCCGACGGGAAATTCATGGCTGCAAAAGTGATATTCTAAGAGTGGTTTTTGGTGAGTAGGAGAATCGGTCGACTTAGTCGGCCGATTTTTTTATGGCTATGCTTCAGCAGCGGGTTGTTTATTTATCAATAATCAGCTGTTATAAGGTTGCCAAATCAATTACGAATCTATACTTCACATCCGAACGCAACATACGCTGATAGGCATCATTAACATATTGAATAGGAATAATTTCTACGTCGGATACAATCTGGTGCTCGGCACAATAATCCAACATTTCTTGCGTCTCCTTCATACCGCCAATCATAGAACCAATAATGATTCTTCTTTTAGCTATAAGAGAAAAAGGAGAAATTTCGGGCGTTTTGGAGGGTAGTCCCACAATTAATAATTTTCCTTCCACCGTTAACATATCCAGATAACCCGTGTAATCATGATTAGCAGACACCGTATCTAAAATCACATCAAAATATCTCGCATGATTTTTTACTGCCTCTTTATCCGTACTCAATAAAAAGCGGCTGGCACCTAGTCTTTTCGCATCTGCTTCTTTTGAAGGAGAAGTACTAATAACAGTTACTTCTGCCCCAAAGGAAGCGGCAAACTTAACACCCATATGTCCTAACCCACCCAGCCCTACTACACCCACTTTCATACCTGCCGTAACTCCGGCAAATCGAAGGGGTGAGTAAGTAGTAATTCCGGCACATAAAAGTGGCGCCACTGCTGCCATATTGAGAGAACGGGAAATGCTTACCACAAAACGATCTTTCACCACTATATCAGAAGAATATCCACCCTGTGCCAGTGTTTTACCATCTCTTTCAAGGCCATTATAAGTGCCCGTCATACCATCATCACAATACTGCTCTAAATCTCGGTTACAACTTTCGCAATTACAGCAGGAGTCTACCATAACACCCACTCCTACCCAATCACCCGGCGCAAAACGTGTAACGCTGCTGCCTACAGCCACCACTTCCCCCACAATTTCATGTCCAGGTACCATAGGATACATTGACCCTCCCCACTCGTCGCGGGCCTGGTGTAAATCGCTGTGACAAACGCCGCAATAGCGGATATGCACATGAACGTCGTCGGCACGAAGGTCTCTTCGCTCAAAAGAATAGGGTTCCAGTTGGGTGTGCTTACTTAAGGCAGCATACGATTTTGTAGGTATCATGTTATTCTATTTTTTAGGATTAATTTCTATTTACTAAAGATGCTTGACGCTGGCAAATATAAACGTAGCCAGTCGGTATTTGTTCATATTCAATTCTTTCATCCGATTGCCCAAGGGCACATATAATTGATATTGGGTGTTTACCAAATCAATATTGGCATTGCGGCTCCATATTTTAGCCTGTACCATCGTTGAGTCGGAAAATACAGGCTGCGCAATCAATGATTCCTCCCCCATCAGGCATCTCAATATTGCTAAAACCGTAAGGATTGATTTATACATAACTGGCATTCAATCACCCGAAACTAATGCCGGATTAGCTGGTAACCATCAAAATTTGCGAAAACGATTTCATTACCTGTTTTAATGAATTTTTTGGCTGCCCGCACCCCATTCTTACCATTCACTCCCCAGATTATACGGTTCACTCCATTAACCCTCAGATACCCAAGGGTTCTGAAATAGCATTGTGGTATCAAATTGTCAACTCAAAATAATCATATCATGAAAAAAATCATCTATCTATCCCTCGCACTCTTACTGATTTTTAGTAAAGGCCTCTTTGCCCAAAACCTATTGCCCCGCCAAACTATCAGGGGTATAATCATAGACGAACAATCTAACCAACCCCTATCAGGCGTAACCATCCGCATAGAAACCCTGGATGCACAACCCAGCTCTATTTCAACTGCCACCGGTGCCTTTAGTATTTCCGATATACCCGTTGGGCGTCATCGCCTGCGCATCAGCCGGGTTGGGTATGAAGAATCGGTGATAAATAATATTGAAGTTACTTCTACCAAAGAAATTGTGCTGGAACTTCGCTTGCGAGAAAAAGTTCAGGTATTAAATGAAGTGGTAGTTACTGCCGGCAAATCGAAATTCAAAGCATTGAATGAAAGTACCGTGGTAAGTGCGCGACAATTAAGTATGGATGAGGCAGTGCGCTACTCTGGCACCCGCAACGACCCCAGCAGAATGGCCCAAAATTTCGCAGGGGTAAGCGGACCGAATGATGCACGCAATGATATTGTTATCAGAGGAAACTCTCCTTCCGGTGTTTTATGGAGAATGGATGGCATTGATATACCCAACCCGAATCACTACAGCACTGTAGGTTCTACAGGTGGCCCAGTTACTATATTAAATACCAATACCCTTAAAAATTCCGACTTTATAACCAGTGCCTTTCCTGCTCAGTATGGAAATGCCGTAGCCGGCGTATTCGATCTGCGCATGCGCAATGGCAATGCAGAAAAAACAGAATGGCTCGGACAAATGGGATTCAATGGTTTTGAGTTGGGGGTGGAAGGTCCGCTCGGTAAAAACAAAAAATCATCCTACCTATTCGATTACCGCTATTCGCTGGTAGCTGCCATTCAGGCTGTTGGATTGAACGTTGGTACCGGAACAGCTACGCCTTATTATCAGGATATCAACTTCAAATTACACCTGGTAACTAAAAAGCATGGAACTTTTGACTGGTTTGGATTAGGCGGGGAAAGTCATATTACCTTCCCGGCCGACTCTACAGGCGATAATCTATATACCACCAATGATGGCAAAGCACGCACCAGTAATAATAAATCATTAACCGGTGTAGTTGGCATGACGCATACCTACTTCTTTACACCCACCGCATCCGGAAAATTAACCCTTGCATTGTCAGGATTCAAAAGCACCTACCGCGAAGAAGTACTTCCTCCCGGAAAACCCAATCAAACGGTATTTGATACGGATAACCGGCAAACAAAAGCTTCCGTAGGTTACTTGTTTAATAAAAAGTTTTCTGCCAAAAATCAATTGGTAATTGGGGGACTAGCTGATTTCTATGGTATTAAGCTTCAACAACAGGGGGTAGCAAATGGAGATTCTGTTTTACGATATCTAACACAGTCAGACGATCGCGCAGCACTGTATCGGATTTTCTTCAACTGGGGACATCGTTTTTCTAATCAGCTTTCTACCAATGTGGGATTGTATACCCAACTGTTTAGCCTCAACCAAACCTCTAGCATCGAACCCAGATGGAATCTGAAATATCAGTTCAAGCCCAATCAATCATTTAACCTAGGCCTTGGCTTGCATAGCCAGATGCAACCGATGCAGGTATATTTTTACAAAAGTCAGGCCACTACTCCTCCCGGAGCACTTACCAATAAAAACCTCGACTTTGTAAAAAGTTTTCATGCAGTAGCAGGGTACGACTGGAACCTGAATTCGCATATGCGCATCAAAACTGAAGTGTATAGTCAATATATTTATCGGGCAGCCGTAGAAAAAATAGCCAGTTCATTTAGCATGCTGAATGAGGGGGCAGGATTTAACTATGCCGACAAGGTAAACCTGATTAATAATGGTCAGGGAAGAAATTTGGGTTGGGAAATTACTCTGGAGCGGTTTTTACACAGGGGCTTTTATTATCTGGTTACTGGATCCATCTTCCGTTCGGAGTATCAGGGGAGTGATGGGGTATGGAGAAATACGGCTTTCAACAGTGGTTATGTAGCCAATATGTTGGGCGGTAAAGAGTGGAAGGTATCTGGCAAAAACACGTTTGGAATTGATACCCGCTTTACGGTTGCTGGTGGCCAGCGTTATACGCCTTTTGATATAGCAGCTTCTAAAACTTTGGGCTATGTAGTTTACAAAGAAAATGAGGCATTTAGTTTACAGAATAATACCTATCTCCGTTGGGATCTTAAATTCTCTTATACCCGCAATGGTAAAAAAACAACGCAGAAATGGTATATAGATTTACAGAATCTTACCAACCGGGCGAATGTGTATATCAGAAGTCTGAATCCTAGTACCGGTAAGGTAAGCGAGATCAATCAAATTGGATTCTTCCCGAACATTAACTACCAAATTACATTCTAAGGAGGTACTACTGTTACTCCACCGATAATTTAGTAATTTCATAGCACAAAGCATCCCAATGAACGATTTACAAAAGGATATTAATAAAGACCTTATCTGCTGGAACGATAAATGGGCCATCATCATTGGGGCCCCCATCGTTTCGCTTATGATACCCTTTGTTTTCTTTGGGATTCGATTCAACAAAGATCCTCAATTTACTTTTCCAATTTATGTAACTACGTTGCTTACAACTTTAACTCTTTGGTTAGGTAACCGGGCAATTATGATCTGGGCACGCACGAGATATACCGGATTTTCACAACTAAAAAAAAGATTACTTATTCAATCAGTTTTAATGCTAATTTTTACACCGGTTAGCAGTTTAGTGATTGGCTATTTGCTGGAAGATTATTGCTTGATGAATCAATTGGGCTTAGCTGAAGAAGAGATTATCATTTTAAGTATTAACTCTTCTATATTTACTACCATTGCAATTACTTCTATTTATGAAGTGTTATATTTTATTCAGCAATTAAAAGAATCCCTTACAAGAAGCGAAGATCTAAAGCGCGAAGGATTACGTGCCGAGTTGAACGCATTAAAAACACAGGTAAACCCTCATTTCTTGTTCAACAATCTGAATACGCTTTGCGCAATTATTCCGGAAGATCCAAAAAAGGCGGTAACTTTTGTTGAGCAACTCTCTAAAGTATATCGCTATATCTTGGAAGTTAGAGACGAAAAAACTATCCCGCTTCGAGAAGAAATACAAATTTTAAAAGCCTATGCTTTTTTACTGAACACCCGTTTTGGCAATAATTTTCAATTGAATATGGATATCCCGGAAAAGGAAATGCATACTCGAATCGTTCCCTTCTCGCTGCAGCTGTTAGTAGAGAATGCGCTCAAGCATAATATTGTTTCAGGGGAAAATCCGCTGCATATTTCTTTAACTACAGAAAATGGCCAACTAATTGTTCGTAATAATATTCAAAAGAAACAACAAGTAGAAAAATCTACGGGCATCGGTTTGATGAATATCCGAAACCGATATAAACTTTTAACGGAAAAATTAGTTACGGTAACCGAAACTCCCCAATATTTTATCGTAGCCCTTCCGCTAATTTAATTGCACCATGAAAGTATTTATCATAGAAGACGAGCAGCCTGCAGTAACCCGATTAAGCAAAATGCTGTTAACTATTCGCCCCGATATTGAAATTACTGGTCAGGCTGAAAGCATTCAAAAGGCTGTTGCCCACCTGAATAACAACAAAAGCAATCAACTGATATTCATGGATATTCATCTGGCAGATGGACTAAGCTTCGAAATATTTAATCAAACAACTATTGAAGCGCCGGTAATTTTTACAACTGCTTATGATCAATATGCGTTACAAGCTTTTAAAGTAAACAGCATCGACTACCTGCTAAAACCAATTGATGAGGAGGAGTTAGATAGAGCCATACAAAAGCATGAGCAGTTGAACGGAAAAAAAAGGGATAATCAAAACGATCAACTACTTCGGATGCTAAAAGAATTAAATGCCCCTCAACACAAAGAAAGAATCCTAATTAAACGGGGGCAACAACTGAGTTATTTAAAAGTTGATCAGCTTGCATATTTTTTTGCGGAAGGAAAATTTGCTTATGCAGTAGATACCCAGTGTAACAAATACATTTTAGATAATACCCTAAGTGATTTAGAAACCGAATTATCACCCCGACTTTTTTTCCGTATTAATCGTAACCTGATTGTACATATTGAGTCAATTGCTAAAGTACATTCCTGGGCAGGCAATCGACTGCAGGTTGAACTGAAAGCTGCTGCCCTGGCAGATACAGTTGTAAGCAGAGAAAAGGTGGCTGCATTTAAAGAGTGGTTGGGAGGTGGAAATAATTAAAACTGATACTTATGAAACATACTATTTTAGGCGCTGGAGGGCCCGTTGGCAAAGAATTGGCAGCGGAGTTAACTAAATTACAAAAACCAGTAAGGCTGGTGAGCAGAAGCTCCATCACTGGCCCTCTTGGTTCAGAATGGTTCAAGGCAGACTTATCTGTTCGGGAAGAAGTGTTTGCAGCGGTTGAGGGTAGTGAAGTAGCTTATCTAACCATTGGCTTTCCTTATATAACCTCAGTTTGGCAGCAAAACTGGCCAACCCTGATGAAAAATGTAACAGATGCCTGTATTTCTCACGGAGTAAGACTAGTTTTTTTCGACAATATTTATGCCCTTAGTAAAGATCAACTTAATCCTATTACCGAAGTTTCTCCAATAAATCCTTGTAGTAAAAAAGGAGTCATTCGCGCGGAAGTAGTGAGGATTCTTATGGAAGCCACTGAAAAGAAAGGGCTCTCTGGACTAATTGCCCGTTCGGCAGACTTTATTACGCTGGAAGAAAATAAGGGATTGATTAAACCGCTTGTTTACGATCGACTTAAAAAAGGTAAAAAAGCCCAATGGATTTGTAATGCCAATGTAGTGCACAATTTCAGCCATTTACCCGATTTGGGAAAGGGTACGGCCATTTTAGGAACCACTCCCGAAGCATTTCAACAGGTATGGAATTTACCAACCGATGCAAGCCGCATAACAGGTGCCGACTGGATTCGACTTTTCGCTCACCGAATGCATCAGCAACCAGCATATTCTATCGTATCTGCCGGTATGATTAGATTCTTAGGTCTTTTCGTACCTTATATGCGGGAAATGGTTGAAATGTTGTATCAATATTCTGCTGACTATTATTTTGATAGCAGTAAGTTCAATCAGCATTTTAATTATACCCCAAAAACGCCACAAGAAATAGTGGATGCGTTGTTGGCAGTGCAAGAATAGGCTACTAACAAGCTAGTAGCCTAGATTAATTGCCCACTACCTCACTCACAAAAAACCAGGCAGGTAAGCCTTTTCCGGGATGCCAGGTAGGTAAAACCGGCAAGGGATGGGCCTGCATCTTTACATACCTTACGTTGGTTGCTGAGAAGGTTATGGGTATCAGCAGGGCACCTGAGGGAGAAGTAGGCGTGGCCTTAGCAGGATTAACTGTTTGCAACAAGCTCCAGTTTTTCCCATCTATACTTCCCCAAACTTTTATAAATACCGGTGGAAAAATATGTGCGCCCACATTAATTAATGCATTTATCTGTAACTCCTTAAGCAATCGTTCTTCTCCTGCATCCAAAACCACCAATGCATCATTTTTCTGAAACCCCAGCCACTTGGTTGAAAAGTCCGTAGGGTCGCCTGCATCAAAATCCTTCAACACATTCTCAGCATTTTCCCGATACTTTTGATCGGCAGGCAGTAAAAAGCTAACACTCATAAAAGGGAATCCGGCTCGAATAAAGTTTTTGCGTACTACCTTGCTGGGCAACCATCCTTTCTTATAGGCTTTCACCTGAAGGCTTGTGGTTGCGTTAATAGAAACTGGTTGAGTATATACAGCACTAGCGCTATCCGGTTCCTTCCCATCTAATGTATAGTGCAAGGCGGCTCCCTTAATTACATGTTTTACTTGTAAACTTTGTGTGCCCGTAAAAAATCCTTCGGTAGTTTGAATGATGGGGTCATTTAATGCAAGCACCGTAGTATCTCCTCCCCGAAATCCTGCTTCAATCACAGTTTTACTAAATTGCTTTTGCAGATTGGCAATCTCCTGAGTAGGTATCGGCGTGTCCCACAGAAATAACTCCTTCACATGGCGCTTTTGCAAAAATCCAGTAATACCTTTTGCGGTTACGCCTGTTCCGGTAAGTGAAAGAGACTCCAAAGCAGTAAGTGAAGTTAATTGCGAAAGTCCTTCATCTGTTACCTGCGTATAGTTTAGATTCAGCTTCTCTAGATGAGGTAATTTTCCTATCCAGGCAAGGTCGTTATTGGTTACGGGCATTTTAGCAAGTTGCAGCGATACAATTTGCTCCTGTAAGGGCTGCAATTCGGTAAGTCGTTGCGAATTATAATTCGCTTTTCCAAAAAAGGATACCGATAAAGCAGGAATATCCTTTGCTAGCGATTGAATAACCCGATAATTATCCGAAAGCTTTTTTACTTCCCCTGCATCCGCAGCAGCAAACGGATAGATGCGCGCTGTAGCTACCATATTCCCTTTACTGCTTGCCATAGCCATTTGCCGAAAAAGATCGCTTTCCGGCCGATGAATAACCAACTGTGAAAAAGGCGCTCCAGCTTTTATCCAGC
>JBIINW010000240.1:0-3859 GCA_044337245.1 Sediminibacterium sp. | reverse complement strand
AACATATAGATATGGATTTCGTAATTTATTTACAAGTAATTCGAGCAATAGTGGTAGTTATCATCATAGTGCATTTGCTATTTCAGTAGGATATGTTCTTTTACAAAAAAAATAGTGATGTAAACTCCGAGGCGCATAGTCTCTCACCTGCATCGGAAGACAATGCGAGTAAGGGAATGTACTTCTTTCCGTAATCACCAATTATACTATGTTTATGGGGATTATGATCCCCAATTATTATACATTTTTGGGGATTTGGCATTACTACATAAGTAAAAAGTCTTATCCGAAGTGGATGTAGGCCACTTATGTGAATTTCACACCCAACCCCATATTCTTAGTTATTTTCTTCGGAATGGCTCGAGTTTTCGAAAATGTAATCGGTGTTTTTTTACAACTCTATTCGGATATTTTCGGATAAATACGGATATTTTCTCTGATTGAATCGGATAAATATTCGTATATTTACGGATAAATACGGATATTTTATGAGTGTACACATACATACACTACAACTTGATTTGGGTATGCAACTGCTTACTCAATTAAGTAAAATAGACAGATTTGATGCTTCCTGGGAAACTATTGAAAAGCGAGCTGGTGCATCTTTAAAGCAATTAAAATCAATTGCTACCGTGCGAAGTGTTGGTGCCTCAACCCGTATAGAGGGTTCGCAAATGTCAGACGATGAAGTAGCAGTATTAATTGAAAAATTGTCTGTTTCCAAATTTGAAGAAAGAGATGAGCAGGAAGTTATTGGGTATTTTGAAGCATTAGATACAATTGCTGAAAACTATGCATCCATCAATATTTCAGAAAGTCAAATTAAAAACTTGCATAAAATATTGATGGCACATGGCGATAAAGATGCCTGGCATAGAGGGAACTATAAACAAGTGAGTAATGCAGTTGAAGCAAATTTTTTGAATGGAACTAAGCAATTGGTATTCAGAACAGCTGAGCCCGGAATAGCAACACAAGATGCCATGATGCAGCTGGTTGAATGGTATTATTCCGATAAAGAAACAATCCCATTGGTAAAGACTGCTTTGTTTGTTTACGAGTTTTTAAGTATCCATCCATTTCAAGACGGTAATGGAAGATTAAGCAGGTTGCTGGGTAGTTTACTGCTTTTACAAAATGGGTATTCCTGGATTCAATATGTAAGTTTTGAGCATGAGATTGAAAATAGAAAATCGGAGTATTACAAAGTGCTCATGCAAACACAGCGAAACAGACCAGGTGAAAATATTACGGAGTGGCTAGTTTTTTTTGTTAGTTGTTTGATAAATATACAAGAGCAATTACTGGCTAAATTAGCCGACGGAAAAATAACCAAGTCTATATCTCAACGAGAACATCGCATTTTGTTTTTCATACAAAATCACCCGGGATGCAGCTCGGGTGAAGTATCAAAGAAACTAAACCTGGCGTTGCCTACCGTAAAAAAATCTTTGACAACATTAGTTAAAAATGGAAATATTACAAAAGAGGGTCGAGGGAAAGCAACAGGATATTTTATGGTCTAATGAAAAAATAAAATCCATTCGATTGAGTGAGACACTTTTAAGTCCCCAACAAAGCATAAAGTATAATGCTTGTTCCTACACAAAATGATCACCAATATTCCTTTTCACTTCGGCAACATATTCTTTTATCGACTGCTCTTTTTCCTTCTTGCAAATCATCAGTACATCCGGAGTATCTACAATGATACAGTCATCCACGCCCTGTAATACCAATAATTTTTTATCGGGTACCGATACCATACACTTGGTGGCATCAATAATCATAACACTATCACCGGCCACCGCATTACCTAAATAATCTTTCTCCAGATTGTCATACGCACTGTTCCAGGTGCCTAAATCGCTCCAGCCAAAGGAAGAAGGTATCACATAAACATTATTAGCTTTTTCCATTATGGCATTGTCTATGGAAATATTGGTGCACAATGGATAAATACGATTAATTGCGGCTTCCTCTCCGGGTGTGTTAAAAAGGGCTTTTTCCGCATCAAACAACTCGTACATCTCGGGCTGGTATTGCTCAAAAGCCTTTATCACCGAATCTACCTTCCAAACAAATATGCCCGCATTCCATAGAAAGTCGCCACTGGCAATAAACGTTTGCGCCAGCTCGAGGTTGGGCTTTTCGGTAAATGTTTTTACCTTATAAATACCCTCCGCTACCGGCAAGGGCTCGTGTTGTATATAGCCATATCCGGTATTCGGATGCGTGGGCGTAATGCCCAGTGTTACCAACGACCGAACCGATTCTACAAACTGCAATGCCTGCAGCGTGGTTTGTATAAACTGCTGCTCATCTAATATCAGGTGATCACTGGGGGCTACTATTAAACAAGCTTCCGGATCGATCTGCTGTAACTTAAAAGAAATATACGCCACACAGGGGGCCGTGTTTTTACGACTGGGTTCGGCTAAAATATTATCTCCCTTCATATTTGGCAACTGATCGGCCACCAGCCCTACATATTCATCAGACGTTACCACAAATATGTTCTCTTCAGGAATAAAACTGGCATAGCGCTGGTAGGTCCACTGTAACAAGGATTTGCCGGTATTCAGAATATCTAAAAATTGCTTGGGATAGGAGGTGCGGCTTTTCGGCCAAAAACGGCTACCAATTCCTCCGGCCATAATGGCCACATAATAGTGTGCATGTTTCATGTAGGCGAGGGATTTACCACGAAAATTCCTGCAAAACTACAGGCTTTAGGGCGGATGTTTACCGGATGGGTGAAAATACTTAGATAATACCCTCCCGAATGAGGTCGTGCAGGTGTACAATGCCCCGGTATTGTCCATTTTCGGCAACAATCAGTTGACTGATATCGTGGGTACGCATTTCTTCCAGTGCCTGGGCAGCCAATGCATTTGGGGAGATGGTTTTGGGATGGGGCGACATGATTTCGGAGGCCTGGATATTGCGGATATCGTCTCTTTTCTCCAGCATCCGGCGCAAATCACCATCTGTAATGATGCCAATTACCGCATCCTTTTCATCCACCACAGCCGTTACCCCTAATCTTTTTTCGGTAATCTCTACAATCACCGCTTTTAACGAAGCCGATGGCAATACCCTAGGTTGTTCATGTTCCGCCGCCAAATCGCCCGCTAATAAGGAGAGCCGCTTACCTAAATTTCCCCCCGGATGAAAACGGGCAAAATCATTTCCCGTAAATCCGCTCAAATGCATCAGGCATATCGCCAGCGCATCGCCCATTACCAACTGAGCCGTGGTGCTGGTGGTGGGTGCTAGGTTGTGTGGACAAGCCTCTTTCTCTACCCATGTATTCAGCACATGGTCACTCTCTTTGGCCAGAAAACTGTCTGGCTGGCCCGTAATGCCAATCAGCCGAAACGGGGCTTTTTTAATCAGGGGTACGAGGGCTTTTATTTCGGGACTCTCCCCGCTCTTGCTGATCAACAATACAATATCGCCCGGCTGCACCATACCCAAATCGCCATGTATGGCATCTGCAGCATGCATAAACAGGGAAGGGGTACCCGTAGAGTTGAGGGTGGCCACTATTTTTTGCGCAATGATGGCACTCTTGCCTATACCACTTACTACCAGGCGTCCGCCGGAAGCATGTATCTCTTGGGCGGCTAGCGCAAAAGACTCATTCAGATTGGCCGCCATTTGCGACAAAGCTGCCGACTCTAATAAGATGGCTTCGCGGGCGATGGAAAGGAGTGGGTTCGTCATGCTTGCAAAGGTAAACTTTAACAGCTAATGCAGTAATTCTTCCCTAACTTCGTTACCCTTTCAAAAAAAGTGGTATTTACGGGTAGTTTTTACCTGTTTACTCAGCGGAATAGGTTGAATCTTGCGG
>JBIINW010000062.1:0-13539 GCA_044337245.1 Sediminibacterium sp. | reverse complement strand
AGATCCCAGCCCCAAACCGCCTGCCTTATATCGAACAGCAAACAGAATTTCTCTATTCATTTCACTATTTACAGAAAAAACATCTGCATAGGGCGTGATGCCGGATGTGATTAATCCATACCCACTATTGGCGATGATATCCGTTAATAAAGTACTGGCTTCCGTTTTTCTATTCAGCGTAAGCAATACCTTGGCTAATAAAGCTTTTGCAGTCCATGCATTCACTTTACCCAAATTATTGCCTGCATTAGAAGTAGCAAAAGCGGTATAATTCAATGATACCCCATTGGCAGCTGCATATTCTAAATCGGCAAGTATTAACTTGTAAATACTGCTGGCACTGCTTCTGTTAATATTAATGGCTTCCAAAGCCTGAGATCCAATAAAGGGTTCGTGAACTAAAAAAACACCGCCAAACAATCTAACTAGATTAAAATAATGGTAAGCGCGTAAAAAAGCCGCCTGAGCAGATAACTCTTTAAATTCCGCGTCGGTAATGGTTACCGTAGAAGTTGATTTAACCAGCTTTCCGGATGTGGAATCATAATCCAATGCTAAACTATTTAATACCAGATTGATATTGCGGATATTGGTATAGTTAGCACTCCAATAATTATAAATAGCGGTTAATGATGTGGCTGGAATAAATAAATCAAGATCGCTTTTTTCGCGGTTGGGTACAGAACCACTCGCAGCATTTCCCATAATGGAATTGTCGCTGCGTAATTCCGTCATTTGCCACTCTTCGATAAGCGTGTTCCGCAATCCGGCATAACATCCGGAAAGAGCAGTTTGCACTTCTGCAGCATTTTTGTAGAAATTATCTACGGCTACATTATTCAAGGGATATAAATCAATATTCTTTTTACAAGAAATGGACAAAATACTTATCCCAACTATTAAAATATATATGTGTTTCATATGATGCGTTTTTTCAGATTAAAAATTAATATCTACTCCGGCTAAAATAGTTTTAGGAATAGGGAAACTTCCTCGCTGATATCCGTCGATTAGCACAGAGCTATACGGTCCATTTTGGAATCTTCCCTCCGGATTGATGCTCCGATAATTGTCTGCCATATGATAAAATAAGTTTTGGGCAGCCACATAAAACCGGCATCCATTTAATCCAATTTTTTTCATTGCCCCAGCTGGCAGGGAATAGCTCAGGTTAACTTCGCGCAGCGACCAATAAGAGGCATCTTCTACCACATAATCAGTCAACATCCAGTTAAACCCTGTTCCTCTGGAAACCGGCGTTTTTCCATCCCCGGGATATCCGGCACTTACCCAACGATTCGAGTTATACACAAACATGTTTCTGCCCGACTCATTATAATTAGGATCGCCATTAATCAACTGGCCGCCATTACTGCCCTGCAGAAAAATGCTGAGCTCAAATCCTTTGAAGGAAAAATTATTGGTAAGTCCCCAGATAAATGTTGGATAAGGATTTCCTAAAACCACACGGTCGTTGTTATCCAGCCTGTTGTCGCCATTCACATCTTCAATGCGCAAACCTCCTGGCGTAAATGCAGCTGTTAAATTAGAGGTTAGTCCTTTTAACCTTGCATCATCAATTTCGGCTTGAGACATCCATACACCAGCGGTTTTGAATCCTACATACTCAACCAATGGTTTCCCCACCTGATTGCGATATACTTCAGAACGCTCACCCTGATTCAGTAAAAATTGCTGTGTGCCTAACTCAATAATTTCATTTCTGTTATGAGATAGATTGGCAGAGGTAGTCCACTTAAAGTTTTTGGTTTGCACATTTTTTGTACTTAAATCTATTTCAAATCCGGTATTTCGTAAACTCCCTAGATTATTCCAATATTGGGGAACGCCTGTGAATGCCATTACAGATTGTTGCAGAAGCAATTTTTCTGTGCGCGAGTTATAATAATCTATTGAAACAGAAATCGCATTATTCAGGAAGGAAGCATCCACGCCCAAATTGGTTTGAAAGGTTCTTTCCCAGGTAATATCCGGATTCGCAATAATGGAAGGGGAAGATATTAATCCGGGGAAGCTAGATCCGGTAGCGGATCCATACGGATAATTAGCTCCATACAATAAGTCTACCCAGGCATCCGCAACAATCCGGTTATTACCGGTTGCCCCATAGCTGGCGCGGAATTTCAAATTACTTATTTCCGTCACATCCCTCATAAAATCTTCCTTAGAAATTACCCAACCTGCTGAAATTGCCGGAAAAGACCCCCATTTATTACCAGGCCCAAAATAAGAACTACCATCTTGTCTGAAACTGGTAGAAAATAAGTACTTGTTTTTATATGCATAGGTGAATCGTCCTAAAAAAGAATTCAACCCAATTATAGACTTGGTTCCGAATGAACGGTTTTTATCAATTTGTGCTGCACTAGAAAGGGTTCTGATATCATCGCTTGGAAAATCAAATCCGGTAGTTTGACTACGATTGATGGTGGTTCTTTCGGTTGTTACCCCTGCGAGTAACGTAATATCATGATCTTTAAAAGACTTGATATAATTGAAAGTATTTTCGTTTAGCAAGTAAATATTAGAATTATCCGAAAACACACCCACATTCAAATCGCCGTCTCTATTGGCACTTCTTTCGGAAAAATTTAATCCTTTGGTATAATTGAGGTATCCGCTGGCTAAAGATTTAAAAGTTAAGCCTGGTAAAATTTTCACACTCAATTCTGCAGATGATTGTAGCCGATATTCATTTACTTCAATATCTGATCTGTCTACTTCCGATTTCGGATTTTGCTGTGCAGATCCACCCGGATTTCCAGAACCCGACCAAGAGCTACCATCGGGCATCGTTCCTGAATAGTTTAGGGCACTAAAGTGTCGCTGATGCGCATAATCTCCGGCCTTGATATTTGATAGCAAAGGATTAGTTCTAGCCAATGCCGCAGAAGCCTCATTGTGATAAACAGGTAACCATCCCGGCATTCTCCAAAAATTAGTAAAATTTTGAGAGGGACTAATCCGGTTACTGTAGGATGGATTGAGGTTCACGGTTAACTTAACTTTAGAGCTTAAGTCTGCATCCAGTTTGGCCCGTATATTAAACTTCTCATAATTACTTTTATACATCATCCCCTTATCGCCCTGGTAACCGCCGGAAAAATAATATTTCACAGTTTTGCTGCCGCCAGATAACCCGAGTTGAACAGTTTGAAACCTGGCTTGTTGCAAAGATTCAGCTTGCCAGTCGGTTGCGACTTTATTTATCTGAGTTTCCACCACATAGGCACTACGGTCGTTGTTGTTTACCGTGTTGGAAGCCTGATTAACGGTGGGATCTAATTTCTTCTTGGCCATTTCATCAAATAACATACCAACGTACTGACTGGTAGTCATTATATCATATCGCTTATAATCCGACTTAACACCGTATGAGTATTTCGCATTATACTTTGGCTTATCGGCAATCCCCCTTTTGGTGGTAACCAATATAACGCCACTGGAACCTCTTGAACCGTAAATAGCCGCAGAAGCTGCATCCTTCAAAACCTCCACAGATTCAACATCAGCGGGGTTAATAAAAGCCAAGCCATCGGGGGTAATTTGTCCATCAACTACTACCAGCGGCGCTGCACCGGCATTAATGGAACTGATTCCTCTAATAGATATTTTGGGATCAGCACCCGCTTCTGAAGAAACGTTTTGAACGGTAACTCCGGCAATTTTACCCTGAAGGGCTTGGTCTAAACGAGATACGGGAGTTTCGTCTATGCGCTCATTTTTGTATTTAGCTACAGCGCCGGAAATATTAGATCTTTTCTGACTACCATATCCAACTACAACCACTTCGTTTTGTATGGCTGCTTCTGATTGTAAAGACACATTTACCACCGACTTTCCTTCAATTGTAAAGGTTTGTGGGGTATACCCTATATAGGTATAGGTGAGGATTTTAATACCAGGCTCTACAGAAACAGAATAGCTACCGTCTGTTTGAGTGGTGGCAGTTCCGCGGTCTTTCCCCACAATGATGGAAACACCGCCGAGTGGCTCTTTGGTGGTTTGATCAATTACCTTTCCGGTGATGACTCTTTTTTGGGCAAAAGAAGTGCCTGCCAAAAATATCAACAGAATGGTACATACTACTCGCAAAAGTTTCATAATAGCAGTTTTTGGTTTATAAATCGTTAAAGATTTTATATAGATAAAAATTATATAACAAAGTCTTCTCTCATAGGACTAAACACATCGATCAGTACCCCTTTTTCTAAACACACCACACCATGCAGCGAATTTGGGGGAATGTAAAAAGCGTCTCCTGCTTTTAATACTTTTTTCATTTCGCCAATTTGCACTTCAAATAAGCCGCTTTCTATATGGGAAATTTGAGAATGGATATGCTGGTGAAGTACCCCTACACTTCCGGCTTCAAAAAAAACTTTCGCCATCATCAACTGATCATCAAAGGCCATCACTTTTCTGCAAACGCCCCTATCAATGTTCTCGATGGCTACATGATCATTTTCCACATACAAATTCCCTTTGTCTTTTATCTGCATACAAATTAATTAGATGGATATAATTGGCTTCAAAAACCCTTGACTTCTCCGGGTATGATTAAGTAAATAGCTAACTTCCTGCAGCGGGTAAAAAAGGGGTGCTTGGCTTCCCCTATTCAGCTGAATTGAACACGGCAAAGCATGCAGGGCAATGGCATTAATAAGCATAGCAATCAGTATAACACAAACAGCAAAGCAGTTGATTTAGTAATAATAGCCCATCTATTACAACTCCCCCTTAGTTACTTACTTTAAATAATATAAACTTTTTTGGCTTTTTATTAGAAAAATTCTAATTCTATTTCATTTTCGTTAAATTTTTTGAATACTTTATGTTCCGGCAAGGTTGCCGGCAAGGTTACCGGTTTTTTCGAATTATAATTACGTGTAGCTTTAGGGATCGCCAATCATATGGACAATCCAGCTACTATCAAAGACATTGCCAAGCGGTTGAATATTTCACTTTCAACCGTTTCTAGAGCACTCAGAAATGCCCCGGACGTAAGTGAGGAAACCAGGCAAGCGGTATTGTCATTATCCCAGGAACTGAATTATCAGCCCAATCGCTTGGCACTAAGCCTTCGGCAAAACCAAACACATACTATTGGAGTGATTATTCCCAATTTAGACTATGTTTTATCACAAATGGTTAGAGGAATTGACGAAGTTGCCCTCGAGGCCGGCTATACCGTGATGGTTTGCCAAAGTAATGAATCGTTCGGCAGAGAGATACTGAATACGCAACGGCTACTCGAAAGCCTAGTAGATGGCTTTATTATTTCGGTTTCCAGTGAAACCAAGTCGTTCGAACATTTTAAAAAAATTCAGGACAGAAATTTGCCGGTGGTTGTATTCGACAGAATAACGCCGCACCTTTCGGCCCCCAGTGTTCGGCTGGACAATCAGGCTGGAGGCTTTATGGCAACTGAACATCTGATTGAGCAGGGATATAAAAAAATTGCCGTACTGGCAGGTCCCGAAAACCTGGGAATCAGCAATAGCAGACTGGAAGGTTATAAGCAGGCATTGAAAAAACATAAAATTAAATTGGATCCAGATTTAATTCTTCATTGTGATTTTAATCAGGACTATGCCTATTACGCCACACTGGAATTACTGTCTATGAAAAAAAAGCCAGATGCCATATTTACCATCAGCGACCGAATGGCAATTGGCGCGATGCTGGCCATAAAGAAAAAGGGACTGCAGATGCCAACCGATATTGGGTTAGTTGGATTTAATAATGAACCGGTTACTAGTCTAGTTACACCTGCTATATCAAGTGTTGAAATGCCTTCTTTTGAAATGGGCAAAGCAGCTGCCAAACTGTTTATAGAAACTATGCATAATAAAGAAACGGCTACCACTATTGAAAAAATTCTACATCCCAAGTTAATCGTAAGGGAGTCCTCCTTGAAATTTTCTGCATAATTAGATCTTTTATGAAAAAAATATGCATCCTGCTCTTCGGCATTTTACTATTTTTTGTAACCGGACTATCAGCAAAAACCTGGAAGGTATATAATGTAAAAGAGTTACAACAGGCAGATCAAGCAGCCCAGCCGGGCGACCTGATTTTGTTACAGGCTGGAGATTGGAAAAATATTGGCATACAACTTACAGCAAAAGGAACCGAACAGGCACCCATCATTTATAAAGTAAGCGTACCCGGGGAAGTGCAAATTACCGGTCAATCTTCGCTGTCGATTGGTGGCGAATGGTTGGTAATTGATGGATGGTTTTTTACCAATGGAAACGCAGGCAACAAATCTGTAATTAGTTTTCGAAATAAGTCAACCCAGTTAGCCAACCATTGTCGGGTTACGAATTGTGTAATTGATAGCTATACTACTCCCAAAAGATTGGTAGAAAATTATTGGGTAGAATTTCAGGGGAAAAATAACAGACTAGACCACTGTACTTTTTTGAATAAGCAAAACATGGGAGTATTAGTTGCCGTTGTGTTAGAAAACGAGCAAAGCAGAAATAACTTTCACTCCATAGACCATAATAACTTTGGATTCAGAATACCGCTGGCCTCCAATACTGGTGAAATTATCCGGGTAGGCGTATCCGAACAATGTGAATTTAATTCGAACACCCTTATTGCTAATAATTCTTTTACCAATTGCGACGGAGAAGCGGAAATCATTTCCATAAAATCCGGCGCGAATATTATACGGGGCAATCTCTTTACTTCCTGCCAGGGTGCGGTAGTATTGCGACATGGAAATAATAATAAAGTAATTGAAAATGTATTTCTCGGAAATAACAAAGCGGGCACTGGGGGTGTAAGAATCATTAATGAAGGGAACTGGATAGTGAACAATTACTTTTATCAATGCAGAGGAGAGGGATTCAGAGCCCCACTTTGCATTATGAATGGCGTTCCGAACTCACCGGCTATTCGGTATCTTCCCGTAACCAACGCGTTGGTTGCTAATAATACTTTTATTGATTGTGCCCCGATGAGCTTTGGTGAAGGCAGCGATAAAGAAAGAAGTCAAGCCCCGAGTAAGGTAGTAATGGTAAACAATTTATTTGTCAACAAAACAGACAGCTTATTATTCCGTGCTTACGACAAAATAGATGGATTTGTTTTTGCAGGTAATCTAACCAATCATTTGGGCAAGCAATCGCTGCCGAAAGGAATAACATCCACTTCTTTTCGTTTTACAGCTTCAGATTCCATCATTTTTCCTGCCCATCCATTAGTGAACCCAAAGCGTTGGCAAGATTCCATTATTAAAAACGCCCCCGACGCCTCTAACCTTACTATCCAATCGAATCCGGGCATTCTATCAACAAAAAGGCTCCAAGAAATCAAAAGTCAGGCCGATGGAGGCACTGGAGCGAAATGGTTTAAGCCTGCCCCTAAAAATCCAATTCTCAAACAAGTAAGTTGTAAAAACGGTACAGAATTATATCAGCATATTAATGCTCAAACAACTGAAAAGGTAACGATTTTACTCACCGGTATCAATTATGAGCTACCCCTCCCTATTCAGATAAAGGGGAATCTAACCTTAACTGCAAAGCATACCGATACGCTCCGATTTTCAATAGCATCCACCGGTGCTCCATTTGTATTTCAGATAATGGCCGGAAGCAGTTTAACGCTTTCGAATCTGATAGTGAATCTGCAGAAATCTACTGCGAACGCATGGATTGCCACGGATAGTTCGGGCAATTACAAACATTCCTGGTTCCGAATTAATAATTGTAGCATTATCCAAAACCAAGCATCTTTTTTCTATGCTTATAAAACAAGTGTGGCAGACAGTATTGTTTTTAGCAATAACCGATTTTTTATGGGCAGTGGAATCATCCTCAATCTGCAACAAGAAAATGAGAGAAAGGGGTTGTACCCGGTTGAACACTTAACCCTCACGAACAATCAATTTGAGCAATTTGCTGGACAAATTATTTCCATTGCCCGGCCTGGAGTAGATGAAAGTACGCTGGGACCCATTGTAACTATTCGAAACAATCAATTCAAACAAATTGAAACGACAAACAATTTACCGGTAATCCATTTTTCCGGCGCTCAAAAAACTTACCTGATTAATAACCAATTTATCCGTTGCAATCCGGATAAAACAGTAGTACTCTACCAAGATGAAGTAAAAGCTGAACACCGAATGGAAAAAAATATACTGGAGGGGTCTGGAAAAATATTGACAAATAAATATCTTTTATCCATTCAATAGTTATCTGCAACTATATGCTTGCCAAGAGTTTTCGATGTCCATTAAAGTCTATCTGGTTCGTTACTATTTGCATACTTACTAAGGTTAGCATATCACCAATAAAAAGAGCAATCAAAAATTGATTGCTCTTTTTATCTACCAATTAATTTTAAGAAATACTACTTGATTTCTTCAATATCTTCTAACTGCCAGGTTTTATCAAAGTAAGCTTCACTTGGTCCATAAAACCTGAAATAAGGAAACCAGCCTTTACCTGCAATCGTTTTAATATAATTTTTATTGGATGAAGCGGGCTTGGAAGGTCCGAAATATACATCTACTGATCCGTCGGCATTCACTGCAATATCTTTCCGAGAAGAGATATCGGCAGAGCCCTGGTCGGTGATTACCGGATTGCGCAATACGTTATCGTATAAAGTAATCGACCAGAACTGCCTAGCAGGTACATTTGCCGGAATATGTATCCGATAGTTTTTGGCACCAAGCAGCCAATTACCGGCTTTGTCTTTGGAAGTTTCTAGATAGGCTTGTCCAAAACCCAATACTCTTCCCTGCATTCCGGTGCTATTACCAATCGCCTCATAAAACCAAGAAGCACGTTGATCAATTTGCGTATAATTGGTATCCTCCTGATTCAACTCAACCATATTAGCATATTCCCATTTTTTACCCTCCCACACTTTTGCACCGTTAAATCGTTTTTCATATGCATTGGCACGGGCAGTTAACTCACCTAGCATGGCTGCCTGATCTAATATTTTTGTAAGTCTTTCATTAGGTTGAAAAGGTTTTCCCTTTTCAATTCCCAACGAAACCAGCATAGCGGCAATCACCCGATCGCGGGTTTGGACCGGTTCATTCATCAATGCTTCGGCTACCAGTTTAAAATATCTACTGTCGGAAGGATGTTCTGAATTCCAGGGTTTGCCGGCAACCGGTATATAATTAGTTGGGGCAGGTTTTGCACGATCGGCCCAGGCATAAAATTTATGCTGGCGAACAGTAGCTTCTGCCTTTGCGGGGTCTGGATCTAAACCACGAGTACCAAACCAAATTTGCACGGTTGGGGAAACAAATACCCGATAGCCCGGAGCCGAAATAGGTTGAGAGCCGGGAGGCAAAATCAGGTACTTTCCGCCAGTGCCTTTATCTGGCCCAGTTTGTCCGATATCCGTTATAGGTTGCTGCCATAAGTCTAATACTCCGCCGGCGATTAGTCCTGCCGGCGCATCTACTACCAAAGCCCCTTTTTCGGCGAGGTTCCAGAAACAAAAAGCATAAACGGTAGTTATATTGGGGGTTAACATCCCTTTTTTATCGTTCAAATCCCTGAAAACCGATACTTCTCCGTCTTTTACGCCTATCTGATCTCTTTGTGCTAGGTGTAGCGCATGAAAGCCCACCATCGGCAAACCCCAGTTATGTACAATACAAGCTCGCTGAAAGTCCCTTTCATCATACAATTTATCTACTGATTCAAGGGATGGATATCCACTTTCTAATGAAAGATTTCCAATACGGGTAGTAAGTTTATCTCCCCCGGCAGCTCCAGTCCCAGCTCCTGCTTCATTTTTTGAGCCGGTGGGCTGGCAAGCGGCTAAAACTCCTATACATAGGATTACAAGTAGTCTTTTCATGTTAGTTGATTTTACATATATAATAAAAAAATTATTATATATTCTTGGTTAAGTTTGTACCAAAATAAACTCTGTAAATAGTAGTATTCGGCTTCTGAGCGTTCAAAATTTCTAAAATTGGTAAATACCAAACAAACTCAACAACTTATTCGCTAATAATTTGCTCAAAAAACTCGGAAGGGGTTTTTTGGGTTGTTTTTTTTACGGCCGCAATAAAAGTAGTGCGGGAATTAAAGCCGGCTAAATTACCTAGGGCTTCGAAAGTATATTTTCGGAAATCGGGGTTTTTTTGGAGCAATCCCTTCAAATAATGTACCCGATACTCGTTTACCCATTCATTAAAGTTTTTCCCATAAGCCTGATTGATGAAGGCAGACAGGATATAGGTAGGGATATCCAGTTCCTTTGACAAATCACCAATTTTGTACCCCACTTTTAAAAAGGGCTGCTGGTTGGTAAGATGAGACTCTAGCAATGCCCTATAACTTCTTTCAGTTTCTTTGCTGAATGTGTTGCTTGGGGTGGTTTCCTGAGCAATTGCAATTTCGGGTTCGGATATAGTTGATTCATTAGCTTCCTGAAACCATCCGGTTAATCCATACAATAGATTAGGCTGTAAAAATAAAAAAATGCAGGTAATACAGATAGACACCGTCATGGTTAAGGTAATCAATCTGTAAAAATCAAAGAAATAAGAAATTTGAAATGCGTATTCGATTAAGAGTATAATAAAACTCGACAATACCAGCATGGTAAATCCAATTAACCACCTGAACATTGCCAGGTTTTGAGGTATCAATTTTTCTGAATTTTTTTTCCTCCAATTAACCAACATTTTTACCTGAAAAGATGCCAGTACCACTCCATAAACCATTCTTAAAATAATACCCCAACCCTCCGGCAACCATCCTTCCGGCTCCAGTGCAATTATAGAATTATCGGCCAGCTGTTGGCGAATAATCGCTAGTTTTTCATCCATCGGCATTGCATAAAAGGGAATCATATTAATAGTATACAACACAGCCGGAATAAAGAATAAGAAGTCCGATTTCGTCCAGGCATATTGCTGTCGCAACACACTGCGCACGTATAGGTAAGCAAAGGGAGAGGCACTTAACGACAAGAAAACCATCGTTCGGGGCACATGGGGAAAAAATAAAAAGAAATTGGTATGATAAAGGGCAGAAAACAAAGAAATCACTGAAATGCTCAGCAAGTACCCGGCTAATAAGCGGGCAGAAAAGGAGCTCTCCCTGTTTAAAAAATACAAAATGGCAGCCACTATTAATCCAATAATAGCAACCAGAAACACAAAAGAAAAATAGATATCAATGGAGGGTAATACCATGAATGCAAAATAGTTTTGGCTACTTAATTAGGGTAAAGATACAGGAGTTCAATGAGTTAGGGGGGGATATTGAAAAGTATTGCTAAACAAAAATTCTACTCCAAATAGTTGGATTACAGATAAGCAACTGTCTTAATCCACCAAAATATATACAATCACCTTTCTGATATTATCCATCACTTAGCATTTCAAAATACTGGGAAAAATAAACTATTTCAGCTTTGGCATAAAACTTGATGTGATTATTAAAAAACTCATATGAGAACAGCTGCTTTTGTATTCCTCCTTTTTTTTAGCATTACTTCCATTGCCCAACAAAAAAATCATATTGATACCGTAGTGCTAAGAGCTGACTCTACTTTCGAAAGCCTTATACATAGAAAGTTATACAACTATCGCAATCACGTAGAATACCACATAGAAGAAAGAGGAAGAATTCGTGAGTTAATAGTATATCTAGCATCCGTAAAAGATTTAGTAACCGGACATAAACTATATGGCATAAGAATAGATCAAAGAGGTAGTAGGAATATTTTTACAGATGCTCCCATGACCAATGTAGAGTATATTGATGAAGATGAAATAGACTCAGTAGTTGCCCATCTAACTATGGTGAGGGAAGAAATAAAACTGAGAGATCCCGACAGCGAGCGATATACTGAATTTCGCTTTTTTACAAGATCTGGCTTTATGATTGAGTGTTATACTGGCGCCAATCGCTGGCGTTGTTTAATTCATTATGAAGTTGGAAAAATAGTATATGATGTGTACCTAAACAACAACAATCGGTTAGACGAATTCATAGAAACCATTGAAGAAATTTCAAAAGAAATAAAAACAATGAGAAAAAAGGAATTGTCTATGCAAATAAAGTAAAAGAAGAGGTTGGTGTATAATTTTATCTTTCTTGCTTTCTATACTGTGTGCAGATAATAACACAAGAGAAAATTGAACAATGGATTACATGAACATGCCTCATGATCTGGCAAAATTCAGCAGCAAACTGTAATCTCCTTTATCGGCAGATTTAACGGCTTTAAGATAAGCTGTTCGGGTATCGCCTTCGCTGGAAAGATTGGCAGCCCCCCAACTAAAAACAGGTAGCTTGTATATTTTTTCGATGATAATATCGGCCATTAGCCGGCTATGCCGTCCGTTGCCGTTTGGAAAGCAATGAATACTTACGATTCGGTGCTTAAACCTTACCGCAATTTCATCTGGCGGGTAGATATTGTTTTCGTGCCAATACTTAGAATCATCCAGCAGGTATTTAAGGTCGGATGGTATTTGCCATTTATCAACCCCAATGTTCTTGTTGGTTTTCCGGAACTCACCAGCCCATGCCCATACATCGGCATACATCTGCTTATGTACTTTGCGGATAAAGTCTTCGGTAAAAATAGCCTCCGGCTTAAAGGAACGGCCTAAAGTCCATTGCACTGCTTGTTCAATATTCTGCTGCTCAAACTCGTCTAACTCGCCACAGGTGGCAATGGTAGGAATAAGCAGACCATCTTTTTCTTCTTCGTCTAAGGGGGTTTGTCCATCTATGTAGTCTAAATCTAATCCCATAAAATTTTAGGCATTTCGTTTTTAATTTCTTCAGCTCTTTCTTTGATAGCCTTTTCAATACGCGTGTTGGTATTGCCCTGGTTTTCGAGCTTCATGGTATTAGAAGTGCGCAATACAATTTTAGTGGCCAGTTCGGTGGCCTTCTTTTCAATTAATGCGTCCAATGACCCATCATTTGGAACAAAGCCATAAACCAATTGCATATCCAATGCCCGGGCTATTTCTTTCAACGACTTAATGGTGATAGACCCGCTTTTTTCTCTTTTTTCAATATCTAGTATTGCCTGCTTGGAAACAGATAACTTCTTGCCTAATTGCTGCATAGACATACCAATGGCAGTGCGGATGGCTTTTATCCAACCGGTAGGCGGAATGGCTACCTGCTTTAGCAAGGCAAAGTCACCCATCTTGTTGTTCAGCTGTTGCAGTTGTAATGATAACTTACCCATAAAGTGAAATTAGATATTGATTATAATAATACAAATGTAAACTTATTGCTTTACAAAAACAAGTATTTAATAAAGCTTTAACTTTACTTATTTTATCATTTGGTAAAATTATATATTTACAAAATGGCTACATGTTTATTGTAACTATCTGATTATCAATGATTTTTTGTGGTAAAAATGGTAAAATAGCTGGTTCACAGATGAGCAACAAATTAGGTGCAAAACCTGCAAATTAACAGCATACCCAAAACACGAAACCCTTTGAACAGCAGAGGGATTGGCTTTTTTGTTAGTTTGTCT
>JBIINW010000239.1:0-3893 GCA_044337245.1 Sediminibacterium sp. | reverse complement strand
GGAGCTTTTTCAAGATCAATCCGGAAACCTACAATATTTCCGCACGGCAGGAGGTACGGCTTTAGCGGTTGATGATCAGCAATTACCTTCGCATGATACTACCTATCATTCGGATGGCTTCGGATCACCTTTGGGCAAATTAAACGACGCGAATAAATTTCTAGAAGATTTTACTGAAAAAGATTTGATTCAATTCTCAATCCGAAACAACGAGCCAGTTACCTTGGAATTTGAACATGGCATACGAGTAGAAGGCATACTCACCCAATCATTATTCAGCAATGGTAAGTTAGTTCTTTTGAGCTTCCGCAATTGCACAGTGCAAGATGTAAACGGCAATCGTTATTTTGAACCCCACTGGGGAAACTATGATATGGCTGTGGGGCAAAGCATCGTATCTGTTTTTAATGGGGTGGCCGATAAATCTCAAATAGCCGACCAATTATACGTATCCAACCAACGCACTACGCAACAACCCTACACAGAAGAAGACCTCCAATACCAAAGTCTAATTAAACAAATCAGGGATATTCGCGAAAAAAGATTACCCGAAATAACCCTACCGGAGGTATGGCAACAACTGAGTACGCAATGTAAACAAGATTGGCTGGGTGCAATGGAAATATTAGAATTAACCGACTCATCCGAAACTTATGCAAATATTGCCCGGGAGGCCCGCTCGTTTCTTGAACAGCAAAAAATAAATTATCCCACCTATACGAAACTAATTAACGACGGACTGCGTATTATTGATGCGAAACTGAGTTTTCAATAAGGGTCCATGCAAGCGCAACCTCGTTATTAGCAAGTGCTATTTTGATAGACTGCATTTGTTCTGCGGTTAATTTACGAACCGCATGTTGCTGAAAAAAAGCCGGCAATGCGTGCACATTGGCCAATTGTGCTTTTTCGTTACCCGATAACTCCGGATGTTGTGCAATGTATTCGGGTAAATGATCAATTCCAATACCTAATTTTGTATTCGGTTTTTCTACTCGAAAAATATTGCTGGCAGTAATTCTTGCATACCCATCTTCGCCTAAGCGAGCTACCAGATCTAGTAAAACCGGATCAATTTTCTGTTGCGCATTCAATACCGATTCACTGATATGCATTCTTTTAATTTCCGCCACTACCAAATTGCCGGCACCTCCCTGATCACCCAAAGGAATTATTTGCTGAACGCTGCATTCTAATTGTATGGGTGACTCTGCCACTCGAGGAGGAGCCACCGTTTCGGAGGGGATAGGAGTAAATCCTGCTTTTATAAACTCATTCACCCCTTTTGGATATTCGCAACTTGAAAGCGACATCTGCTGCACCATTGCATAATTTACCAGGTTAATTACACATTCAGGTACTTCATATAAATTATCCAACGTATGCTTGGTGGAATTATCCCGCACCCGTCTGGAAGGAGAAAAAACACAAATAGGAGGTTGTATACTGAATAAATTAAAAAAGCTGAAAGGACTCAGGTTTACATTTCCCTGGGCATCCTGTGTTGAGGCAAAACAAATAGGACGGGGCACGATGGCCGCCTGCAAATATTGTTGCGCTTCCTGCGCTGTTAATTGATCCATTGAAATAGTTACCATATCTCCTATTCAATTTTCTTTTTGCGTTGTAAAATAGACCAATTAGTAGGTTCTGCCATTATGGTATTTTCTAAAACGCCTAATCCATCAATGGCCATCTTAACCGTATCTCCCGCCTGTAACCACTGCACCGGATAGGCCGGATCGTGTAACTTTCCGGTACCATTTAATTCTAAAAAACATCCGGTACCCACCGTACCCGAACCAATTACATCTCCGGGATACAAGGTAACGCCATACGAACATCGCTCAATGATTTCAGCAAAAGTCCAATCCATATCACGAACATTACCCGATGAAACCAACGTATCATTTACCCAACACTGCATCGATAGATTATACTGATTACCTACATGCCCTGCCTTTGCCGTAACCTTGCAATGCGCCAACTCATCCGGCGTAACCAACCAGGGACCAATACAGGTAGCAAAATCTTTCCCCTTGGCAGGCCCTAAATTTAACAGCATCTCCTCCATCTGTAATTTTCTCGCACTCAAATCGTTCATAATAGTAAATCCGCCAACATATTCATCAGCTTCTTCGGCTCGAATATTTCTTCCCTCCTTGCCAATTACGATGGCAATTTCTAACTCAAAATCTAGTTGCTCAAAATGATCGGGCATACAAAATACGGGACCGGGCCCCTGGATAGACAAGTGATTGGTAAAATAAAATATCGGATACTGATCAAATTCCTTAATCATTTCTACCCCCCGGTTTCTTCTGGCCGCAGCCACATGTTGCCGAAAAGCATATCCATCCCTACAAGATGTAGGGCGGGGAACGGGCGCCAATAACTGATATCCCTCCACCGCAGCAACTTGTAAATCCGCTTCCTTTCTTTTTGCAATTTCCGCAGCAATTTCTGCACGTACCTGCTCACCTAATTGCAAAAATGCAATCATCTCATCTGGCATGCCGGAAACCAACTTAGCCAGGGAATATATTCGGCTATTTATCACTACCCCCAGATGTGTGGCTTTATTAAGTGAATAACTAACTAATTTCATTGTAATTCAATATATTAAATTATAAATTTATTTTTTATGTATAAAAAAGAACGTTTTAAAAATTAACAGACCGTAAAGTTAGAAATAAAATTTTACTTTGCACTAATGATTGTTAGTTTTGCACTTTATTTCAACCGACTATGCCCATCTATCATTCCCTAGGAACAATTCCGCACAAGCGCCATACTGCCTTTAGAAAGCCGGATGGGAGTTTGTACGCAGAAGAACTGGTATCTACCGAAGGTTTCTCCGGTATGTATTCGCTTGTTTACCATACGTATCCACCAACCCTGGTGAAAAAATTGGGCGAGCCCTATTCGGTAGAACCTAAAATTGCCCACGAAAAACACCTTCGGCATACCAGCTTATTAGGTTTCAATATTGCTCCTGAAGACGATTACCTAAAAAGCAGAAAGCCGGTTCTGGTTAACCAAGATTTACAAATTTCACTGGCAGCACCCCGCAATTCAATGACGGATTATTTTTATAAAAATAGTCAGGCCGATGAAATCATTTTCATTCATAAAGGCACGGGTGTTTTAAAATCTGGTTTTGGCAATATATCTTTTGGATATGGCGATTACTTGATTGTGCCCCGCGGAACTATTTATCAGATTGAGTTCAACACTACCGATAACCGTTTATTTATTATTGAAAGTTATAGTCCCGTTCGTTTTCCAAAGAGATACCAGAATCAGTTTGGACAATTGATGGAGCATGCGCCTTTTTGTGAGCGGGACATTCGGAGACCGAACAACTTGGTAACGCATGATGAAAAAGGGGACTTCCCTATTTTCATCAAAAAGCAGGGATTAATTTATCCTTATGTTTACGGCACACATCCTTTTGATTTTATTGGCTGGGATGGATACCATTATCCCTGGGCTTTTTCCATTCACGATTTTGAGCCAATAACCGGAAGAGTGCATCAGCCCCCACCTGTTCATCAAACATTTGAGGCACACAATTTTGTGGTATGTTCATTCGTGCCCCGAAAATATGATTACCATCCCGAGGCTATACCTGCTCCCTATAATCATAGCAATGTAGATAGTGATGAAGTGTTATACTATGTAGATGGCGACTTCATGAGCCGTAAGTCGGTAGTGCAAGGTCAGATCACCCTACACCCTGCCGGCATACCGCATGGTCCGCACCCCGGCAGCGTTGAAAAATCGATTGGAAAAGAAAGAACAGATGAACTGGCTGTGATGATTGATCCCTTTAAACCGCTGATGATTACTGAGTATGCTTTAGCTATTGAAGATGCCTCTTATCATACCAG
>JBIINW010000061.1:0-13624 GCA_044337245.1 Sediminibacterium sp. | reverse complement strand
CGACCTTTAATGGTAAGCACAATTCTTTCGGTAAGCACTTCATGATCAACATTTTTCTTAAAACGAACCTGCTTCAGGTTCAGAATCATTTCGGTAACGTCTTCGGTTACTCCTTTGATAGTAGCAAACTCGTGGTTGAGTCCTTCAATCTTAACCCCTACGAGGGCATATCCCTCCAGAGAGCTTAGCAATACCCGGCGAAGGGCATTACCAACGGTTAATCCGAATCCTGGTTCCAAAGGACGGAATTCAAATTGTCCTTCAAACTCTGTTGCTTTTTGTAAAACGATTTTGTCGGGTTTCTGAAAGCTTAATATGGCCATATTAATACTTGTTTATTTGTTTAATGGGGTAAAGTTTTTTATTTACCGGGATGAGTGAAATTGCAATGGTTGCCAACAAAATCGGCAACCATTGGATTATTATTTTGAATACAATTCTACAATCAGTTGTTCTTTGATATTCTCAGGAACATTTTCTCTCTCAGGGAAAGTAATAAAAGTACCCTTCATTTCCGTTTCGTTCCAGTCTACCCAACCGAACTTAGGGTTTTTACCCCGGCTCTTGCTGGTAACGGCTGAATTAACGGCACTCTTTGGGCGGTAGCCAATCACATCACCTGGCTTGCACTGGTAAGAAGGAATGTTCATCACTTGTCCATTTACCGTAACGTGCTTATGATTTACCAACTGACGTGCTTCGGGACGGCTAGCTGTTAAGCCCATGCGATAGATGGTATTATCCAATCTAGCTTCCAACAACTTAATCAGGTTTTCACCGGTTACCCCTTTCAGACGCTGGGCTTCTTCGAAGGTTTTACGGAACTGGCGCTCTAATACACCATAGGTATATTTGGCTTTTTGTTTTTCACGCAACTGGAGGGCATACTCACCCAGGGTTTTGCGTTTGCGGGCAGCACCGTGCTGACCGGGAGGATTGCTGTTTTTTCCCAACCATTTTCCGTTTCCGAGAATAGGTTCTCCGAAAATGCGGGAGATTTTTGTTTTGGGGCCTGTGTAACGTGCCATAGTATTGATTGATTTTTTAGTGACGGTATTCAATCAAAAAATCTAAAATAGATTGAACACCCGGTTATGAAAAAACCGGCCAATGGCCGGCAGATTAAACTCTTCTTTGTTTAGGAGGGCGACAACCATTGTGTGGCAGAGGTGTAACGTCTTTGATGGCAGTTACTTCAATGCCTGACTGTGCAATGGAACGGATAGCACCTTCTCTTCCTGATCCGGGTCCTTTCACAAACACATCTACCCGCTTTAAGCCGGCATCCAACGCTGTTTTTGCAGCATCAGCAGCGGCCATCTGAGCAGCATAGGGCGTATTTTTCTTAGAACCCCGGAAACCCATTTTACCGGCACTGCTCCAACTAATTACCTGTCCGGTTTTATTGGTAAAGCTGATAATAATGTTATTGAAAGTAGCTGAGATACGTACTTCACCAGTAGCATCTACTTTTACTACTCTTTTTTTTGCAACCGCCTTGGCGCTGTTTTGTGCTTTTTGTGGTTTAGCCATTTGTTTTTTTTGAGGTAATCGTTTATTAATTATTCCACCGAGGCGGAAACCTTACTACTCTCCCTTCCGAAGAAGATCTAAGTAAAAAAGGATTTTGTATTTGCCAATTCAGCATATCCCGAACCGGCGGATATTACTATTTCTTAGCTACTTTCTTTTTACCAGCAACTGTTTTCCGCTTTCCTTTACGAGTACGGCTGTTGGTTTTAGTACGCTGCCCACGAACCGGTAAGCCTTTCCGGTGACGGAGGCCGCGATAACAGGCAATATCTAATAAACGCTTAATGCTCATAGACACTTCACTACGCAAAGCACCTTCCACCTTAAACTCAGCATTAATAATATTCCTGATAGCTCCCTGCTCATCGTCGTTCCATTGATTTACTTTTTTATCGTAATCAATACCTGCCTTCGTTAAAATGTACTGAGCAGTTGAACGTCCGATTCCGAAGATGTAAGTCAGACCAATTTCTCCTCTTTTATTTTTGGGGAGATCTATACCGGCGATACGGGCCATAGCGTGTATTTTGTTAGATGATGATACTTGGTTAAATAGATTACTTTAGGAAGCCATTGCTCCTCCAAAGAGATTATCCCTGACGCTGCTTAAAGCGAGGATTCTTTTTGTTGATTACAAACAACTTTCCTTTCCGCTTCACGATCTTGCAATCAACACTTCTTTTTTTAATGGAAGCTCTGACTTTCATAACAATAGTTTTTTAAAATACGGTAGGCTTATGCCTGCTTATTTATACCTAAAAATGATTCTACCCCTTGTTAAATCGTATGGACTCATCTCAACCCCCACTTTATCACCTGGTAAAATCCGGATATAGTGCATCCGCATTTTTCCCGAGATGGTGGCCAATATTTCATGGCCATTTTCTAACTTTACCCGGAACATCGCGTTGCTCAGCGCTTCCAGAATAACGCCATCTTGTTTAATCAGTGGTTGTTTAGACATACAATTTTTGGGGCTGCAAAGATACGAAAGCTGGGTCAGATAAAGAAAAAAAGGTGGGTAAAAATTCATTTTTTGTGGAAAAAAGGGTAAAAATTCAACCCAATCAGTGCAAAATGCCCCTTTTTTTAGTACAACAGGTTAACCGGGAGGATGATTTCCCAGCGGTTGGCACTTCCCGAGGGCACAAATTCGGGCTGCAAAAGCCTCGAATAGCGAAACCCGAAACTTACCGGCAACTGGTTCCACCACCGGGTATCGAAATACCATTCAGTACCCACCGAATTAAAGGTACGCTGTAAACCGGTTCGCCGGCTGATGCCGATGGTATGATCGTAAAATACCGCAGATCTTACCCGCAAGAGATACACCATTTGGGCCCATCCCCTTTCGGGATAAGCCACCGGAAAATGATAACTGAGGCTTCCCCCAATCAAATCGGGATAATCTACTGCCTGATAGCCTCTGGCAAAAGGAAATCGGTTGGTGAAATAGTATTGCTGCAGGGTGTCGCGGGTTTGAGCCGCTGCCGTTATTATCCAATGATGAACCGGTGAGAATCCCGGCAACCAAAGCGAGCCCCTGGCCAACCACTGATATGCCGATCGGGGAGCTGCCGATGTTTTGTAGGTAAGAGAAAACGCATGGGCATATTGGGGGAAAATTTGCTGGCGGGATTGTTGCACCTGACTAGAATATTGCAGAGACGATTCAACTGTTACCTGATCAAAATTATTCAGCCATTTCTGCGCGATACCCGTGTATTGAATCTGCCGGAAATTGAGCGAAGATTGCAGAGTTAACCATCTGTATCGATTACCGCCCGACAGGTTAAGCGGCAGGCGCCCACCTACATACGCATTCCTTTCCTGAAAGTTTACCAGCGTATCGGCATTCCATCGGGCAGTGCGATGCCAGGTTTGTTGAATACCCGCCATTGGCTGTATATATGTTCCGCCATAGATGCCATCATACCCAACCCGATGGCTCCCTTCATTCTGGTTATATACATACTGCAGCTGATGCTGAAAGGTTTTTAATACATTTTCTCCGTATACCGTAAAACTGTATTCGGGTAATTCGAAAAATGGCCGATAACTATGAAAATTGAATGGTCGCGCACCCTGCCGATATCGGGTAACCGGATAATTACCAGGGGGAACCGTTGCTAGCCATTCCCGATTTTCTTTTTCATAGGGAAGGTTTTTATAAATGGGTACCAGCGCATCCATAGGCTGTACTTTTTCCCAAAGTGGTTCTATCATTGCCAATCGAAACCCACTACCCGTAAATACAGATGCAAGCAGTTGTTCACTGTTTAACAACGCGCCTTGGTATATTCCGGTTGTTGAGCGACTAAGGCGGTAAATCGAACCTGTTTTGGAGAGTAATGCCCATATTTCATCCTGCTGCTGATGGGAGGTTGTAAACAGTAAGGTATCGGATTGCACCTGCAAATGGGCAATCACCCGATTGGTGAGTGGCATCAACCATCGAACTGAATCTGCCGAACCAGGGGTTACTTGAACAATTGACATATATCCCCGATTATCGCGAATGGTTGCAAAAAAATGAGCTGAATTGGCAGCAAACCGGGGTTCTAAAAGTTGATAGGAAGGCATACTCAATCGGAAATTTTCCCTACCATCTTTCGATAGCCTTACAATGGAAGCATCTTTTCCGGGTGGTATTTCCGATACGAGTATTTGTTTGCCATCTTCCGAAATATCCGGGGTTACCATTTTTTCCCGCTTGAGCAGGGTTTCCGTTTGCCCGGTTTGGGTAGAAAGCACTACAATGCGGGTATAATCGTGATTTCCCCAGCGCGTGTCGGGCTCTATGGAAGCGTAAATAATTTTGCCATTGCGGTAAGTAAATGCATCATCTGTAGCAATTTGGCGATTAGCTAACAGGGTTTCAGTTCCATCTGCATTTACCCGATAAAAAGCAGGAATGGCACGGTCGTTTTTCTTCAATACCCAAACTGCCGACTGATCTGCCTTTGCCGGTAAAAGGTAATCGGTGATTCCTTTTTTTGAAACTGCCGTAACCCATTGCATCGAATCTACCTTGGGCATGGAAGTTTGATAATCTTGTAAAGCCGATTGAACAAACTTCGAAAAAGATAGGCCGGTTTGTTGTTTAATGGCATGTTGAAAAGGATATACCCATCCCCGAAAAGCGGCTGCCTGTGTGCTTACTGTAGGCCAGAATGCATTGCCATACTGTTTTCTACCATAGGCTACCAATAAATACCCCAATGCGTAATGATCGGGTACATACTTTCTCAACGATCCATTGCGCAAATAATCATATCGAACCGGAGGTTGTGTTGCCCACCAGGCAGGCAGTTGCTGCATAAATCGGGGCAAACTTCCCCTACCCTGTTGAGAATAGCGGGTTTCGTTATCTACTGCCTCTCCCTCAAAAAACCAATCGGGAACTGATAAGGCATTGGCCAATGCCTGGCCCTGTTCACCCAATACAAATCTTGCGAATCGGGATACCCCGGTATTCAATCGGTTATATTGCTGCACATGTTTCCATTCATGTAATGCCAGCAAATCACTGAAACGATTGGCACCCAGCGTAAACAATTGTCGGGGAGGGGTTATATACCATTCACTGCGCCAGGGAGCTAATCCTACATACCCATTAGAAATAAGGGTTTGATCGCGAATAACCAGATTGATTTTGTGATGCCGGCTACTATCTTTTTGTTGCAGTCCGTGAATAATTTCAACAATACGTTGGGCCTGCCCATCATACCCTTCTGGAAATATTATCCGTACCGTATCGGTATTAATTTGCTGCCAACGGAATGCAGCAGGTGTTCCGCCAAAAGGCTGCGCACCAATTTTTAAAGTTACCAAACAAACAAACAGCATCAGTAGAACTCTCATACCTGACTTTCAGTTACTGAGTTAAAGAAAATGAACCCGCAAAGTGCCCAAAAGAATGGGTTGAAATTTAACTAGTGAAAATTAAAGAATTTTCAATTAGCGGGCAACTGCAACCGTATACTTTACCCCTTTTATTCGGGCATTTTTTATTTTGGGTAGCATTTCCCGAATAGCTGCCCGATGCACGGCTACAAAACTGATATGGTCTTTCACAATTACTATACCCACCTGATCTTTTTTCAATTGGCCTTGGTGGTGCAAAAAGCCAACAATATCTACCTTACTAATTTTATCTTTTCTACCACCATTAATAAACAAAGTTTCCCATTTCGATTTGGGTGGCAATGGATAGGTATAGTCTAACTTTTTTTCATCAGGCACTTCCTGCAGATAATCGGGTATGGTTTCATCAGGATGAAGCAACAAATAAACAGTTCCGCCCCTATTCATGCGTGCAGTGCGGCCATTCCGATGTATCCAGGCTTCTTCGGAAGTGGGTAAATGATAATGAATTACATTTTGCAGCGTTGGTATATCCAATCCCCGCGATGCCAGGTCGGTAGCAATCATAAAGCCCAGGGTGCCATTTGAAAATCTTACCATCGCCTGTTCCCGCTCTGATTGTTCCATGCCTCCATGTAAAAAAGCCGCATCAATACCCTTTTCATGCAACAAATTAACTGTTCGATCAACCGCATCGCGGTGATTACAAAACACAATGGCTTGCTCTTTTTTTAATGAACAGAGCAGCATAAACAAGGTGTCTATTTTATCTTTGGAAGTAGCATTTACTAAAAACATTTGTACCGGAAGTGCCTCTTTCGATTCGTTGCCAGTAACCAGTTGCAGCTGCTTAACCGCAGCAAAAGCCGGAACCGGTGTTTGCTGGGTGGCCGAAACAAAAACCTTTCTTACCATGGGAGGCAGATAAGAAAATAAGGTTTTCATTTCTTCTTCAAATCCTTGGTCGAGGCATTTATCAAACTCGTCTACAATGATAGTTTGTACCTGAGATAAAGTTAAATTCTCCCGCTTTAAATGATCGGCTAGTCTACCGGGGGTACCTACCAATAATAAGGGCAATTCTTGCAGTTGATCTACTTCTGTTTGAAAGGGATGCCCTCCGTAGCAACCCACACATTTTACTCCGGTATTCATCTGCTTCCAAACCTGAACGATTTGCAGCACCAGTTCTCGGGAGGGCGCCATCACCAAACATTGTACGCCGGGCTTATCGATTTGCAATAGTTGTAATAGGGGTAATAAATAGGCCAGTGTTTTTCCGGTGCCGGTGGGAGACTGAATCCGAATATCATCGGGTTTTGAAAAGGCTGCCAAGGCATGTTCCTGCAAGGGTAAAAGTGCAGGAATGTTACAATTTTTCAGTACTTGTTGAAGATCGGGAAGAGAATGCATAAGCAAAGGTAATCATTCCTCCGGCAGTGGGGTAAACAGAAAAAACAGTTCCCTTGCACAGGTTTCGGAGTAATAGTAGAACTTTGCCATCAATTAAAAATAGCATGGTGGCAATAGATTACTCCGATAGCACAAAAAATATCCTGGGCCTGCATCTCCCCTCCGACCCCCGTTGGGTTAATTTGGCAGCCATTTCGCTGGAAGAAATTTTAACGGATCATGCCTATTGCGAACAAAAAGCTGCCCTTACCTGCATTAGCTTAATTCAGAAGCATCCAGAAAAAACAGAATTGGTTTATCAACTGGCTCCGATTGTTTCGGAAGAATGGGGCCATTTTAGACTGGTGATTCATGAATTGCAAAAAAGAAAATTGCAACTGGGTAAACAACGCAAAGATGAATATGTGAATCAACTACTTGCTTTTCAGGCAAAGGGGGGTAATGCGGAGGATCGTTTATTAGATCAGTTGCTAACCATGGCCATGATTGAAGCAAGAAGCTGCGAACGTTTTAAACGCCTGAGTGAAGGGCTTCCCGACGAATACCTACGAAATTTTTACCGTCGCTTTATGGAAAGTGAAGCGGGTCACTATACCTTATTTATTCAGCTGGCAGAAACCTATATGCCGGCAGAGAAAGTAAAAGCCCGCTGGAAAGAATGGCTCGAATATGAAGCGAAAGTAATGGCTATGCTTGAAGTTCGTGGCGACCGAATTCATTAATCCCCTGGCGAATCGGATAAAAAATATTCCAATTCTTGGCTCAGTGATAAATAGGGATATTGGGACTGCAATTGCCGGGTTTTTTCGGCGTATTCTTTTAAAAAATTTTTATGCTGTGTGGTACCAGGATGCAGTGGACGATGCTGAAAAGCCAACAGTATATCCTGTAGCGACTGCAAGAGTTGTTGGGCTGGAGCAGACAAGCAATGGGTTACCCATTTTTCCCACACATAGCGGGTTGCCTGATAATTGGGATGCACCAGATCTTCTGCATAAAATCGATAATCGCGTAATTCATCCACTACAATTTCATAGGCGGGAAAGTAATATACATTTTCTACCTGCTCGGTTAATTGATGAACTGCCTGCAGCAAAATCGCTTTACTTCGGTTATTATTTACCAAACCCTCGCGCAAATGCCTAACCGGACTAACAGTAAACATAATTTGCAATGCAGGATTTAAATGCCGCAATTGATGAATGAGGGTAGTATAGGTTTGCACTATGTATGCTGCGGAGAGTAATTTTTTTTCGAACCAATCGGCAGGGGCTTTGTGATTATTCGCTACGGCCGTTTCGGGTTGATACAAGGGAGCTTGGGGAGTTAATTGGTACGTCCATGCAGACCCCAAAGTAATAATCAGTACCCGGGCAGTGGTAAGAAAGCCATGAGCTTGTTGAACGCTGGCATTAATTTGTTGCACACAAGATTCTGCAGTGGGTGCAGAAAATTTTCCGTGGTGTTGCCAGCTATGATAACAATCTAAATGAAAAAATAACGCTTCTTTTGTGATGGCGGTATTATGTAAAATGCTTGACAAGCTATTGAAAACACTTACCGGATTAAATAGAATACCGCAAGGATTATCCAGCACCGAGAATTTATACGTACGCAGTTTTGCTGCCATATTCTCGGTAAAACAAGAACCCACCAGCAAGATAGGATCCTGGTATCCGATGGGATGCGGAATTGGTTGGATATCGGTGGTTAGTTGAAATTTCATGCCTCTTTTATTTGCCAGCACCTGCCATACGTTGCTTCATGGATTCATACAAGATGATGCCGGCGGCAACTGATACATTAAAGGAATTAAATTTTCCAGCCATGGGAATGGAAAAGAAATAGTCAGCTGCTTTGGCAAGATAGGGCTGCACTCCGCGTCCTTCGTCACCCATAATAATGCAACAGGGTTCTGAAAAGGGTAATTCACTTACTCCTTTTTCGGCACGCATTTCGGAGGTGAAAACTTGAATTCCATTGAGGTGCAGAGTATCCACAGCTTTTAACAAACTGCTTACTCTGCAAATATGAATCCACTCTAGTGCACCGGCACTACTTTTTAAAGCTTCTTCTTGTAGGGCACCCACTCCTTTATCGGGAATAATTAATGCTTGGGCACCACAGCATACTGCCGAACGGGCAATTGCACCAATATTTCTCACATCAGTAATCCCATCTAGCATTAAAAACAAAGGGGTTTGTCCCTCGCCTACTACAAAGTCTATTACCTGCTGGAGGTCCATATACTTTACCAGCGAAGCAAAAGCTACTACTCCCTGATGATTGGCACGGGTTAGTCCATTCAGTTTTTCTACCGGCACCAATTGCACCGGAATTTGGTATTCTTTTGCAAGTTGTTTTATAGCAGATGCAACTTCACCGGTAAGATTTTTTTGCAGTAAAATTTTATCGATTGCTCTTCCCGATTGGATGGCTTCCATTAGGGGTTGTTTGCCGATAATTAAGGTGGATGATTTAGGAGGCATACGCTAAGGTATCATTTCTATTTCGGTTGCTGAAGCCATACTTGTAATTTCAATAAGGCAGCTACGCTGATGGCATCTGTAATAGCTCCGCTGGCAACCATGGCAAATGCTTCTTGCACGGGCACCCGTTTGAGTTGTAACTGTTCGGTTTCTTCCGGTTCCCATTCACCCGCCTTGAGGTCGGTAGCCAGATAAACCATCGCCAATTCGTCGGAAACCGAATTGGATAAATGCATGGTAAGGAGGTGCTGCCAGTTTTGGGCAGTAAAGCCGGTTTCCTCTTTCAATTCTCTGTGGGCCGTTAATAAAGGATCTGTTCCCTCGGGGGCACCTCCTTCTGGAATTTCCCAACTGTATTGCTGCAGGGGAAATCGGTATTGCCCTACTAGCCAGGTATGCATCTCTTCATCCAATACTACAACACCTACTGCAATATTTTTAAAATGAACTTTTCCATAAATGCCATCCCTTCCCGAAGGGGTGGTTACGGCAAATTCCGACACTTGTATCCATGGATTCTCATATACCGACTTCTCAGCGTTAATCGTCCAAGGGTTATGCTCCATGGTGAGTAGATTTTTTTGATACAAGAGATGAGAATAGTCCAAACAATATATACAGAACAGCCAATCCTACTAATAGAAACTTACTTGATGCAATTATTCGGGTTAATAAAAGGGTTTCCGGAGTATAATTACCCGCTATACTCATCAGCATCAGAATATTTTCAACAACATCAAACAGGGCTGCTACCGCAAGTAACTTTACCAATCGGCTCGCCCATATTTGATAGGATGGCCGAAGTATCTTTTCTGCCATATACTTACAGCATAGAGTAAGAAAGAGCGCATAACAGGGTATAAATAGAAAGTCGATATAAATATTATTCACTGCCACCTGCTTATTCCATATACCCATTAGGTGTTGCAATTTTGCAGGGGTATCAGCCATTTCCAAATCAACAATGCCGCCTTTGCTTTCCGCTGTAAACAAAGATGCCCCCTGCCAACGTAGCCAGCCAAAAGATATCGCAGTTGCCGCTGCCGATAATTTGAGGTGCATCTGTTTCATATTGGGAATGTTTGCTTAAGTATGTTCACAAAATAACATAAAAAAGCCTCTGCGAGTGCAGAGGCCTTCCTATTACTATATCGGATTACTTTAATCCAAATGCCTTTTTCACTTTCGAAACATAATCCAGTTTCTCCCAAGTAAACAACTCTACTTTCACCGATTTGGTTTTACCGTTGATGGTAAAGTTCTTTACTTTCACTTCGTTTTTACGACCCATATGTCCATAAGCAGCCGTTTCGCTATAGATAGGCGTTCTGAGTTTCAGGCGCTTTTCAATAAAGTAAGGACGCATATCGAACAACTGCTCTACTATTTTACTGATTTCGCCATCCGTCATACCCACTTTAGCAGTGCCATAGGTATTCACATTGATGGAAGTTGGCTGAGCAACTCCAATGGCATAAGAAACCTGCACCAATATTTCGCTGGCAACGCCTGCTGCTACCAGGTTTTTGGCAATGTGTCGGGTAGCATACGCGGCAGAACGATCTACTTTACTAGGATCTTTTCCGCTGAAAGCACCTCCCCCATGGGCTCCTTTACCGCCATAGGTGTCTACGATGATTTTTCTGCCGGTTAACCCGGTATCTCCATGTGGACCCCCAATTACGAATTTACCGGTTGGGTTGATATGGAATTTAATTTTGTCGTTGAATAAACGGGCATACTTTTTATATTTCAACTTTACCCGTGGAATCAGGATGGCAACAATATCTGCCTTGATTTTCGCCAGCATTTTAGCTTCGCTGTCAAAATCGTCGTGCTGTGTAGAAACCACTATGGTATCTATTCGGATGGGTTGGTTGTTATCATCGTATTCGAGGGTAACTTGACTCTTCGCATCGGGACGCAGGTATTTAATCTGCTTATTTTCTCTGCGCAAAGCAGCTAATTCAATTAATATTTTATGCGCCAAATCCAACGCCAATGGCATGTAATCGTCTGTTTCATTGGATGCATAGCCGAACATCATCCCCTGATCACCGGCACCTTGGTCTTCTTTTTTCTTTTTTTCTACCCCTTGGTTGATGTCGGAAGATTGTTCGTGAATAGCAGAAAGAATACCGCAGCTTTTGGCTTCGAACATATATTCAGACTTGGTATAGCCAATTTTCTCAATAACACCGCGTGCGATTTCCTGCACATCTAGGTAAGCTTTTGATTTTACTTCTCCGGCTAACACAACTTGTCCGGTAGTAACCAAGGTTTCACAGGCAACTTTTGATTGCGGATCGAAGGCTAGAAAATGATCGATGAGTGCATCGGAAATTTGGTCGGCCACTTTATCTGGATGACCTTCGGAAACACTTTCAGAGGTAAATAAATAGGGCATTTTATCAATTTTAATGGCGCAAATATAAAATTAAATATCGGGTAAGCAACATGGGTTGGTGCAATGGCCACCAAAATGTGGATATTATCTCTACAAAACAATAATCGGATAGGTATTTATTTGCCGGCGAGGTGCTGGTAGAGTTCGATGTAATCGGTTAAATCCGAATCCCATCCATTAAAAGGCAATACCTTTTTCCCTTTTACCTTACTGAACTCGTCTAATAGACTTTTTTCAATGTTATCGTCGCCAAAACTGATGGCATCCGCATAATGGGCTCCCCCTTTGAACATGGCAGCATTGCTGGCATCTTTAAAAGCATCCAGGTCTTTCTCCCGAATATTGCCATTAATAAGGGCTTTTTTCACCAGGTCGGTACCGAGGGTATTCTGAAAGGTATTTTGGCCAATGGTATAGAGAATTTTACTATTGGAGAAAACGGGTTCCTTTTTATAGGCTACTTTAATGTAGGCGGGGATGAGGCCGGTCATCCAACCACTGCAATGGATTACATCCGGAGGCCATCCGAATTTCTTAACCGTTTCTAATGCGCCCTTGCAGAAGAAAATGGTACGGAGCAGATTATCTTCAAACCATTCTTCCGAATCGTTATGAAATACCTGCTTTCTTTTAAAGAAGTCTTCATTTTCTAAAAAGTAAACTTGCAGTCGTGCATTGGGCAGGGAAGCCACTTTGATTTGCAGTGGATAATCATCATTATCAACCGAAACGTTGATACCAGAAAGCCGAACCACTTCGTGCAACCGATGCCTGCGCTCATTGATTACCCCAAATCGCGGCATGATACAGCGAACTTCTAAACCACTCTCATTACTCTTAATTGCTAACTTGTTAATCACCTCGGCGAATTCAGTCAATTCGAGGTAAGGTGACATTTCCGTAGCAATGAATAATATTCTCTTCTTAGTAGACATGTGCACTGCCGTTTAGTTCCGGCTGAAATCAACCGGAGTGCAAAGGTACGAAAAATCAACCTGATTTAACAGGAAAAGGGGATTAGCACCCAAATGAACACCTACAACTTGCTGAAAATCATTCTTTTTTAACACAAAATACCCCTGAGGTATCTAGGAACCTAAAGAGTTTTTGAAAAAAAGCTGCGTACCTTTGACTATCTTATGCCTCATTAGGAATCTATTTTTTTCTTAATGAATGAAGTCACCAACTATGAAAAAAGCCTTTCTGGGATTGCTGCAATATGGAATTTTTTTTGGGCTCGGTATTTTTTTAGTGTGGTGGAGCCTGCATCAAATACCCGATCAGGAGTGGGAAAAATTTCAACAGTCGCTTAGTACAGCCCGTTTCTGGCTGCTCATTCCGGTATTTTTAATTTTATCTGGCAGTCATGTTATCAGAACCCTTCGCTGGAGGCTTTTGATGGAACCGATGGGTTATACTCCGGGATTCTTGAATAGTTTCTTTGCTGTAATGATTGGATATCTGGCTAATTTAGCCATTCCCCGTTTAGGAGAAGTACTTAAATGCACACTCTTATCTAAATATGAAAAGGTACCGGTAGAAAAAGTATTGGGCACCATTGTGGCTGAAAGAGCTTTTGATGTTATTAGCCTACTGGCAGTTTTTTTACTGGCTTTGGTGTTGCAATTCGACGTGGTAATGGGCAGCTACCAAAATATTAAAAATATGCAATCCACTTCAGCGCAGTCGGGTTCCCTTACTACCTGGATTATATTGGGAGTTGTATTTATTGGATTGGCATTTGTTGGCTGGGTACTATATACAGGCCGGGGAAAAGCATTATTGGCAAAAATCAAAGGGATCGCTCTTGGCATTTGGGAGGGATTGGGCTCAGCGCGGAAATTGAAACATAAAAAATTGTTTTTTGCTTATACTGTTGGAATATGGGCTTTGTATCTAGCGGGAACCTGGCTAG
>JBIINW010000060.1:0-13763 GCA_044337245.1 Sediminibacterium sp. | reverse complement strand
TGGGAAACAATTCATTCAATAAACGATTATCTGGAAACTGCTTGCCCGGCCATTTGTTCTGATCCCAACCGCGGCCTTCTATCCAGGTAAGTTCAGGATGCTGATTAGCAAAATCCTTTACCCGGGCAACCGCTTCTTCCCAGGTATTGGTTCCAAATAAATTTACTTTAAATAGCGACTGTCCATACCCCACAAAATGGGCATGTGCATCAATCCATCCCGGAAAAATAGCGGCTCCACCTGCATCCTGCATACTATCAGCCCGGTATGCATCCATGATGGCTTCATTGCTTCCGGTTGCCAATATTTTACCGTTTTTTATCGCCATGGCCGAAGCCACTGAAAAGCTACTGTCTACTGTGTAAATTACCGCATGGTGAATAATTAAATCGGCACTTGGTTTGCCACAGGCACTAAAGGCCAGCACTATTATTGAGAATAAAAATGTACGCATAGAATGAATTATGTAAATAAAGATAGGGAATACAAACTATTGCCGGATGATGCAGTTGATTACTGCAATAATTCACAGGGCTTAATGCCGGTATGTTTTTTAAAGGCGGCCGAGAAATGGGAAATGGAAGAATAACCCAATTGTGCAGAAACATCGGTTACGCTGAAGCCTTTTTCATACAACAAGTATTTGGCATGTTCCATTCGCTGTTGCTGATAATAATCAAAAATAGTAGTGCCGAAAACCTCCTTGAAACCCTTTTTCACATAACATTCATTCATGGCAACTTTGCGGCTCAGGTCTTTGATAGTAATTGGATCACCAATATGCTCTAACAAAATATCCCGCGCCATCTGGATGCGTTCGCGACCTTGTTCATCGGCTAAAAACTTACAGGCAAATATTTCTTCTTTCTCGGGTTCCAAAAATGCCAGGGCATACAGGAGTAATTCATGGATGCGTGCATTCACATAAATATTTTCAAGAGAGCCGGAATAACTGTGATTCAATAATTGATCCAGCACAATTCGTTTGCGAGCAGACAGGGGAAATACCTGGGTAAACGACTCAGGATGGCGAAAAGCCAGCACTTCGTCGCGGGTGCCGGATAATTTTACGTTTTGGATAAACTGGCCCAAAAAATCAGCCGTAAAGTGAAAAGTGAACAAATCGAGGGTGGCCTGTTTACCCAAACAGCCATCTGTGGGTATTTGCACACATTGACTGCAATTTTTATCCGGACAATAGCGGTTACCACTGATGCAATAGCGCAGTTCGAGGTACTGCTGTTTGGGTTGCGCGGGTTGAAAATGGTAGATAATCATGCCCGTATCTTGCATAGCCAGGGGAAAATTGGCTTTGTAGCGGCGAATATCGTATTGTACAGAGCCGGGAATCTGCTTTTTATTCTGAAAAAGCAGGTTTCCATCGGTAAAAGCGGGGTGTTCATCCCCCCAGGATAATATGGCTTGTTCGGTAGTCATCCAACTGCAAAATTACACCATTCTTGCCAATTCGGGTAAAACCGCCTAAACCCGCTAAATCAGGGGCTTTTTTATCACCAAAAAAAGCCTGAAAATGGGGAAAAAACGGGGGAATTTTAACAGGGTTTCCGACTGAGTTTTTAGTAAATTTGTAGGATATATTTTTTGTACTCACTTACCAATTTACAGAGAACCATGCAGCAGGATCCGGAAGAACAAAAAGAACAGGAAAAAGAACAAAAAAAGCAGTCATACGGGGCAGACAGTATTCAGGTACTGGAGGGGCTGGAAGCCGTTAGAAAAAGACCCGCCATGTATATTGGCGATATCGGCATCAAAGGGCTCCATCACCTGGTTTATGAGGTAGTAGACAACTCAATTGATGAGGCGTTGGCCGGCTATTGCAAAAATATTACCGTTATTATACATGAAGACAATTCGGTAAGCGTGCAGGATGATGGGCGCGGTATTCCTACTGGTATCAATACCAAAGAGCAAAAAAGTGCCCTAGAGATTGTAATGACCGTTTTACATGCTGGAGGTAAATTTGATAAAGACACCTATAAGGTTTCGGGTGGATTACACGGGGTGGGGGTAAGTTGCGTAAATGCATTGAGTAAAAAATTACTGGTAACCGTTCAGCGCGAAGGAAAAATATTTGAGCAACAATACCATACCGGTATTCCGGATTATACTGTTAGAGAAACTGGAGTAAGTGACAAAACAGGTACCCATGTTCATTTTTGGCCGGATGCCACCATTTTTCAAGAAACCGTTTACCGCAAAGAGATATTGGAAGGGAGACTGCGTGAATTATCTTACCTGAACAAACGCATCCAGATTACCTTACACGACCTTCGGGAATTAGACGATGATGGCAAAACCTACAGTAAAAGTTTTTACAGCGAGGGAGGTATTATCGAGTTTGTAGAGATGCTCGACAGAAACGGGAATCGCAATCCGTTAATTCCTGCTCCGCTGTATGTAGATGGATTTGATGCCAACTCGAATATTGCGGTGGAAGTGGCGCTCACCTATAATGATGATTTTAAGGAACATATTTTCTCTTACGTAAATAATATCAACACAATTGAGGGAGGTACGCATGTAACTGGATTTAGACAAGCCTTAACCCGCGTATTCAAAACCTATGGCGATAAGCAGGGCTTATTCGAAAAAGCCAAGGTTCTTATTGAAGGAGATGATTTTCGGGAAGGGCTTAGCGCCATCATTTCGGTAAAAGTTCCTGAACCGCAATTTGAAGGGCAAACAAAAACCAAACTGGGTAACAGTGAAGTAAGTGGAATTGTGCAAACCACCGTTGCAAGGGCACTGGAAGCCTATCTGGAAGAAAATCCCAAAGAAGCCAAGAACGTAATCTCCAAAATAATTCTTGCTGCACAGGCTAGGGTAGCCGCCAAAAAAGCCAGAGACATGGTTCAGCGTAAGTCTGTGCTAAGTGGAGGTGGTTTACCCGGTAAACTAGCCGATTGCAGCGAACGCGATCCCGAAAAATGTGAGCTATATCTAGTGGAGGGAGATTCGGCCGGCGGAACTGCCAAGCAGGGACGCGACAGAAGTTATCAGGCCATTTTACCACTGAGAGGTAAAATTCTGAATGTGGAAAAAGCGATGGAGCACAAAATTTATGAGAACGAAGAAATCAGAAATATGTACACCGCCCTTGGGGTAACGGTAGGAACTCCCGAAGACCCGAAGGCATTGAATATTGCAAAACTTCGGTATCATAAGCTGGTGATTATGACGGATGCCGATGTGGATGGATCGCATATTGCTACCCTGATATTAACCTTTATTTTCCGATACATGAAAGAACTGGTAGAGCAGGGATATGTATACATCGCCCAGCCACCTTTATACTTGGTTAAAAAAGGGAAAGAACAGGCGTATGCCTATAATGAAGAGCAAAGAAAGGGACTGATTGAAAAAATCGGTGGGGGTAAAGATGACAGCGTTACTACCCAACGATATAAGGGATTGGGAGAAATGAATGCCGATCAACTATGGGAAACCACGATGGACCCTGCCAGAAGAACCCTGAAACAGGTAACCATTGAAAGTGCTGCCGAAGCCGACAGAATCTTCAGCATGCTAATGGGAGATGAAGTGGCTCCCAGAAGGGAATTCATTGAAACCCATGCACGATATGCCAAAATTGACGTGTAGCCAAAACTACCCACTTGTAAAATCGGGAAAAACTTGTGGATTACTTACCAGGACAGTAAGGTAGCTGTTTGAACAAAAAAATCTTACCTTGTATTAACAAAACAACGAATTCATTACTCATACAAAAACTCAACACACATGGACACTTCAAAAATGATTAAAGCATATTGCCTGAAAACCAAAGAAAAAAATGTTCCTCTGCAAGACGCTGTGATTACAAAAACAGCCCGCGGAGGCTACATGGCAGCCGGTCACGATGGAAAAGGAAATAAAATGGCCGCTATCCTAGGTGAAGCAAAAGCCTTGCAAGCAATTAAGGATGGTGTTGCGAAGCAAAATTTCTAAGCAATAACACACTAAGTATTAAAAACGGTATCTGAACAGGTACCGTTTTTTTTTGAACTTATTTTTCTTCAGTGGCATTAGCCAGAGGGGTTGCAATTTTATTGGGAAAAAGATTTTGGTGCATCGCTTGTAAAAACCGCCGGGCATCCTGCATAGATTTGATATGGTCTACCACCATTAAAAACATTCGTCCAGTCTGTTTCAAACGGGCCTGGTGAGTTCCTTCCTGCAGATATAGCAATACCCTCCTAAACAGATCCGACTCAAAATAAGGCGAATCGGGCCGGTTGATAAAGTAACAACGCATCGTATTGTCTTTAAGGGTAATTTTTTCGAAGCCAATATCCACAGCTTTCCAGCGGCAGACTATGGTTATCATCAAGTCCTTTACCGGTTGGGGAATCGGGCCAAAGCGATCTTCCAGTTCTTGCTGAAAAACAACTATCTCTTCCTCTTTTTCACAATTATCTAACCGGGTATAAAGGGAAAGTCGCTCGGTGATGCTTTCTACATACTCATCGGGAATTAATATTTCGAGATCGGTGTCGATGGTGCAATCGCTTACATATTCATCCTGCTGAATAATTTCATCGCGGAAAACTTCTTTAAAAGCTGAGCGTTTCAACTCACGTATGGCTTCATCCAATATCTTCTGATACATATCAAATCCGATATCCGCCATAAACCCACTTTGCTCACCGCCCAGCATATTGCCCGCACCGCGAATATCCAAGTCGCGCATCGCTATTTGAAATCCACTGCCCAAATCGCTGAACTGCTCTAGTGTTTGCAATCTTTTTCTGCTATCAGCTGGTAAAGTAGCCAAGGGAGCCAATAAATAACAAAAAGCTTTTTTATTACTTCGCCCTACCCTACCCCGTAACTGGTGTAAATCGCTGAGACCAAAATGATGGGCATTATTTACGATAATCGTATTCACATTTGGAATATCCACGCCACTCTCTACAATGTTGGTGCAAATCAGCACATCATATTTCCGCTCTATAAAATCTAGAATTCGCTGTTCCAATTCATGGCCTTCCAATTGTCCGTGGGCGTAGCCAATAGAAATATCCGGACAAAGACCCTGTATCATATTGGCCATTTCGGCTAATCCCTGAATTCGGTTATGAATAAAGAAAACCTGCCCTCCCCGTTCCGTTTCATAATAAATGGCTTCGCGAATATAATCGTCGTTAAAAACGTGCAACTCCGTTTGTATGGGCTGACGGTTAGGAGGTGGGGTATTGATAATACTTAAATCACGTGCGCCCATTAAACTAAACTGAAGCGTTCGGGGAATTGGAGTAGCAGTAAGGGTTAAGCAGTCTACGCTGGCTTTGATGGTTTTCAATTTCTCTTTATGGGCAACGCCGAATTTTTGTTCTTCGTCAATCACCATTAACCCGAGGTTTTTAAAAACCACTTCTTTACCCAGCAATCCATGAGTTCCAATGATAATATCTATTTTTCCGGCTGTTAGTTTTTGTAAGGTTTCCTTTTTTTCCTTTGCCGACTTAAACCGATTGATATAGTCGATGGTTACCGGAAAATCTTTTAGCCGTTCTTTAAAGGTTTTATAATGTTGGAAGGCCAGAATAGTCGTAGGAACGAGAACTGCCGCTTGTTTACCATCAAGACAGGTTTTAAATGCCGCGCGAATGGCCACTTCCGTTTTACCAAATCCTACGTCGCCGCAAACCAATCGATCCATAGGACTTTCACTTTCCATATCTTTCTTAACGTCTGCGGTGGCTTTGCCTTGATCGGGTGTGTCTTCGTAAATAAAAGAGGCTTCCAACTCGTGCTGCATGTAGTTGTCGGGACTATGCGCAAAACCTTGCTGGGCCTTGCGTTGGGCGTATAGTTTAATTAAGTCGAATGCAATTTCTTTAACCTTAGTTTTGGTTTTTTCTTTCAGTTTTTGCCAAGCATCACTGCCCAGCTTATTCACTTTTGGCAGGGTGCCTTCTTTACCAGAGAACTTAGAAATTTTGTGCAGCGAGTTAATGTTTACATATAAAATATCAGAATCTTTATAGAGTATCCGAACCGCTTCCTGCCATTTTCCATTCACTTCTATTTTCTGCAAACCGCTGAATACACCCACGCCATGATCGATATGCGAAACATAATCGCCCGGCTGTAAATCACGCAGCGTTTTTATGGTGAGGGCCTTATTTTTATTATAGGCCTGCTTAACCCGGTATTTATGGTAGCGCTGAAATATCTGATGGTCGGTATAACAAACCATCTTCAACTGATCGTCTATAAATCCTTCATGAATGGCTGTGCTAATCGGAATAAAATCGATCTGCGTTTGCAAATCAGAAAAAATGCTGTTCAGTCTTTCTAACTGTTTCACCTGTTCGGCAAAAATAAAAACCTGATAACCGGCCTGTTCTTTTTCTTTCAGATCGCTGATTAACCAGTCGAACCGGCGATTGAAAGAGGGCTGCGGTCGGGTAGTACCTTCTAATTCGAGTACTGCTTTTCCGGAAGGAAATCCAAACTCTACCACATGACGTTTGTTTAATAGCGCTTCCAAATCGGAAGAGAGATAAAAATCATCCTCACTCGGGTGATGAGCCTGATCTACTTCCTCCTCTTCAAACCCTTCTTGTACCTGGGAATCGGGTGGTAATTGGATAAAGGATTGAAAAGAAGCAAGCTGCTCATCCATTTTTTCGGCAATCACTTCCCAGCTTTTCACCCAAATAATGGTATCCTCTGGAAGAAACTCGGGTAAAGGAACTTTTATGGAGGAAGTGAACTGTGTTTCTACGTTGGGAATAATGGTTACTTGCAATAATCTTCGTTCGCTTAACTGAGATTCGGGATCGAATAAACGAATACTGTCTACTTCGTTTCCAAATAATTCTATCCGATAAGGTTTTTCATTCCCATAAGAGTAGATATCGAGGATGCCGCCTCGTAAGGCAAACTGACCGGGTTCGTAAACAAAATCACTTCTCCGGAATCCATAGCGAACAAAGCTTTCCATCAATTGATCCGGAGAGATGGTATCATTGGTTTTGATGCGAATGATATTGCTGCTGAGTGTTTCGGGAATCACTACTTTTTCGAACAGTGCTTCGGGATAAGTGATTACTACTTTTTTATTTCCGCCGGCAGCAATTTTGGTGAGTGCCTCGGTTCGCAGCATAACATGTGATGAATTCAGCTGCTTAAAATCTTTGCGATTTTTAAAAGAGGAGGGAAAATAAAACAAATCTAGTGCCCGAGTAAGATTTTCGAGGGTATTATGAAAATAGGCCGCTTCTTCCGCATCATTAACAATCAGCAGATGATTCAGATCGCTGGTAGTAGACTGCATCATCAGCGCACTCAGCATACATTCAACACTGCTGCCCTGAAGGTTTTGTAGTAAAATTCGTTGGGGATCGGCAAAACGGAGCCTGCTCCCTAACTGAAAAAGTAGGGGGGATTGATATAATTTTTCCAGCAATACCGAAATATTGCTCACTTCCTTTTCGGCCTCCATATCTAAATAGGGTGCAAAGATAGGTTAAAGCCTAGTAACTGGCACCTGCAGATACGATCAGTTTTACCTTGGTAACTTTTTGCTCCAGCACTTCAACCGGAGACACCTGATTTTTTTCGTTGAACCAATTGGCATAAAAACCCTCACCATACTTAACAAAAATGGAATACGTACCCGGAGGAAGGGAGACAGAAAAATAGCCGGTTGAATCTGTAGTGGCGGATGCAACTGCCGGTGTATTTACTGATTGATACAAGCCAGGGGTTGCAAGCTTGGTTAATTGGGTTACCTCCGTTACGGAATGGATAAAAACCATTGTTTTCAGGCCTTGCGGGGTAGATGCCGGCTTATCGGGAGAAGGCATTCGGTTGCCTTTTTCCTGTAAGATATAGCCCGAAATTCCCTGTTCAATAGCTGATTGCCGAGCGGTTTGACTTCCGGCACAACCGAGAAAAGCTAAAGAAATAATAAAAAAAAAGGCAAGAACTGCTTTCATACCACAATTTTAAGGGTGAAAGTATCTAATTTAGAGGATATTTTATTGCTTTCTGAAAGTAATTTTAAGGTTAAAACATCTGCTATGACAAACCGTCGGATTTTATTTTCTTGCCTACTGTTTTTATTCGGTGCCCCCGTATTTGCACAATTAAATAATGAATCCCGTTTATTGAAGCAGGGTGCTATTGGTTATAAGTTACAATATGATGCCAACTACAAAGAAGCGCTTTCCAAAGCAAAGGAAAAAGGGTGGCCGCTTACTTTGAGAGGAAAAGATGGAAAATTGGCTATGCTTACCGGAACGGATGTGTTTGGTCTTCCAATTTATATTGGCACGAACAACAATACCATTGCAGCGGCCACTACCCGTGCGAATCAATTATGGCCGGGAGGTAGCACTGGGCTAAACCTATCGGGCAATTCCGCAGCACTGAAAGATAAAATAGGTATTTGGGACGACGGAAGAGTATTAAGTACCCATGTTGAATTAACCGGCAGAATCACCCAGAAAGACAATCCCAGTTCCACCGACGACCATTCAACACATGTAAGTGGAACCATGATTGCCAGTGGCGTAAATCCAATCGCTAAGGGAATGGCGTATGGGGCGTTAGGATTGATTGCCTATGATTTTTTTAGCCACGTTTCTGAAATGTTTACCGAGGCGGGAAATTTACTAATCTCCAATCATTCTTATGGAACTATAGCAGGATGGAATTATAATGATGACCAAAGCCGATGGGAGTTTTATGGAAGGTTTGGAGATACAGAAGACTTTAAATTCGGCTACTACGACGATGTTGCACAGGCATGGGATTCCTTGGCCTTTCTTTCACCCAATTACCTCATCGTAAAGGCGGCAGGTAATAACCGCAACGAAAATGGTCCAGCAGTTGGGCAACCCTATTTTCGGCCAAGCTCCGGTGGCTCAATGACCTCTGCTGGAAATCGTCCGGCAGGCATCAGCAATAATGATGGTTTTGATATTTTACCTACCTATAGTACCGCGAAAAATATTCTTACGATAGGTGCTGTAAATGGTATTCCTTCGGGCTACAGTAAACCGGAGGATGTTGTTATGAGTTCTTTCAGTAGCTGGGGGCCCACCGACGACGGCCGTATTAAACCCGATATCGTTGCCGATGGAGTTGGTGTAACGTCTTCCATTGCTTCCGGCAATAACAGCTATGCGAATTTCAGCGGTACCTCAATGGCTTCGCCCAATGCTACCGGATCGTTGTTTTTATTACAGGAATATTACAATAAATTAAAGCCCGGAAATTTTATGCGATCTGCTACCCTAAGAGGGTTGGCTATACATTCGGCTGATGAAGCCGGATTTTTTCCGGGTCCGGATTATCAATATGGATGGGGATTATTGAATGTTGAAAAAGGAGCTGCCCACATTAAAGAAGCTATCACCAATAACAATTCAGCCAGCAGCAACCATTTATTATTTGAAAATAATCTGGCGAACGGAGATTTTTACGAAACAAATGTAATCGCATCAGGTAAGGGGCCACTTTCTGCTACTATCTGCTGGACAGACCCCCGCGGTAATGTTGAAAAAGTAATTGTACTGAATAACCGCAGCAAAAAACTAATGAATGATCTGGATATTCGGATTACAAAAAATAATGGAATTGGCACTTATTTTCCCTGGACCCTGAATGTAGATTTTCCTATTTCACCAGCCTCGCCTGGAGATAATAATACCGACAACGTAGAGAGAATTAATGTAGATAGCACAATTCCCGGTCAATCTTATAAAATTAGAATTTCGCATAAAGGAACGCTGGTAAATAATGCCCAGGCTTATTCATTGTTGGTTAGCGGCGCTGGTGGTACCGCCTATTGCAATTCTGCTTCCGGAGGTGGAGGTGCCAGAATCGATTCGGTTAGCTTCAGCAATATTCAGGTGGGCAATTCAATAGGCTCGAAAACCTATACCGACAATACCCGCTTTATTGCCAACATAGAACCTCAACAAACAATACCTATTACTGTAAAAGTAAGTACAGCCGACGCCACAACGAATGCAAGAATCGTAAAGGTATTTATGGACTTAAACAATAACGGAACCTTTGAAAGTGCAGAATTAATGGCAACCAGCGGTGCACTTACTGCCACTGCGCAACTGTATACTACCAATATAATATTACCTGCCAATTTAACCGTTGGTAATATAAGTTTGATGCGGATTGTGGTTCAGGAAACCTCCACGGCAGCTGATGTGCAGGCTTGCGGAACCTATGGAAAAGGAGAAACGCAAGACTATCGGCTAAGAATCGTGAGTCCTTCCAATGACGTTTCCGTAAACGAAATCACTTCACCAGCTGGCGGAGATTGTGAATCAACTCAAAACTATCTCACCATCAAAATAAAAAATAACGGAGCCCTAAGCCAAACCAATATCCCGGTTACTGCCGTTGCTACTTCTGCAGGAACAGTTCTGGCAACTTTTACCACTACCTATACCAATATACTTCTGCCAGGCTCAGTTGCATCCATCACTTTTCAAAATCCGTTCCCTACAGCTGCTGCAACTACTTATACCATTTCCGCAGTAACCAATTTAGCGGTTGACCAGAATAGTTCTAATAATCAGGTAGCCTCCACTTTTATAACTGGGGCCAGACCTTCTGCTCCTGCAGGTACCGGAAGTATTTGTGCCGGATCTGCACTATTAAAAGTTACGGCACCGGTTTTCAGTACCAATTACTATTGGTATAATTCCCCTTCTGCAACGGTTCCTTTTGCAAGCGGTTTTAATGTAAGCACTACCTCAATCCCGGGTGATAAAACATTTTACTTGGCCAAAGAAGTAAAAACCTCTATTGGACCGGCTAATAAAATGGTATACCCTAATGGAGGGTATAATACGTTTGTAGGTAACTATGTAAAATTCAATAACTCAGTTCCTATAGTAATTGAAACTGCCCGACTGTATGTGGGCAATCCCGGAAAAATTAGGGTGATTATGGGAGACATTGCCAGCGAAGATCCTGCCACCGGCGCTTATTCCTATTTCAACCGATATTCCACCACATTTGATGTACCAGCCACCAATCCCAATCCGAAACCAGGACTTGTAGTAGGTAACCCCACGGATGATCCCGGAGCCGTTTTCTATCTCAATATTCCGGTAAATACACCCGGCGACCATATTCTCATACTCCAATGCTTAGGTGGTGATGGAAGAACGGATAGTGCTTCGGTTTTTAGAAATAACCAAATCACTACCACCAACACTTACCCTATAAGTGTTCCCGGGGTAATGTCTATCAATGGAAATAGTGCAACAACAGGGGGAGCACAACCCTCCCAATTTTACTACTATTTCTATGATATGCGTATTCGAACTACTTCTTGCCCAAGTGCAAGAACAGCGGTAGTTGCCAATACACCCGCCAATCCGGTTATCACCCAACAGGCCGATTCACTGGTATCATCCTTTGCAACCGCTAATCAGTGGTTCTTTAATGATACCCTAATTGTAGGTGCAAATAATTCTCACTATCGCCCTACTAAATCGGGATTGTATAAAGTAATTGCCACTGATGCATTTGGATGTCAACTGTCGTCTAATACTATCAATGTTACTATCACTGCCCTCACAGAGCAAATGGCAGAAGAAATTAAACTGAGAGTATCTCCCAATCCAAATAACGGAAGATTCAACCTTTCTTTCCGGGTAGCTACCAAATCAGACCTATGGATAGATATACTAGATGCAACCGGTAATAAAGTTTTCACCGCTAATCAGGCTGATTTCATCGGATCGTACTCAAAAGAAATTAACCTGAATCAAGTATCCTCATCACTCTACCTAGTGAGAATTCAGCATAACAAGAAAATTTATCTGAAGAAAATCATAATACAACGATAATCTATCATTGGATTCTTCAAAAAAAGCCGATACCCCATATCGGTTTTTTTTGTGCCCACAATTATTTACCAGTAACAGGAGATGGTATTCGCTGTAAGTTTAATTATACATTAGTAGTTACTCCCTCTACATCCATGCTACCAACATTGTTTTATCATGGCGGGCTGCTTGCCTATTCCAATTACTGAATAGAAATAAATCAAATCACTTGAATTATTTTTTTAATATTTAATTCTTCCAAAAGGATACATTACCACTCATTTGCCTAGTTACGATATCGTTTGAGTAGAACACCCCGGTAATAACCTGATAGAATTGCATATTTTATTATCTTTATAAACTACTAATATGTTTTTATATGGCAGAGCCTTGGCGTACCGGAACCGTGATTAAATTAGAAAATGAAACTGCAAGTTCCAGAAGATTTTGGATTCAGGTTGCTGAATTAGAATCCTTCGACTTTATTCCCGGTCAATTTGTTACCCTGGATTTGCCCATACATGAGCAAAAGAACAAGCGCTGGAGAAGTTATTCCATTGCTTCTGCACCTGATGGCACCAATGTGTTTGAGCTGGTAATTGTTTTTCTAGAAGGTGGATTGGGCACTACCTATTTATTCAATGAAGTAACCCTGGGTACTGAAATTATTTTACGCGGACCACAAGGCAAGTTCACTTTACCAGATACCATCGAACACGATTTGTTCCTTATTTGTACCGGAACTGGTATCGCACCTTTTCGCTCTATGGCACACTGGTTGCACAACAATAAAAAACCACATCAACAAGTACACCTGGTTTTTGGATGCCGGAAATTGGAAGACGGATTATATATCAACGAATTGAACGATCTGGCTGCTGCCGAACCCGGTTTTCATTTTCACGCCTGCTACTCTCGCGAAAACGAAGTACCTGCCGGTGCTTATAAAGGATATGTTCATCAGGTTTACGAACAACTTACCCAGCAAGGAACCGTTCCTGCTAAGTTTTATTTGTGTGGCTGGAAGAATATGATAGACGAAGCAAAGGAAAGAATCGTGGCCCTGGGGTACGACAAAAAAGCTATCCACCTAGAAATCTACGGCTAATCGGGTATCCCCTTACTCGTATTTTACTGTATCTGTGCCGATACCAACTCACGCACACGGCTCATCAATACGCGTTCCTGCACCATGGAGTCTCTATAGCGAATGGTAACTGTTTGATCCGTTAATGTTTGATGATCGATGGTTACACAGAATGGCGTACCAATTGCATCCTGGCGACGATAGCGCTTTCCGATGGCATCTTTTTCCTCATAAAAACATTTGAAATAGGGTTTACATTCATTCATCAAGTCACGCGCTATTTCTGGCAATCCGTCTTTTTTGGTTAAGGGTAAAATCGCCAGCTTAACAGGCGCCAATACAGGAGGGATATGCAGTACCACCCTACTATCCGTAGACCCATCCTCTTTAGTAAGTTGCTCCTCCTCATAAGCATTCGACAATATCAACAAAAACATCCTGTCTAATCCAATGGAAGTTTCTATCACATAGGGAACATAATTCTGATTGATCTCATTGTCGAAATATTGGAGTTTCTTTTTGCTGTAAATCTGATGCTGGGTTAAATCGAAATCACCACGCGAGTGTATTCCCTCTACTTCTTTAAATCCAAACGGAAACTCAAATTCTATATCGCAGGCTTCCTTTGCATAATGTGCCAACTTTACGTGGTCGTGAAAGCGGTATTTTTCGGCTGCAACCCCCAAGCCCAAGTGCCATTGTAAGCGGGCTTCTTTCCAGTATTTGTACCAGTCCCCTTCCGTACCGGGACGAACAAAAAACTGCATTTCCATCTGCTCAAATTCACGCATGCGGAATATAAATTGACGAGCAACTATTTCATTGCGAAAAGCTTT
>JBIINW010000238.1:0-3929 GCA_044337245.1 Sediminibacterium sp. | reverse complement strand
TCCACAACACAAGTCGCTGAACACATCAAGCGCCGGTTGATTTTTTTCGACGGGGATTGTAATCTTTGCCAATATGCGGTTCAATTTATTATACAACGCGACAAAAAAGGGCGATACTGTTACGCTTCTTTACAAAGTGATTTAGCGAATAAATTGCTTTCCGCTTCTGGCCAAGTACCATTAGAATTAAGCACTTTTATTTTATGGGAGGAAGGAAGAATTTTTTATCGGTCAACCGCCGCACTTAGGGTAGCAAAGGGTTTGCCGGCATTATGGCCTATGTTGTATGCATTTATTATAGTACCAACTTTTATTCGGGATGGAATTTATAATTGGATAGCAGCTAACCGGTATCAATGGTGGGGGAAGTCGGCAAGTTGTTTGGTACCTAAACCGGAGTGGAAAAATCGTTTTCCTGAAACGCTAGAAGCGCTCAATACACGCGTGTAATTATTCCTGCATCATTTGCAGCACCTGTTCTACCACCTGTTCGGCATTGGGCTTACCAAAATAGTCGCCATCGCTGCCGTAGCCGGTGCGGTGTTCTTTCGCGGTAAGTGTTCTGGGGCTCACATCTAGGAAGCGGAAAGCCTTTTGTTCTTCCATAACTTTTGCCAACATGTAAGCCGTAGCACCTCCGGGTACATCTTCATCCACAAACAAAATACGGCTGGTTTTTTTCAGCGATTCAATAATAGCATGATTGGTATCGAAAGGCAACAGCGTTTGCACATCTATGATTTCGCAATCAATTTCCATCTGGGCTAATCGCTCAGCAGCATCTTCTACTATGCGCAGGGTAGAACCATAGGATACAATGGTAATATCCTGCCCCTGCCGAATAATTTCGGGTATGCCCAGTGGTACCCGGAATTCCAAGGGGTTATTGGGCATTTTTTCTTTCAGCCGATATCCATTCAAACATTCTACAATAATTCCCGGGTCGTTCCCTTGTAATAAGGTATTGTACATACCCATGGCCTGCACCATATTTCGGGGAACGCAAATATGCATACCCCGAAGTGCATGCACCATCATACCCATGGGTGATCCGGTGTGCCAGATTCCCTCTAATCGATGTCCGCGGGTGCGGATAATGAGCGGATAACTTTGCAGGGCAGTGGTTCTAAAATGAACGGTAGCTACATCATCACTCAAAGTTTGCAGGGCATATAAAATATAGTCGAGGTACTGTATTTCAGCAATCGGTCTTAATCCACGCAGTGCCAATCCTATAGCCTGCCCTACAATGGAAAGCTCACGGATTCCTGTGTCGGAAACCCGATCAACTCCATGTTTCTCTTGTAATCCGGCAAATCCCTGATTCACATCGCCAATTTTGCCTACATCTTCGCCAAATGCGTATACAAAAGGATTATGGGTAAGTAGCTGATCGAAATAGCGATTAATAATTTCATAGCCATTCAACACCACTGACTGCTTGGAATAAACTGCTGGAATACCTTTAACTAAACAGGTACTTTTGGGTCCCTCATTGTATAAGTGGGTATTGTATAATTGTTGGTTGGCAGCTTGGAGTTCGGTTAGGTAGTCTTTTACTTTTTCTGCGCTTGGCGAGTTGGGTGCCAGTTCGAGCGCGATGGAGAGAGATCGCATCCCATCTCTGCGTAATAATTCTTTACCGGAAAGTAAGTTAGATGCCATGGACTGCAGCTGCTGATATACCTGCATATCGTTTATTACCATTTCGCGTATCAGTTCTCCAGCTTTTTTTGCCTGTTGCTGAATAGGTAACTGATAATCGTCCCATGCGATTCTTCTACTTTCTTTTACAAAATTTCTTGCCTCCGCTTCTAGGGTATTGAGTTCATCAGCAGTGGCGAGTTCGCATTGCAGCAACCACGCTTTCATTTGTTTATTACAATCCCATTCCCGTTCCCATTCCAGTCGTTCGGCGGTTTTATATCTTTCATGGCTGCCGCTGGTCGAGTGTCCCTGAGGTTGGGTAACTTCCTGCACATGAAATAGCACCGGAACATGATCGATGCGTAATTGATGTATAGCCGATTCAAACACTTCACACATGCCGGCATAGTCCCAGGCTTTTACGGTATAAATCCGAATGCCATTAGTGCCTTCTTCTTTTTCCATTCCACTGAGGGCTTCTGAAATAGACCCTTTGGTAGTTTGGTATTGGGTAGGAACAGATATGCCATACCCATCATCCCACACAAATACTGCCAGGGGTATTTGTAAAACGCCGGCTGCATTAATGGCTTCCCAAAAATGACCTTCCGATGTGCTGGCATCTCCAATGGTGCAAAAGCAAACTTCATTACCTGATTTGCTCAGTTTCGAAAATAATTCGGGCTGAGGGGCATTGCGAAATAATTTAGAGGCCCAGGCTAATCCAACGGCTCGTGGCATTTGAGATGCCGTAGGCGCCATATCGGAGGAAGTATTTTTTCGATTTACAATATCCAACCAATTTCCATCGGAATCGGTAACTGGAGTGGCAAAATGGGCATTCATTTGACGGCCGGCACTAAATGGATCGTTTGCCGGATTGGGGTCGCCATATAGTTGCGCAAAAAATTGCTGCACAGTTGAAATACCAGTTGCAAACATAAAAGTTTGATCTCGATAATAACCAGCCCTAAAATCGCCCGGCTGAAAAAATTTGGCAACGGCAATTTGAGCAACTTCTTTACCATCGCCGAATATGCCAAATTTCCCTTTTCCGGTTAATACCTCTCTTCTACCCAGTAAACTAACTTCACGACTGATAACAGCCATGCGATAGTCTAGCAAGATAGCTTGCCGGAATGCCTCAAACGACATTTTACTGTCTGCCCCCTCTTGAGATACAGGATAATCCATGCGGCAAATTTAGTATTACGCGCTCAATAGGGCGAAGGAAAATAGTGTAGAAAGTAAAAAACAGCTATTCAGGCAACAAAAAGAGCAGAAAATGGTATCTACAGAGTGTTAAAAAGTTATAAAATTGCCCGGTTTTACGAACTTCTGACAAAGAAGTAACCAGTTTTTAGTAATTTTAGGTAACAAAAACATACTCTATGAAAAAAATTCTATTTGCCATATTTCTGTTTGGTGCTGGTTTTACAGCATCTGCTCAAACTGAAGCTACCACCACTACCCAGTGGGAAATTGGTAAAGTGTTGGAAATCACCAATACTAATTTCAATGCGGGAGAAAGACCAGTAGGTGTTCCGGTTGATTATGTTATTGAGATAAAAAATATCAGCAAAGACTCTGTTACACTGCTAAATGCTAAAGCAGGTTGCGGCTGTACTACCCCAAATTTTACCCCCAATCAGCGTTTCGGTCCAGGACAAACCGTTAAGGTTGCCATCAGTTTTAATGGTGGAGTTACGGGTCCTTACAGCAAGCTTACGCAGATATTTTTCGACCATGACATGACGCAAAATGCTATGTTATCGGGAGTGGGTGTGGTCCCCAAGCAGGAAGCTGCCCCAGCAACCCCTCAAACTGCTACCCCTGTTAAACACTAATTATCTTAATATTATATTAGATGAAGCCTATTTTATCTCTACTGTTTTTTTTCGGCATGATTTCTCTGGTGAATGCGCAGTCCGAAGTAACCTTCGCGGAAAAAACCCATTCATTCGGAAAAATCCAGCAGCATGTTCCGGTAACCTATGTATTTAGTTTTACCAATAGCTCTACCCGTCCGGTTGTGATTGAGAAAGCTACTGCTGAATGTGGCTGTACCGATCCAACATATACTAGTGGAGCCATTATGAAAGGAAAGTCTAGTGAAATAAAAGTTACTTTTAATGCCGAGAATGCCGGCAGTTTTATAAAGAATGTTACGGTAAAATTTGCTGGATTATCTACCCCTTATATCTTAACCATCGATGGGGAAGTGATTCCTGAAAAGAAATAAGCCCGGTTTCAACTTAACAAAACAAAAACGCAACCCATTT
>JBIINW010000059.1:0-13781 GCA_044337245.1 Sediminibacterium sp. | reverse complement strand
GTAATACCATTGTGATGGAGCAAGAATATAAAGACAGATTGCAGTCCCTTAATCTGCATAAAATCGAATGGCATCGAAAGCTTACGTTATCTTTTGCTTGTTTGGTATTGTTTATGATTGGAGCTCCCTTGGGGTCGATTATTCGGAAAGGAGGCTTAGGTATGCCATTGGTATTTGCGATTATCTTTTTTGTGTTCTTTTATTTGCTTAACAATTTTGGTGAAAAACTGGTTCGTTCAAACGAACTATCTCCTATGAATGGGATGTGGCTTTCCACTTTTTTACTAATACCAATCGGGCTGTTTCTAACTTATAAAGCCATGTCGGATTCACAATTATTCAACAACGAATACTATTATCGCCAGTTCAAGCGTGCAAGGTTATTTTTGGCTACCTTTAAATCCCGCAACAGTAAACTCTAAATTTTTCATCATGAGTAAGCCCCTGCATCGCCGTCAATTTATTAAAACATCCGGTCAGGCCGGCATTTCAGCAGGTATCCTTTTATCTGGACTGCCCTCTTTTGCTTCTGTAAAGAAAGCTTCGGCTGGAGAGATTGGATATATGCAACAGCCTCTCCCTTATGGGTATCCGGCATTGGAGCCCGCTATTGACGCCACAACCATGACGATTCATTATACCAAGCATGCTGCCGCCTATACTAAAAATCTGGCGGATGCCTGTTTAGCTGAAAAGGTAGATACCAACGCAACCTCCTTGGAGCAACTGCTAAAAAATATCTCTAAGTATTCACCGAAGATGAGGAATAACGGAGGGGGACATTATAACCATGAACTATTTTGGCAATGCATGAGGCCAGGAACTGCGAGCATGCCATCCGGCAGTTTATTGAATGCCATTACCACATCTTTTGGCTCATGGGAAGCAATGAAAAATCAATTTAGTGATGCTGGCAAAAACAGATTTGGCAGTGGATGGGCCTGGCTGGTACTTACTGCCGATAAAAAACTGGCAATTGGGTCAACCCCCAATCAGGATAATCCTTTGATGGATGTGAGTGAGCTGAAGGGTAAGCCATTATTGGGATTAGACGTTTGGGAACACGCCTACTACCTAAATTATCAAAACAGACGGGCAGACTACATCACCAACTGGTGGAATTTGGTGAACTGGGAGTTTGTTCAAAATCAATATAATCAGGGATAATTTCTTTCAACAAAAAAACATTTCATTGTGCAAGTACAAGCAACCTGGGCCAATGCGCTCGCATTCGATTTATCAGCACCCGATTCGGCACATACTATTCGAATAGATGCCTCTATAGAATCTGGCGGAACAGATACCGGATTGAATCCAAAAAAATTGTTACTAGGCTCCCTTTGCGGGTGCAGTGGTATTGATGTGGTAGATATTTTGAAGAAAATGAAAGTGCCCTTTGAAAGAATTGAAATAACCGCATCTGCGGAACAAACCGAGGAAACTCCCAAAACATTTCGGTTCATTCACATGATTTATAAAACAGATGTAGCTGCGGAACATGCCGATAAGGTAGCCCGGGCCGTATCTCTCTCTCACGAAAAATATTGTGGCATATCCGCTATGTTGGCAAAGCATTGCCCGATTACGTATGAAATCGGTACAGTATAAGCGGATATTGAATCTCATGTACCCCTTAAACTCAACAGTCTGAACAAAGCGCAACAAAACTTCCGGCTGCAAAAATTTATTACCGCAGGAGGGGTTCTGCTGCTGATAGCCAAAATTGTGGCCTATCAGCTAACCCATTCTTTAGCGATTTTAACCGATGCTTTGGAAAGTATCGTAAATGTAGTAGCGGGACTAGTGGGATTATACAGTTTATATGTGGCGGCCAAACCGCGGGATCTGGATCACCCTTATGGCCATGGTAAGGCCGAATTCATTTCAGCTGCTGTAGAAGGTACCCTAATAGTTGCTGCCGGGGTGATGATTATATTTGAGACCATCCAAAACTTTCTCCATCCTCTTACCCTGCAACAACTGGATATCGGCTGCTGGATTATTGCCGCAACGGCTTTGCTTAATTATGCAGGGGGTACCCTTTGTTTGCGAATGGGCAAAAAAAATAAGTCGCTGGCTCTGGAAGCAAGTGGAAAACACTTGCAGATGGACACCTACTCTACGCTGGCTATATTGGTGGGATTGCTGATTATGCTAACTACCGGACTTACGTGGATAGACCAGGCCGTAGCTTTGGCAATGAGTGTATGGATTATTTATAATGGCTACTCAATTATTCGCCGATCGCTGGCAGGCATTATGGATGAGGCAGATAGTAAATTACTGGAACGTTTTATAGTATTGCTCAACAAGAACCGGAGAGAGCGATGGATAGACTTACATAACTTGCGGGTAATTCAATATGGGGCTTTGTTGCACATAGATTGTCACCTCACCGTACCCTGGTACCTGAATGTAAATGAGGCGCACCAGGAAATTGATGAGTTGGCTAGGTTGATTGAAAATGAGATGGGAGATAGCATAGAATTATTTGTTCATACTGATGGGTGTATGCCTTTTAGTTGTACCGTTTGTGCCATTGCAGATTGTAAGGTTAGGCAGCAAGCTATGGTTAGTAGGCCCGAATGGACCCTACAAAATATCTTGTCGAATGAAAAACACCGATTATAAAATGTCGCATTACCTTTGCAATTATTGTAATACTCGTTGCCGTTAACCCCATTAAAGTAAATAACATGTTAAGCCGGAAAGAATACCAAGCCGCCCATCAGGAAAGATTTTTAGAGGAATTATTAGAATTGCTGCGCATACCCAGCATCAGTGCCCGTTCGGAGAACAAATCCTATATGCAGGAATGTGCCGAGCTGGTAAAAAAGCGTTTACTAGAAGCTGGCGTAAACAGCGCTACGATATATCCTACCGAAGGGCATCCGATTGTGTATGCCGAAAAATTAATTGACCCAAGTAAACCAACAATTTTGGTATATGGTCACTACGATGTTCAGCCCGCTGATCCACTTGAATTATGGACCAGTGGCCCCTTTGAACCCGAAATCAGAGATGGAAAAATATTTGCCCGGGGAGCCTGTGACGATAAGGGGCAATTTTATATGCACGTGAAGGCATTGGAGATGATGACGAATACTGGTACATTATCAGCGAACGTAAAGTTTTTAATTGAGGGCGAGGAAGAAGTGGGTTCTCCCAATTTAGCAACCTTTGTAATCAACAATAAGAATTTATTGAAAGCAGATGTGATATTAATCAGTGACACTTCGATGCTGAGCATGCAAACCCCGTCTATAGATGTAGGGGTTAGAGGACTCAGCTATATTGAAGTGGAGGTTACCGGACCCAATCGCGATTTACACAGTGGCGTATATGGGGGAGCGGTTGCCAATCCAGCCACTATGCTCGCTAAAATGATTGCTGCATGCCACGACGAAAATAATCACATCACTATCCCAGGCTTTTACGATGATGTGCTGGAGGCCAGTGATACAGAAAGAGCTAAAATGGCATTGGCGCCTTTCGATGAAAATGAATACAAGCAAGACTTGGGTATTCAGCATCTTTGGGGCGAAAAAGGATACAGCACTCATGAAAGAACAGGCATCCGGCCTACGCTAGAAGTGAATGGTATCTGGGGAGGATATACCGGCGAAGGAGCCAAAACTGTTTTGCCCTCAAAAGCATTTGCTAAAATATCGTGCCGGTTGGTTCCTAATCAATCATCGGCAGTGATTACCGAAAAAATCATTCGCCATTTTCAATCTATGGCCCCGGAGGGCGTTACCGTAACAGCTATCGAACACCATGGAGGTGAGCCTTATCTAACCCCTATTGATTCACATGCCTATCGCTCTGCTGCCAAAGCCATAGAAGCCACTTTTGGTAAAGAACCCATCCCCGTAAGAGGAGGAGGCAGTATCCCCATTTGTGCCTTGTTCGAAAAAGAGCTGGGATTAAAGATTGTTTTTATGGGATTCGGTTTAGATAGCGATAACCTGCATAGTCCGAATGAAAAATACGACCTCGTAAATTATTATAAGGGAATAGAAACCATTCCTTATTTTCATCAGTATTTTGCCGAGGGGCAGTAAGTTGATCGCGCTATGGAAAAAGAAAAGTTGCGAATAGACAAATATTTGTGGGCGATCCGTTTATTTAAAACCCGTTCACAGGCTGGTGATGCCTGTGATAAAGGTCGAGTTAAAATAGGGGGCGTGTCGGTAAAGGCTTCAAGAATGGTTTTGATTGGAGATGTGTATGAAGTTAAAACAGAAACACGCAAATGGGTTGTTCGGGTAACTGGGCTGCTACTTACCCGGAAAGCCTATAGTGAGGCAATTTTGTATTATTCAGACGAAACTCCAGCGGAAGAACTGGCGGCAATTCAATTCAATGCCGCCTCATTTCAAACTGGAAAGCGGCTGAGTAAAATTGGAAGACCCACCAAAAAAGAACGCAGAGATCTGGGCGACTTTATGGATCCGGGAGTTAAAGAATAAAGCGCTTGATTTCTTATGGAAATGAACTAATGTATGCTGCATATTGATATTTTAACGGTAGTACCTGAATTGCTGGAAGGCCCGTTCAGTCATAGTATTCTGAAAAGAGCACAGGATAAAGGTTTGCTTACTGTAAAAACCCATAACCTGCGGCAATGGGCTATTAATAAGCATATGCAGGTAGATGATTATGCTTTTGGGGGAGGTGCAGGTATGGTATTAATGTGTGAGCCACTGGCGAATGCCATTGAAAGTTTACAAGAGGCAAGTGCCTATGATGAAATTATTTACTTAACACCAGACGGAAAAACCTTTCAACAATCTATGGCCAACCGGCTTTCTATGCTCAACAGGTTGTTGTTGATTTGTGGCCACTATAAAGGAATTGATGAAAGAATCAGAACCCAATATGTAACCCTCGAAATCTCGATTGGAGATTATGTATTGAGTGGTGGCGAAATTGCGGCCGCGGTAATTACGGATAGTATTGGCCGATTAATACCCGGTGTGCTGAATGATGAAACTTCTGCATTATTCGATTCTTTTCAAGATAATCTGCTGGCGCCACCAGTGTATACCCGTCCTGCCGATTTCAGGGGAATGCAGGTACCTGAAATTTTATTACAGGGTGATCCCAAGAAAGTAGCAGAGTGGCGCTTTGAACAATCGATTCAAAGAAATCGTGAACGACGACCCGACCTGTTAGAGGAAGAATAAGGAAATTTGATTCCACTTATACCTCCTCGCTACCACATAACCCATTTTCTTTTCTGTTTTCAATAATTGTTTCACTTTTGCCGTTTTTCAGTACGCTGTTAATCCATGGGAATATTTATTACACGTTTTTTATATATTTTATTACTTCTGCCGTTTATTCAGGTGGGGGCACAGCCGTTGGATGCAGCCTATTTACAAAGTAATTTTAAGCTTCATATTACCAAAACATCCGGCCCCATTAAGTTGGATGGTGAATTTAATGAGCTAGTTTGGAAAGAGGCAGAATCTGCCGGAGCATTTCACAAGAAATATCCAACCGACGTAGGTGCCCCCAAGAAAAAAACGATTGTTCAGGTATGTTACGACAGTAAATTCATCTACTTCGCTATTACAGCCTGGGATTCTGGAAAAGCCCTGATACAAAGTTTGAAGAGAGATATTGGGCACGATGGGAATGATGGGGTAGGCATTACTCTTGATCCCGGGAATGAAAAAACCAATGGCTTCTTTTTTACCATCAATGCACTAAATGCACAAAGTGATGACCAATTAAAAATTGGTGACGAAATGCCTACCTGGAGTTGGGACAGCAAGTGGTTTTCGGAAACCAAGATATTTCCAGACCGCTGGACAGCAGAAATTGCCATTCCCTTTAAAAGTATCCGCTATTCGGCAGAAAAACTTACTTGGGGCATAAACTTTGTACGCAGCGATCCAAAGTCGAATGAGTATTCTACTTGGACGCCTGTTCCGGTTAATTTCAAATCGATGAATTTGGGATTTACCGGTGCTTTAATATGGAAGGAGCCTCCACCGAAAACTGGAAGTAATTGGGTATTCCTGCCCTACCTAACCGGAGGATTATCTACCGATCGTGAAAATGGGACGGAAACAAAAGCAACATTCAATGGAGGCTTCGATGGGAAATTAGCCCTCACTTCCTCGCTTAATATGGATGTTTCTGTTAATCCAGACTTTTCTCAGGTAGAAGTAGATCAGCAGGTTACCAACCTTACCCGTTTTAATATTTTTCTTCCGGAACGGCGAACGTTCTTTTTAGAGAATGCCGATTTGTTTGCCGATTATGGTATTCCGCCCATTCGACCATTTTATTCCAGAAAAATAGGGTTAGACCAGGATGGGAACCGAATACCCATTATTATGGGTGCAAGGGTTACCGGAAATATTTCTAATTCAACCCGGATTGGTTTTATGGATATGCAAACCGGAGCCCAGGATGGATATCGGCCGGAAAATTATATGGCCACGAGTGTTAGTCACCGCGTATTAAAAAGATCGGTAATCAAAGCTTATTTTCTAAACAGAGAAAATTTTATCACTAGTGCCGAAAAAGAGGCAAACCCTTTGAATGCCTATGGAAGAAATGCCGGAACTGAATTTAATTATATCAATAGTACTGGGAAGTGGAATGTTTGGGCAGCGTATCATCATTCGTTTAAGCAAAATATCAAGAAGGATAATCAATACATGAATACAGGCTTTCAGTTCACCAACCGGCACTGGGGAATTGTTACAGATATGGGAAGTGTTGGAACCAATTATTATACCGACATGGGTTTTGTTGCACGAATAGACAACTACGATGCACTGAAAGATACCGTTGTTAGAATGGGATTTAAGCAGTTATACAACGAAATCACTTACCGGTTATTTCCCGAAAAGGGCAAGGTTGTGCAGCATGTAATGAAGTTTACCACTTTTGTTGTGTTAAATCCAGACTATACGCATAATGAAACCAATCTGGAAGCTTCCTACAATATTAACTTCAGAAATACCAGTGGCATTGAGATTACCGGAACGCATAATCGGGTGGATATGCTGTATCCTACTTCTTTCACAGAAGGTACGCCACTACCGGTTGGTAAGTATGATTTTCAACAATTGGAACTGAGTTATCAAACTGATTTCCGCAAACCAGTTAATGTATCGGTAAGATTAGCCGGAGGTGAATTTTATAATGGAAATTATCAAAGTGTTCGAACAGTGCTCGGCATCCGCCATCAACCCCATCTCAATATTGCACTACAGGCAGAATACAATCGAATAGAATTGCCCGGTGCTTATGGAAGTACAAAGCTTGTGCTGATTGCCCCTCGTATTGAGTGGAACTTCAACACCCGTTTATTTTGGACCACTTTTATCCAATACAATACACAACGGAATAATTTCAATATCAATTCCCGGCTGCAATATCGCTTCAGACCCATGAGCGATTTATATGTGGTGTATACCGACAACTATTTTGTTACGCCAGTAATTACCAATAAAAATCGAGCCTTGGTATTCAAGTTAAGTTACTGGATCAATTAATCAGTTATTGCTTTTTTATACCAATAACAGGTAACTGTTTTTCATTAATCATTTTATTAAGCGAAGCAACATCAGTTGTAATAACTTTCTTCAGTTTGTCGATCTGCACATCTGCTTGTCCGGCCAAATCGGCGAATGCTTCCCGGGCTTGTTTACTGGGCGCATTTTGTCCGCTCGCTGCTACTCCGTATAATCCCGCCAATTTATCATTAATCCGGATTGGAAAATTCAGCACGTCTTGTCCGCTTTTCGACTTGGTTTGATATAAAGCTTCTTCAATGGAAGTGAGCTGCTTTTGAATGCTATCGGCCATCTTCTTAATCTCTTTGGTATTTTCTCCCTCTAATCTAGATGTGAAATCGGTAATTTGACCACGCACAGTTCTTATATCCTTGATAGAAATTTGTACCTGATTAAATTTATCCCTAACCTGTAATAAAAATGCCAGTTGGGCATCATAATCTGCTTCGGTGATGGCGTAGTTTGGATTTGCCTTAATTACAAATGGCACCCAAACCGAATCTTTGCCCATTGTGAACTTAGCCTGATATTTTCCTGGGGCCGCTTTTGCTGAACCGATACCGCCATTCCAAAGTATCATACCCTCTGTTTTTTCACCGGGGGGATAATTCATATCCCATATAAACTGATTCATACCTGCGGCATAATCGATTTTATCATTTGCTTCTTTGGCAGATTTACTGAAGGTTTTTATGGGTTGATTCTTTTTATCGTAGATAGTGATTTTCAAATTAGCCGTATCTATCCCTTCCCGCAAGAAGTAATTGAATACTACTCCGGACGGTGGATTTTCACCCATATTGGGTTGGGGTGCGCCTGCACCTCTGTTTCCTCTTCTGCCACCGCCTTCCGAGCGATAGGCATCATTTACGGTAAAAACATGCCAGTTTTTGGAAGTGATTGCGGTATCTTTTTGCTGAACAATACTTAAATCATCCAACGTCCAGAATGCCCTTCCCTGGGTAGCCACAATCAGATCATTCTCCTTAATGGTTAAATCTGTAATAGGTACTATCGGTAAGTTCTGTTGAAATTTTTTCCAGTTAGCCCCATCATCATAACTGATATACATGCCATATTCTGTTCCTGCATACAGCAGTCCTTTCCGCACTTTATCAGCCCTCATGGCTCGGCTAAAATGCAGATTGTTGATGCCGCTTACAATTTTTTTCCAGGTTTTTCCATAGTCGTAAGTGGCAAAAATATAAGGAGCAAAATCATCCAGCTTATATCGGGTGCCTACAATATAGGCAGCACCCTTCACAAAGGGGTTCACTTCAATACAATTCCACATCATCCACTTGCCAGCTTCGGGTGGCGTAACATTTTCCCAGTTCTTCCCGCCATCTCTGCTTATATGAATTAGGCCATCATCACTACCTGTCCATAACAAATCTTTCTCCAGTGGCGACTCGGCTGCTGTGAAAATGGTACAGTAATATTCTACGGAAGTATTATCCTTGGTAATGGGTCCACCACTGGATGCTTGTTTAGATTTATCATTGGTTGTTAAGTCTGGACTAATCATTTCCCAACTCTGCCCTTCATTTTCGGTTACAAATAGATGGTTACCGCCGGCATAGAGTTTTTTGGGATTATGGGGCGAAAAAAAGAAGGGGAAATTCCATTGAAAGCGGTATTTAAGTACATCCGCTCCGGCGCCCATAGGATTATCGGGCCACACATTGATGGCACGATTTTCACCGGTTCTATGATCTAGGCGGGAGAGGTAGCCGCCATAATTTCCGCCATATACGATTTCCGGATTCAGGGGGTCTGCTTGCACATAGCCACTTTCTGATCCGGCTGTAACATCCCAGTCGCGTTGGGTAATGCCGGCACCGCTGGTTTTACTGCGGATACGAACGGTAGAGTTATCCTGTTGCGCACCTAAAATTCTGTAGGGATAGGCATTATCCGTTGAAACGCGGTAGAATTGAGCGGTGGGTTGATTATCGGGAGTGCTCCAGTTATTACCTCCATCAAAAGAAACCTGCGCGCCACCATCATCAGCAACAATCATGCGATTCCCATCCTGAGGATCTATCCACAGATCGTGGTGGTCGCCGTGAGGCGTATTAACGGATTGAAAGGTTTTACCACCATCGCGGCTGCGCATGAATTCAACATTGGGGCAATACACCAGGTTTTCATTGGCAGGGTCTACAAATACTTTTGTGTAATACCAGGCGCGTTGCCGAATATTGTTATCGCTGCTGGTGAGCGTCCAGCTTTCGCCGGCATCTGTGCTAACAAATAAACCGCCTGTGGCATTTTCTACAATAGCATATACTTTATCTGTGTTAGAGGGAGCCACGGCTACCCCTACAATTCCCCAAACCCCTTTAGGCAACCCCTTTTTACCCGAAAGTGGCACCCAGGTTTCCCCACCGTCTGTACTTTTATATAATCCACTACCCGAGCCACCACTTTCCATGCTATGCGGACGGCGGATAACTTCCCACATTCCTGCATACAAAACACTTGGATTTCCGGGCTCCATAACCAAATCTGAGCATCCGGTTTGTTCATTTACAAACAAGGTTTTCGTCCAGGTTTTTCCGCCATCCGTTGTTTTAAAAACTCCGCGTTCAGCTGATGGTCCGAACAGGTGTCCGATAACCGCTACCCAAACGGTTTGAGGATCCTTTGGATGCACCAGGATGCGTACAATATGTCTGCCATCTTTTAATCCCAGATTTTTCCAGCTTTTTCCGGCATCGTCGCTGCGCCACATTCCACCTAATCCTTCGGAAACATTACCCCGCATAGTATTTTCGCCTTCCCCTACATATACAACACTCTCATCAGAGGGAGCCAGTGCTACGGAGCCAATGGTACTTCCAAAATATTTATCAGAAATGTTTTTCCAATTGCTGCCACCGTCCATGGTTTTCCAAACACCGCCCCCAGTAGCACCAAAATAAAATGTGTTCTTATTTACACGGCTGCCTGTAACCGCGGCACTTCTGCCTCCGCGAAACGGACCTACTTGTCGGTATTTTAATTTGCTGAATAGCACATCTGCCTCATCGGATGCTGGAGGCGTAACCGCAACTACTGGCTTAGCTTGTTTTTTCTGCTGGGCAGCAACAAAAAAGGAGACTCCAGAAATGAGGAGTATTAAGAGGAATATTTTTTTCATGTTATTTCAATTGGGTAACTAAGATACCGCTGAAATTACATAGAAAAAAAAGAATTCGGCCGAATGGAATTTATTTTACGTGATACCATTTTTCATCCAATCCCTCGTTGATTTTAATAGAGATATTTTCAATTTCGCTCTCAATCGGGCCAAAGCCGAGTGTATATTTCCCGGGGAATTTAATGCCATTTACGTCCTTATATTCTTTCACATATAAGGTGGCTTTGTCATCTTTTTTCATTCCCCTACCAAAAGCTTTCATCATACTACCAAAGCCTGAAATATTAGCTGCCATATCACCGGTAACTTCCATTTGCTTAACCAAATTGGTTTGGCTATCGATATAGTACATTACTACTTGACCGGTTTTGAGGGTTAATTTGATTTTATTACAAACCACTTTGCTGATTTTCTCGGTTCCGGCTAATTCGGCTTTATGGCCTTTAGCGGCATAATTTACCAAATCACCAAAAGCGCCGGCACAGTCTAATTCATATTGCTGGGCGGCTACCTCCGCATCCGGTATGCGGGATGTTACGGCTTCAGTACCCTGCATATCTCCAAAGCCACGCATAGCGGGAATAAAAACATATCCGGCTGTATCTGTAATCATGGTAAAGCTATCTCCCATTCCCATGATTCCTCCGATTTGTCTGCGGAATAATTTTCCTTTTTCTCTTACCAGAGTTAGTGGCAAATCAATGGTACGGCCCATCATTGCCATACCCAGATTGCTGTTCACTTCCAGATAACGGATACCCTCTAATTTCTCTCTGCCACCCGCAGCGGCTTCATATTTGGCAATTATTTCATCGGCAGTTTGTGCATGGGCATAAAGAACAGTAAGGGAAAGCAGCAGGGCAAATAGTCCGGAAAGAAGTTTCATGGAATAAGTGTTATTAGTTACAGTAAATTACTTTAATATTATCATTCAAAGATAATCAAGTTTACATGTAACAAGCAATGGAGGTAAATGTTCATGCTTTAGAACCCATTACAGGAAAAATCAAATTATGACAATTAAGGGCAACCTGGTAGCTATTTTAGAATCGCGAATCGACTATTCGGAAATAACCATTGAAAACGGAATCATTCAAACGATTACGCTTTTACAGGAAGGTGCGCTTGCGGGTGCTCCGTATATTTTACCCGGGTTTATAGACAGTCATGTGCATATAGAAAGCAGCATGTTGGTTCCTGCCGAATTTGCCCGGCTGGCAGTTGTGCATGGCACTGTTGCTACCATTAGCGATCCGCATGAAATTGCCAATGTTTGCGGGGTGGCTGGGGTAGATTTTATGATAGAAAACGGAAAACAAGTTCCTTTTAAATTTCATTTTGGAGCCCCCAGTTGTGTGCCGGCCACCATTTTTGAAACAGCGGGGGCAGCCATTAATAGCGAGGAGGTAGATGAATTATTAAGCCGAAAGGAAATCTATTATCTGAGCGAAATGATGAATTATCCGGGCGTATTGCACGGGGATAGTGAAGTGATGAAAAAACTAGCAGCTGCCCGTAAATGGGGGAAACCGGTAGATGGTCATGCCCCCGGATTAAGAGGAGAAATGGCTCAGCAATACATTGCAGCCGGCATCAGTACCGATCACGAATGTTTTACAGCTGCGGAGGCATTGGATAAACTGCAGCATGGCATGAAAATATTAATCAGGGAAGGAAGTGCGGCAAAAAATTTTGATGCACTGATTGAACTGCTACACGATTATCCCGAACATATAATGTTTTGTAGTGATGATAAACATCCGGATAGTTTGGTAGAGAGTCATATTAATGCCCTCTGTGCCCGAGCCATTCAAAAGGGTCTCCCGTTATTTGCTGTATTGCGGGCAGCTTGTATAAATCCTGTTTTACATTATTCGATGCAAGTGGGCCTGTTAAGGGAAGGTGATTCGGCTGATTGCATCCTAGTAAGCAACTTACAGGATTTTGAAGTTGCAGCAACTTATATCAACGGCTGCTTGGTAGCCGAAAACGGGGTATCTCTGATTGAAACGAATGGTCAAGCTACTCCTTTAAATGCATTTGAGGCAAATCCGGTTTCGGTATCAGACTTGTCCATCCCTTTCACGGCCTATCCATCGGATGAGGAGGGCAGAATTCCGGTAATTCAGGCCCTCGACGGCCAATTGATAACGCCCCGCATTTATTGTAAGGGAAATAGTCAAGCCAATGAATGGATAAGCGATCCCGCTAAAGATTTGCTGAAAATTGTGGTGGTTAACCGGTATCATCCAGCGCCAATTGCTAAAGCTTTTGTGCAGGGTTTTGGGTTTAAAATAGGGGCCATTGCATCATCGGTTGCACACGACAGTCATAATATTGTTGCCGTAGGGGTTGATGATGAAAGTATTGTTGCGGCCATCAATTTGGTTATCCAAAGCCGAGGTGGAGTTAGCTGTGTAGAGGATGGAGAACCATTGAATAGAATAATCATAGCTTTACCCATTGGCGGTTTAATGAGTGCCGAGAATGGATATCGGGTTGCTGAAAGCTATACGGCTATAGACCAAATGGCAAAGAATTTGGGAAGCCAGTTATCTGCCCCGTTTATGACGCTAAGTTTTATGGCTTTACTAGTAATTCCTCATATAAAACTGAGCGATCGGGGATTATTTAATGGGGATGATTTTACATTTTTAACAACGGCCTCTTAAAGAATAATGAGGCGCGCAGTTTAACATATTTATTTTCAGAAACAAGGGATTGCCAGTAGCTTTGATGTTATAAAACTCATTGATAATGATAGTTAATCTTAGTAGCCATCACACACTGCTTAGCAATTGGATAGCCGAATTAAGGGATGTAGAGATACAGGGAGACAGAATGCGGTTTCGTACCAATCTGGAGAGAATTGGTCAGGTAGCTGCGTATGAAATTAGCAAAGTATTACCCTGGAAAATACAAGAAACCCGCACGCCACTGGGCATTCACGAAAGTAAGGTTTTAGAATCACAGCCGGTACTGGCCACTATTTTACGAGCCGGCCTACCGATGCATCAAGGAATGCTGCAGTATTTTGATAAAGCCGACAATGCCTTTATTTCAGCCTATCGCAAACATCAACCTGATGGAAGTTT
>JBIINW010000004.1:0-41376 GCA_044337245.1 Sediminibacterium sp. | reverse complement strand
GCCAACAACATGTATTATAGACGGAGTAATAAAAGCCTGAATTGTTCCATTAACGGCTAATTCTATTATCTTCCTTGATTGTTCATACTCATCACGCTTTAAGGTAAAATCAAGCAATAGGTTCGCGTCGAGAAATACTTTAGAAGCCATACTTTTTTGCGTTTTCTTTAAAGTACAAATCTTTTAAATCAGCTTCACCCGCTATAACAGGTTTCTCGAGCTTATCAACTAGGTGTAGGATAGTCTTACGCTTTGAAGGTTTTGTAACTGACTTAAAATAACTTTCCACCAAATCTGAAACACTCCGCTGCTGTTTTACAGCATAGCTTTTTACATTTTCAAGTAAGCTATCGTCTATCGTTAAGTTTAATCTTGCTTTCATAAAGCAAATATACGCATCTTTTTATTTTATGCGCATTATAATCGAATATCCCTTGGGTTCCCTGCCGGTAAGCCACCATCGTTATTCAACCCCCTTTTAATAGACATTCGTCTAGTAATTAGACTAATAGGTTTTTGTGGTTGGTTGCCAGCTCTTATTTACCGATACAGAACTTCGAAAATATATACTCCAACTGCTCATCATGCGCAATGGTACCCGTGATGCCGCCTAAATGATGTAAGCAGCTGCGAATATCGAGGGCTAACAAATCTCCAGGAATACCTGTTTCTAAACCCTGGGCAACTTCCTGCAAAGCCTGTTGCAATTGCCGAAGGGCGGCTACATGGCGTTCATTGGTAACAATCGTAGCCTCGCCTAGTAAATCGCCTTCAACTGTTCGGGAATAAATCGTTTCCTGCAGCGCATCCAATCCCGTTTTATCACGTGCCGATAAATATATAAGCTGCTCACTAGTTGGCAGGGCAGCCTGTTGCGAAGGTGTAAGCGTATCTATTTTATTACCCACCAGTAAATACTTCACTTTTTCGGCTTGTAATTCGGCTTCTGCCTGTTGTAAGGATTGGGCCGTGAGTGTTTGCACATCTATTAGGTACACCACCAAATTCGCGGAGCGCATTTTTTCTAGACTTTTCACTACCCCCATTTGTTCTATAGTATCGGTAGTATCCAAACGTATGCCGGCAGTATCTATCAGGCGAAATAAAATTCCTTGGATATTCATCACTTCTTCCACCGTATCTCTGGTAGTGCCGGCAACTTCACTCACCAAGGCTCGGCTCTCATTTAATAACGCATTAAGTAAAGTGCTTTTTCCGGCATTGGGCTTTCCAATGATTGCAATAGAAACCCCTTGCCGAATAACATTTCCCAACCGAAAAGAATCCAGCAACCGAGTGGTGGTTTGTTGTAATTGCTGAATCAACTGATTCAACCGGGTTCGGTCGGCAAAAGCAACATCTTCTTGCGAAAAGTCAAGCTCTAACTCAATGAGGGCCGAAAATTGTATCAACTGCTCACGCAGCTCCCTTAATTCTTTAGAGAAGCCTCCCTTCATCGTATGCAGGGCCGCTTTTCGGCTGCTTTCGGTGTTGCTGGCAATTAAATCGGCAACGGCTTCTGCCTGGGCCAGATCCATTTTTCCATTTAAAAATGCTCGTTGGGTAAACTCTCCCGGCTTTGCCATTCGCACACCCTTGCTTTGTATCAGGCGCAATATTTGTTGCTGGATATAAGGGGAACCGTGACAACTAATCTCCACCAGATCTTCCCCAGTGTAGGAGGCTGGGGCCCGGAATAAACTAATCACTACTTCATCCAGCGGCTTATCTCCATCCATCAACATGCCAATATGCAGGGTTCTGCCGGGTTGTTCGCTGAGCTTTTTACCGCTAAATAGTTCATCTACCACCGCAATCGCCTGTTTTCCACTTACCCGAATAACGGCGATGGCACCCATACCGGGGGCAGTAGCCAGTGCTACCATAGTATCGTTCCATCCGTACAGGGCAGGTTGCATACCCTTAATTTAGGGCAAAAGTATTACAAAGGCCTGTACCAATAAAGATTCCCTTTCCAGCCCCTACATAAGGGATTCGAAAGGGAATCAAGCAGCCTCCCCCCTATTCAGCTGCCACTACAAATGTTATCAGTTGCTTATGTTTACAAGGAACGGATCTGCCATTTTGATTGGCAGGATTCCACTGCGGCCCTTTTTTAATTACGCGAATAGCTTCTAAAGCCGTTCCAAAACCTGGATCGTTTTCTGCTATCACATCGCTGATAATGCCACCCGCACTTACTGTAAAAGATACCACCACAGAATATTTTCCGGCAGGTGCACCGGCTTGCAAGGGGATATCCTGGTTCAGGTTTCTTTGTAGGTATCGGCTCCACCCTTCCGTACCCCCGGGAAATGCAGCTGGTATCTGAACAATGATAAAGTTAGTTTCTTCCGGTGCATCCTGATGTGGCGGATTTGTAGGAACTCCGGAGCCGGCACCGGACTCGTTCCAACCATCCCCATTGCCATCTACCCCTTCTATTCGGGTAGTACCCAGATTGGCGAGTTGCAAATCTTCTATTGGTGGTATTTCCTCATCGGGTGCAACCTGCGCATCAGGCACAATTATGGGTTCTACATATATCTCTTGCCGGATCTGGGTTGCTACAGGTGGAGGTGGCGGCTTTGGAGGCGGAACAGGGTCCGGTTGATAGGGATCAATTACAAATTCACTGTACTGTATTGCTGATGGCTGCCCGCTATGCTTTTTTGCCATAGAAGCAATAGCGATCAACAATAAACAGCCGGCCAGTAACAACAGCAGAGAAAAGGTTAATCGCCGCGGATAATTTCGCCGGAGTTCATACGCACCATATAATTTATTCCGGTGCTGAAAAAGCACATCGAGCCAGTCTTCTTGTAGGTTCTTTTGCGTTTGCATAACATAGGTTTTTAGGTGAATAAAATCTTATAAAACATCCATTAGTAGTCTGTATCGTTTAATACATATTTATTGCATCCCGCGATGGTAAGTTCATCCAACAAGTTTACCAGTAGTCCATACGAACAGGATGAATCGGGCTGAATAATGGCAATGATGCCCCCTTTAGCCATCAATTGTTCCTGCTTTTGCATAAGCAATGCACGCAGTTGAATGATATCCACTGAACTTACCTGAGTAACTCCCTTAGTAAATATTCCTTCAAAATAATCAACTCGATTATCGCCGGTAGGCAGTAGGGTAAGGGCTCGGGAATCAGGCACTTTGGGAGGTGGCGTATTAGGGGTATTCTTAGCCGGAACCACCAAAGTTTTTGCAAGTGGCTGCGCCAAGGTTGTAGTGAAAATAAAAAAGGAGAGTAACAAAAAACCCAGATCTACCATGGGAGTAAGATCTACCCGGGGAGGAGGGGTGCGGGTTGTAGGCACAGCAGATTTGTTTCTGCCGGAGGCAGAGGTTGGCATTTCAGACATACAATAGCGGTTAGGGATGAAAAAATATTCAATCGCCGTCTGTCGGCTGAAAAGCAATGCTGCAGCAGCTTTCAGTAGATTAGCGTACACTAATAAGATGCAAGGGTGCTACATTTCCATACACAGTTCACGCAAAAATTTTTTTCTGAACTGCATAGGGGCAAAAAAAAACTTCCTGCCGGGGCAAGAAGTTTTTGTATTCAATTCGGTTCTAGTATTAATCTTCCGAAACCACGAAAGTGATGGCTTGTTTGTGGCGGTAGATTACGTTTCTACCATTTTGAACGGCTGGTTTCCAGGACGGTCCTTTGGTAATAACGCGAATCGCTTCAGCCTTGGTTCCGTAACCGGGATCGTTTTCAGCAGCAACATCACTGATGGCACCGGTTTTAGATACGGTAAAAGCAACTACAACCGTGTATCGTCCGGGAGGTGCCCCATTTTCCACCGGAATATCTCTATTCAGGTTTCTTTCGAGGTAGCGACTCCAGGCGGAAGTACCACCGGGAAACTCGGCAGGAATTTGCACTACGGTAAATACTTTATCGTAGTCTTCTTCTACTTTAGGTGCTTCTACAACACCGGTACTTTTTTCAACGGGTGGTGCAACGAGGCCTTCGTCTTTAGCACCCTCTTGATTAAATGTACCAATCTTGGTGTCTTCGAGTTTCTCTACTTCCTTAATTTCCTCGTCGGGTTTCACTTCTTCATCCTTCACAATTTTGGGAGGGGTAAATTTGGTGATTTCCACTTTAGGAGGCTCTTGCTTTGGTGGTGGCGGTGGCGGTGGCGGTTCAGGCTTTTTTTCCTCGTTTTTCATGTTCTCGAGGCTCATATCCTGCACCATCACCTGCTGTTTTTCCTCACCAGCAGAATTGGCAATGATAGACAGCACCAACAACAACACACAAATTCCAATGGTTGCGAACAACGCATTTCTGAGCCGCTTGTTGTATGTTTTGCGCAAATCATAGGCTCCATACTCCTTGTTCCGGCCATCGAAGATGATGTCGAGAATGTCGGCGGTTTGCAGTTTATTAATATCCATGTTTAGTTCTTTAAGAAGAGTAGTCGATTATTGTCCAGTAGGCGTTCCGGCCATCTCTTCGGTTTTTTTCACTAATTGCGTTTCGATGGAGCTAATGTCTACCAATGCATAGCGGGTGCACACATTAATAGCCATTTCATCTAAAATATCCACCACATTGCGGTAGGTACATTCTTCGGAAGGTTTCAGGATAACCACGAAATCTTTGATATCGCGCACACTGTTCTTCTTGGTAATGAGTACGTCCCGAATATCTTTGAAGGTAGAAGTTTTAAAATTGGATGCATCTACAGCCAATTCCCCTTCGTAGTAAAAAACGTTATTGTCTCTTCCGAGTAGGATGGTAATAACGCCTGATTGTTTTGCCTTATTCTGATCTTCGGGTTTATCCGCATCTTTGGGCAAAATCAACTTCATGGCGGTTGCCTGGCTCATCGTTGTAGTAAATATAAAAAACGTGATGAGCAGGAATCCCAAATCCACCATGGGCGTAAGGTCTACACGGGTTGAAAGCTTTTTCCCTTTCTTAACGCCCGGGCCTTTTTTATGACCACCGCCACTCGAGGTATCCATTTCTGCCATGTCGGTAGAATTTAGTTTTCGTTGATAATTAGGTTGTCTTTAATCTTCTCTCTTTTCTCCAGACTGTGCTTTCTTCCACAAATCCGTTCCGGTTGGAACAGGCTCGGGGTTAGTCACCATCTGAAATTTTAGAAAATCATTTTTCTTGAACGCGTCTACCACACTTTTAAAAGCGGGGTATTTGGCCATATTGTCGCCTTTCAGCAACAAATTGGGTCTCTTTCCCTGATAGGCATCTCTTACCAATGCCATCCAGGTTACGAGTTCATTGTTGGAAGTGTCCTTTACCGGTATCCCGGGTAAGTTATTCCCTTTACGCTGATCTTCTGGAAGAGATACAAATGCTGCCAGCGCGCTGAAAGGAGCACCAAAGAAGGGTGATTTTTTGAATGCTTTTACATCCAGATTCATTCCCTTGGTGTTATTCAACGTATTGGCGATTGTTTCCTTAACGGTCTCGTCGTCCATTTCCAGAAACACCTTTCCGTCTTTGTCAATAATCACCTGAACAATATCCTTGGCCGGGGCCACTTTTGCCGCTACCGATTTCGGGATGGTTACCGCGATAGCTTCAGAAGGCTTGAATTTTGTTGTTAAGATGAAGAACGACAACAACAGAAAGGCCACATCACACATCGCCGTCATGTCGATGTTGGTGCTCTTACGAGGTAATTTGGCTCTGCCCATTGTTATTAATTTTTGGTTTCCCCTTGTTTAAGATTCAATTTGATTCCATTTCCACAAAAAATGCCCTAATTATTTATAATTAGCAGCAAAACTTTGGGTAAGGGTAAAACCAGATTCATCAATACCATAGGTGATACCATCGATACGGGTAGTAAATAAGTTATACATGATGATGGCTACCGCAGAGGTACCGATACCGAGGGCTGTATTAAACAGGGCCTCAGAAATACCTTTCGACAATTCACGGGCAGCATCTCCACCACCTTCATCTCCTAAGGCAGAGAAGGATTTGATCATTCCCAATACCGTACCCAACAGACCCAACAGGGTAGCTACTGAGGCAATAGTAGAAAGGAAAACCAGATTCTTTTCCAGCATAGGCAGTTCTAATGAAGTAGCTTCTTCTACTTCTTTCTGAATATTCATCACTTTTTGCTCGGTTACCAATTCAGTATTGGTAATCATTTCCTTATACTTTTTCAAACCGGCTTTCATTACATTACCCACAGAACCTTTTTGCTTATCGCAAGCAGCCAGGGCTTTGTCAACATCTTTGTTAGCCAGGTGAAACTGAATTGTGCGCACAAACTCTCCTACATTACCAGTACCGGCAGCACGGGAAATAGTAAGGAAACGCTCGATACAGAAAATTACTACGGTTAAAAAACAACCAATCAGAATTGGCACAATAATACCGCCTTCATACATTTTGCTTAAGCCGGCTTTAGGGCCTTTGTGTTGTGGCCAGAATCCGCCACTAGGATCAGGTTGGGTAAAATTGGAATCCGCACCCAGCACAAATCTCCAGATAATGTATCCACCAATGATACAGGCAAGGGGAGCGATCCATGAAATTGCATTACTGCTTCTCTTTGGTTGCGCAGCTGTTGAACTTTTTGCAGCACCAGCAGTTGGTTTTGTTTCAGCCATGATTCAGTTGTTTTTGTTTTTAAAAGAATTTATTATGATTAAAGTCCCACAATTCTACTGAAAAAAAGTTTGAAATCCGCAAACTCTTTGTCAGAAAAATTAAAAAGGAGATACAAATTAGGGATTTTATTGAATGAACCAAATTAAACCGGGATTTATCCTAAGAATTATTAATTAATTTATAGTGCTACCCCCTCAATCCCTTGCCCAAAGCGGAAATTCACAGCATTCACCGATAAAAATGCACTATTTACCACTCATCCAATCCCCAAAAAAATTGACTTTTTGTAATAATTTCAACTGTATCTTTATTTTTTTCAACCCTATACATTAAATAATTATGAGAAAACAATTGTTAGTTTTTGCATGTCTGCTTACCCTGGCTTCTCAGGCACAGCAACGCGACTCGGTCCGCATGCCTATGGGAGCGGGTATGCCAGCTATGGGAGCCGGAGCTGCCATGCGCCAAGGACCCAGACCTTTTAAAGAAGTAATTACTGATAAAGCCGTATCTAAAAAAGGGCTTTTTACGGTTCATAAAGTAGAGGAAAAATATTATTTTGAAATTCCCGATTCACTAATGGGCCGCGAAGTGCTGGCAGTTACCCGTTTCAGCCGCGTTGCGGGTGGTGGGGGCAAATATGGTGGGGAAGAAGTAAATACCCAAAGCCTGAAATTCGAAAAAGGACCCAGCAACAACGTATTTCTGCGTGTGGTAACCCTTATCAGCACGGCAGATTCTACCACGGCTATTTCCCGGGCTGTTAAAAATTCAAACCTCGACCCAATCGGATACGCTTTTGGCATTGCCGCCTTGAGCAAAGATTCAACTGGAGTGCTGGTAGATGTTACCGACTTTTTTAGGGGCGATAACCAAATTGTTAGTTTAGATCCCAACGATAAACGTCAGTTTAACCTTACCGCCCTTTTGGCCGATCGGTCGTATATCCAAAGTATTAATACTTACCCAATTAACATCGAAATAAAAACCGTTAAAACCTTTGGGGCTTCTTCTGGTGGCGGTATTCCCGGCCTGAGCATCCCCGGTGGTGGTGGAGCTTCTCTGCCCGCTGCTTCCCGCGCAGGTGTGGTTACCATAGAATTGAACACTTCTATGATTTTGCTGCCCAAAACACCTATGAACCGCCGTTTATTCGATACCCGCGTTGGATTCTTCGCCGATCGCTTTGTAGTGTACAGCGACGACCAACAGGCAGTTGAAAACCAAACCTTTGCCGTTCGCTGGAAACTGGAACCTAAGCCAGAAGACAGAGAAAAATATAAAAGAGGGGAACTGGTAGAACCCGCTAAACAAATTGTTTACTACATCGATCCCGCTACCCCCAAACAATGGGTAAAACCATTGATTGATGGTATCAACGATTGGCAGGTTGCTTTTGAAAAAGCCGGATTCAAAAACGCTATCGTAGGTAAAGAATGGCCCTCAAACGACCCTACTATGAGTCTGGAAGATGCCCGCTTCTCAGTTATTCGCTATTTCGCTTCCGATATTGAAAACGCTTACGGTCCGCAAGTGCACGACCCCCGCAGCGGTGAAATTCTGGAAAGCCATATCGGCTGGTACCACAACGTAATGAAGCTGGTACACGACTGGTACATGGTGCAAACCGCAGCAGTGGATCCAAAAGCCCGCAAAATGAAATTCGACGATGAACTGATGGGTCAGCTGATCCGTTTTGTTTCATCACACGAAGTAGGCCACACACTTGGCCTTCGCCATAACATGGGCAGCAGCAGCAAAACACCGGTAGAAAACCTGCGCAACAAAGCTTGGGTTGAAGCCAATGGACATACTGCCTCTATCATGGACTATGCCCGTTTTAACTATGTGGCACAGCCGGAAGACAATATCAGTCAGATAGGACTATTCCCCCGCATTGGCGACTACGACAAGTGGGCCATTGAGTGGGGTTATCGCTATATAGGGGAAAGCGATGTTGAAAAAGATAAGAAAATCAATAACAAATGGATTATTGACAAGCTTGCCGCTAACCCCCGTGTTTGGTTTGGTGGAGAAGGCGGAAATCAAGATCCCCGCGCACAAACCGAAGATCTGGGCGACAATAGCATGAAAGCCAGTGAATATGGTATCAAAAATCTTCAAAGAATTATAACGCAGTTACCCGAATGGACCAAAGAAGAGGCAGACCATTACGAAAATCTGACTGATATGTATGGACAGGTGATTGGGCAGTTCAGCCGATATATGGGTCATGTTACCAAAAACATCGGTGGTGTTCAAGAAACCCTTAAATCTATTGAGCAATCAGGAGATATATATGAGCCAACCCCTAAAGCAACCCAGAAAGAAGCCGTTGCTTTTCTGAATAAACAATTATTTCAAACACCTAATTGGTTATTGGATAAAAATATCCTGAATAAAATTGCTGCACCTACCACACTGGAGAGAGTTCAATCTTTGCAAACCTCTGTTTTAAATAACGTATTGGATGCACAACGTTTGTTTCGCCTGGTTGGGGCTTCCAATCGTTTTGGAGCTGCAACCTACCGCGCAGATGAATTGATGGAAGATGTAAGAAAAGGTGTGTGGAGTGAATTATCAGGAGGTAAAACTATTGATGCTTATCGCAGAAATCTGCAAAAAGCGCATGTAGAAAAACTAATCGATTTGATTACCCCTGCCAGCAGTACGGGTGCTACTATCATTATTTCAGCTGGAGGCCGTGGAGGATTTACGCCACCGGTAAACACCCGCAATACCGATGTAAATTCAGTAGCCCGTGGCGAATTAAAAACGCTGTTGGGTGAAGTAAATGCAGCAGCCGGCATCACTTCCGACAAAATGAGTAAATACCATTTACAGGATGTAGCCGACCGAATTAAAAAGGCATTGGATCCTAAATAATTATTGTACTTCTCTTTTAGAGCCGGCACCTACTAAGTGCCGGCTCTTTTTTTTGGCGGTGCCTTTAAAGGGATAGTATCTTTGTAAAAAAATCATGAGAGCCCTTATTTTTTCATTCGCCTTGCTGCTTTCCTGTTCCCTGTATGCACAACCTACCCGGGTTATCTGGGGCTATTTAAAAGACAGTGCTACCGGAGAACCCATAGTAATGGCGAGTGTAAAAAACAATCAGTCGAAACAAACAGTACTAACTAACTCGAAGGGAAGATTCTCCCTCACAGTTTCCCCCAGTCAGTTGATTTCTTTTTCGGCTGTGGGCTACCATTTTGATACGATTTATTACAACAATAATTATTTACTCCAAGACACCCTGCTGCTGCATTTAACTTCCTTGGTAACCAGTTTAGAAAATGTTACGGTAACTGCCCGGGGAATGAGCCGATATCAACTGGATAGTATACAAAGACACCGCGACTTTTTTCAATCCGTGGGCAGCACGCCACTCCCCACTGTTTCCGGGGCGAATTATGGCGCAGGCGTGGCCCTAAATATCGATCGGTTTTCGAAGCGAGAAAAAAAGAAGAGAAAGGCGATTGAATACTTTACCAATAGTGAACAGGAAGCCTATATTAACTATCGCTATACCCCCGATTTGGTAACCCGTTATACCGGATTAAAAGAAGATAAGTTGATTGAGTTCATGGGTAAAAGCCGCCCTTCTTGGGAATGGCTGCGCAAGCATCCGAATGAGGAAGATCTTGCCTACTTTATCAATGATCAGCTAAAGAAATATCCACCTGTAAAATAAGCAGCGTATTTAATCGAATCGAAGGGCATCAATTGGGTTCAAGCGGGCTGCCTTCATGGCAGGATAAATACCTGCTACCAATCCCACTATTGTACATATTACCACCCCCATAATTACCCAGAACCAGGGAATTACAAATCCTGTTTTCAGAATCAACGAGAAAAGATTACCCACCAATATGCCTAAGATAATTCCAAAAAAAGCACCCAGCAAACTGATAATGATGCTTTCGAATAAAAATTGCTGACGAATATTCCGGCTTTTGCCGCCAATTGCTTTAATCAGTCCTACTTCACGGGTTCTTTCGCTCACTGCTACCAACATAATGTTCATCAAACCAATGGCAGCGCCTATTAGGGTAATAAACCCGATAGCCCCGGCCGCACCGGTAATGCTACTCAGGAAGCCAATAAACAACTCCGCAAACTTGTCGCTACGTTCAATTACAAAGTTCACTTCTTCGGAAGGTTCCATTTTACGTACTGCCCTAAAAACAGAGGTTGCTTCATCGGATGCCACTTCGAGCTCGTTTACATTTTTCACCATTACACCCAGAATATAAGAAGCAGAGATGTTTTGGAAGTGGCGAATATTAGTATAGGAGGTAAAAACCATGTCATCTTGCCGAAGCATGGCACTAGAACCCTTGCTTTTTAATAAACCAATTACGCGGTAGGGCATACTGCCAATCCGAATGATTTTATCGAGACAACGATCCGGATTTCCGGCACCGAATAATTTAGTAGCCACATTGCTGCCGATAATGCAAACGTTGCGACCACTTTGTATATCTAGATTATTTAGATTACGACCGGCGGCAATGGTATATCCATTTACGGTAAGGTACTGATCATCGCCTCCCCAAACGGTTATTTGCGGATTGGTTTTCTTCTCTAGGTAGTGCAATTCCTGGGCTCCAGGTCCACGCCGATAAATACTAACCACCGATCCGGGAAACTGAAAATTACCCTTAAATCTTTCTGCTTCATCTTTTAAAATGGGCTTGCCCATGTTTGACTTCTTTTCTTTCAAACCCCGGGTAGACTTTTTTACTTCTCCATTCCCATTATTGAAGCCCATGCGAATTTCTTTGAATCGAATGCTAAATGCATTGGCACCCATGGAAGAGAAACTTTCTTTTAAGCTCTGATTCATGGCCTCAATGGCGGTAATGATGCCAATGAGCGCCATAATACCAAATGCAATAATGGCAATGGTAATAGCAGACCGTAATTTATTACCCCGAACGGTACGCCATGCTAACGAAAAGGAATCAGAGATGGTCATGCAACTACAGTTATTTCAGTGAAAACACAAAGTTACTGCCATCCATTCGCAAAGCAGAGAAACGACCCCAAAAATGTGAGGAGCGGTTAAAAATAGAAGAAATTGAGCAGCAGAGTAGGGAAGAGTCCTAACACAATGATCAATACGGCCACCCCAAATAAGGTCCACTGAAATGCTTTGGTGATGGGTTGATTAAAGATGGGAGCCCCGGTTTTAAAGTACATCGCCTGAATTACCCGGAAGTAATAATACACACTCACGGCAGCAAGCAGCACAGCTACTATTACCAGCCAGAAAACACCCCCTGCTTTTATAGCTGCCGACAACATATAATATTTAGCAAAAAATCCACCCGTTAAAGGAATACCTGCCAAAGACAGTAAACAGATGGTAGTAGAAAATGCCAGCAATGGATACTCAGTTGCCAACCCATTAAACCCATCTAGAGAATAATCCTTCAGTTTAATGAGTACTGCAAAAACTCCAATGGTTGCCAAACTATAAGAAAATGCATACAGCAATATGCCTTCTTTCGATAAATCGTTTGTTCCATAAAGGGCAAACAACATAAAGCCGGCTTGGGCAATACTAGAATAGGCGAGCATGCGCTTTACGCTTTGCTGAAAAACTGCCGTTATGTTTCCAATCAATAGGGTAATTAATATAACAAAGGGCAAAAGTATATTCCAACTATCTCCCAGCACTGCGGTATGGGCATCGAACAATTTAATAAAGGCAAAAAATCCGGCAGACTTTACAATGGTTGCCATAAAGGATGTGAATACAGCCGGGGCACCATCATATACATCGGGCGTCCAGAAGTGAAAAGGAGCTGCTGATACTTTAAAACACATCGATACAAATAGCAGTATCATTCCCCCTACTTCTAAAAAAGATGGTCGAACGGCCAATCCGGTAGAGGGTGCCAATGTTACACCACCGGCTATACCAAATTTTCCGGTAGCACCATAAATCAGTGCAATTCCCATCAGCATAATACCGGTGGAGAAGGAGCCCATTAAAAAATATTTTAGAGAAGCTTCATTACTTTTTAGGTTGCGCTTATCTGCACCGGTTAGGATATACAGAGGGATCGTCATGATTTCAATACCTAGAAACAACATCAGCAATCCATTAAAAGCCGTGAGGATGCTTACGCCTGTTAATACAAAAAAGATCAGAGCATAATATTCGGCAGCATGCACCCCAGTATTTTCAATGTCTTTCCCACTTAATACAACATATAATAAGGTGGCAAAGAAGGCAATGGCATTAAAAAACAAACCAATTGAATCGAAATGTAAGGCATCCTTTGTATCCATTTTAATAACCCAGATACCATAGGCATGCAAACAATTTATTACCAGTAACAGAACCAGCCCAAGAATAGATAGGCCTGTAATCGTTTTTCTGTTTTGGGTAGCAATCCCGCTAAACATCATAACTACCCCCCACAGTGCCGAAAAAATAATTGCATTCATACGAGTAAAATATTGCTTTGCAGGAACGAGTCCTGTAAATAATTTAATTAGTGTTTCGTGATCAGTGCCTGAACCGTATCGTTGGTTAAATTAATCAATGGCTGCGGATAAACGCCTCCTACAATTACCAGTACAACTAATACAAACAGCGCCCACTTGGCAGTTACAGGAATATCTGTAGCCGTTTCGGTAGTTGGGTTGAGTGGTCCGTATAAAACTTTTTGTATCATCCGCAAAGTATATACTGCTGCCAGAATGATACTGATACCGGCAACCGCAGCCCATACCATATTATAACGAAATAATCCATTAAACATCATAAACTCGCCGATGAAGGAATTGGTAAGGGGCAATGCCACATTTGCAAGTCCCATGATTACCAACAATATTGCCAGCGTAGGTGCTTTTTGAGCCAATCCACCCATCTCACTCAACAAGCGGGTGCCCAATTGCTTTTCAATTGCATCGGCTATAATCCATAGGCCAATCACATTTACGCCGTGACTGAACATTTGAATCATCACGCCCTGATAGGCACTGGGTTGGGCGGTAAATAATGCAGCACACATCAACCCGATATGGGCGATAGATGAGTAGGCAATCAGCCGCTTAAGATTATTTTGCTGCATGGCAATGAAAGAAGCATACAACATGCCTGTAACTGAAAGCGCTATGATTACGTCAGCATACAGCGCCGATGATTGAGGATATATGGGCAGTAGCCAGCGAACCACGGCATATAGTCCCATTTTTACCATGATGCCGCTCATTACCATAGTAACCGCTGTAGGCGATTCTTCATAGGCATCTGGCTGCCAGGTATGCAAGGGGAAAATGGGCATCTTAATGGCAAATGCAATAAAGAATAGCCAGAACAACCCATTCCGCTGAGATTCGGAGAGCGCTGCTTTTGTAAGTGCCTCTAGGGCAAAACTTCCGCCCGGAGAGTGATATGACAAATAGATAATTCCAGTTAGCATTAACAGCGAACCGAAAAATGTATAGATGAAAAACTTAAAGGTTACTGCAATTCTTCTCTCCCCTCCCCAAATAGAACAGAGAAAATAAACCGGTATTAATGCCAGTTCCCAGAAAAAATAAAATACCAAAGCATCGGCTGCCAGAAAAACTCCCATCAATCCTGCTTGACTTAACAACATCCATCCATAAAAACCAGGGGCTGACTTGGTTTCCTGCCGGAAGATTGACAGGAAAATCATAGGAAACGAAATGCCGGTGAGCAAACAAAGCATTTTACTCATCCCATCCATTTCTAAGGTAAAACGGGAGCCCATCACCGGAAGCCAGGCTATATCAAAACGCAATGCCGATGCGGGCGTGCAGCATACCGACCAACCAGCAACCACAAGCGTGGCAACTGCCGACAGTAAAGCAATTTTTTTAGCCGACTCTGCAGCAGAAAAGGCAAAAGTAATTAAGCCTGTTATCAGCGGAATTAAAATGAGTAATACTGGAATCATATCTTTTCTTTAACGGTATCGTCGCTTACTAAAAAATGTTATGTAACAATTTCATCAGGGTACTATCATTAAACCAAACCAGAAAAAACACCACCATGGATAATACCATGATCAGCAAATAATTGCCTACCTGCCCACTCTGCACCAGTCTGAATTGCCTACTGCCATAATGAACTAATTTACCTACTCCATTCACTAAACCATCAATGCCGCTTTTTTCAATTACATTTTTCAAGAGGTCGGCAAAAGACTGCAATGGTTTCACAATAGCATTGTCGTAGATTTCATCTACGTACCATTTATTTTCGAGTATGCCGGCCAAACCAGTTGCCGCTTCGGAATTGATTTTTGCGCGCAATGAGCTGCGGATGGCCAATACAATCGCAAGAATAATTGCTACTGTAGCCCCGCCCGTCATCATCCATTCTTGCGAATGGGTAAGATGCGCGTGCTCGGTAGCCAAAGCAGTTGATCCGGCAAAGATTGGCGCCAGCAAAGCTTCTAAGCGGTGGGCATTCGGAAGTATCCACTCCGGAAATCCAATCCAGCCACCTACAACCGACAAAATACCTAATATCCATAATGGAACGGTCATTTGCCAGGGACTCTCATGAACCGGGTGATGGGCATCTTCGTGAAACCTTGCTTCGCCCAAAAAGGTTAGGGTATAGAGGCGGAACATATAGAAAGCCGTCATCAGTGCACCAGCCAAACCTAGGATATAATATATGGGGCTAGCTAGAAAAGCGGCTGCCAGTATTTCATCCTTTGAGAAGAAACCAGAAAGTGGTGGAATACCGGCAATTGCCAAACATCCCAATAAAAACGTCAAGTGGGTATGGGGCAAGCGTTTTCGCAATCCACCCATTTTGCGGATATCCTGTTCGTGGTGCATAGCATGAATTACCGATCCCGCACCGAGGAATAAGAGGGCTTTGAAAAAGGCATGCGTCATCACATGAAATACCGCACCTGTATAAGCACCCACTCCCAATCCGAGAAACATATATCCCAACTGACTAACCGTTGAATAGGCCAGCACTTTTTTAATATCATTTTGCCGTAAAGCAATGGTGGCTGCAAATAAAGCGGTAGCCAATCCTGTTATGGCAACTACGCACTGGGTAAAAGGCGCCATTGTGTATAGCAGATTGGTGCGGGCTATCATATAAATACCCGCAGTTACCATGGTGGCCGCGTGTATCAGTGCAGAAACGGGGGTAGGACCGGCCATGGCATCGGGCAGCCAGGTATACAAAGGAATTTGGGCACTCTTACCCATGGCGCCTACAAAAAGTAAAAGGGTAATGGCAGTAATATCGGAAGTGCTTAGTTTGCTCACCCCTTCAAATACTTGTGCATATTCGGTAGTACCCAATTTGCTGATGATCCAGAAAATGGCTAATAAAAAACCCAGGTCACCAATCCGGTTCATTACAAATGCCTTGCGGGCAGCGTAGTTATAGTCATTGTTTTTAAACCAGTATCCTATTAGCAGATAAGAACATAGGCCTACCCCCTCCCATCCGATAAACATGATCACAAATCCAGAACCCAGCACCAGCAGCAGCATGGAGAAGACAAACAAATTGAGGTATGCAAAATAGCGCGCAAAATGTGGGGCTGATTCTTCGTGCATATAAGCAGTGGAATACAAATGTATCAGCGTACCAATGCCGGTAATAATTAATAGGAAAAGGGCCGACAAAGCATCTACCTGAAAAGCAAAGGGAACAGACAAATCGGTTGTTTGAAAAAGATAAAAGAGGGTATCCACTCCGCCACCACCATCCAAAACCTGCATGAACAAACGAACACTCACCAAAAAAGATAATAAAACAGCCCCAGTACCAATCGCTCCAATACTGGCTTTAGAGAGCTGATTTCTTCCCAGGCCGTTGATTAAAAAACCCAACAGTGGAAAAAGGGGTACTAAAAAAACTAAATGACTCATAAGTTTACGCTCTTTTATTCATTGAATAACTTCGTTTCGAGGGCGATTAATTTTTCAATCGGTTGAGAAAATTAATATCAACAGAATGAATATTCCGGTACATCATCACGATGATAGCAAGTCCCACACTCACTTCTGCCGCAGCCACTACCATGATAAAAAACACAAAAATTTGTCCATCGCTACCTACAGTTGTATCGGGTACAGCGGCTACTGCTGCTGCATGGTGCATTTTAGAAAAAGCCACCAACAGTAGATTTACCGCATTTAACATCAACTCAATACACATGAATATGATAATGGCATTTCTTCTGGTAAGCACACCCACTATACCAATGCTGAACAAAGTGAGACAGAAAAAAATGTAATAATTAATAGGCATACTCTTTAATTAAATTCGTTTTAAACGGTTTATTGCGTGCTGTCTTTTTTACCTAACACCACTGCCCCTACCATCGCACTTAAGAATAATACGCTGGTTAGCTCGAAGGGTATTACAAATTCATTGAACAATATTTTTCCAAGTTCCTTAATCAATCCAATGTTCCCTTCCTTCATCAGAACCGTTTTTTTAGCCATGTCTCCTGCCTGACTGGCCAGCGAAACCAACATTACCAAAAAACAGCCTCCAGCAATTACGCCAGCCAGTTTCATCCAGATATGCTGGTTTGGTTCAGTAGCAGCATTTAAGTTCATCAACATAATCACAAACAAAAACAACACCATAATGGCACCGGCATACACAATCAGGTTAACTATTGCCAGAAACTGCGCATTTAGTAAAATATAATGTCCGGATATAGCAAAGAATACTACAATCAGCCACAGAACGCTGTGAACCGGATTCTTACTCAGTAAAACCATCAGGGCTGCAAAAACTGCTAAGCCACTGAGCAAGTAAAACAAAATTTGAATAATACTCATATTTTCAATTATAGCATTAGTAGTTGTATTACGAGGTAAGCTTACCTACCCACATTATACGTTTACTCTTCCTCCTTTCGCAAGGGCATAGGCCTCGGGTTCCGTTATGGGATTGGGAATTAATAATTCCTCTTTACCATAGATAAAACCTTTACGGGTAAAATTAGCCGGTGCGAAAGTTTCACTTAAATAAATTGCATCTTTAGGGCAGGCCTCTTCACACAATCCACAGAATATGCAGCGCAGCATATTAATCTCGTATTTAGCTGCATATTTTTCTTCCCGGTACAGATGCTCCTCACCGGGTTGACGTTCGGCTCCTTCCATGGTTATCGCTTCGGCCGGACAAGCAACTGCACACAATCCACAGGCCGTACAATTTTCCCTTCCTTGTTCATCGCGATTCAATACCTGCAGGCCGCGAAACACTGGACTAAACGGGCGTTTCTGCTCTGGATAGCGAATGGTTGGGTTTTTGGTAAAAATATGTTTGAAGGTGATCATCATACCTTTTAAGATAGCCGGCAGGTAGAGACTTTCCCAAAACGAGAGGGGTTTTCTGCTAACTGCGCGGGATCGGTTGGTGAGTGCTTGCATCTTTTTTCTATATTTTATCAGTGGCTGCCTACAGCCGACTATTTTCTTTTACTTATTAAATAAATGGGTTACTGACTGCCAGGTTCCTTCTTGTTTCATTAGGATAAAAAAACCAGTTAGCAACATATTAAATAATGCCAGCGGTATAAACTTTTTCCAACCCAGATTCATCAATTGGTCATATCTGAAGCGGGGGATCGTCCACCGAATCCACATGAACACAAATAAGAAAATTACAATCTTGGTTAATAAAGCCAGCAAACCTAATACAGCTGCCACATTGGGCGAAAGCGTTTTTTCATCCAAAAAAGGAATATCGTATCCGCCAAAAAATAAACAGGCCATCACTGCACTACTCATAATCATATTCACATATTCGGCAAACAGGTAGAATCCGAGCTTCATCGAAGAGTATTCCTGATGATACCCAAAATTCAATTCACTTTCGGCTTCTGGCAAGTCGAAGGGAGTTCGGTTACATTCTGCCAGGGCACAAACAAAAAATATTAAAAATCCGAGTGGCTGATAAGCAATATTCCAGAGTGCTCCGGGTTGCATTTGTTGATCTACCAGGGTTTTGAGGCTTAATGAGCCCCCGATCATCAGCACCGCAATTAATGATAAGCCCATAGCCAATTCGTAGCTGATGGCCTGAGACGCTCCGCGCAGTGCGGCCATTAAAGAAAACTTATTATTAGAAGCCCAGCCACCAATCATAATGCCATACACACCCAAACTAACTACTCCAAAAACATATAAGATGCCAATATTAATATCGGCAATCTGCAAATCGATTTTTCTTCCAAACAACTCAACCGAACTGCTCCAGGGAATTACCGCACAGGTCATTAAGGCGGCAGTCATGGCCAACGCCGGCCCCAAAATAAACAACCCCTTATTGGCATGCGAAGGAATAATTTCTTCTTTCATGATCAGCTTTAACCCATCCGCAAAGGGTTGCAATAATCCAAAGGGTCCTGCTCTTTCGGGTCCGGGTCTGTCTTGCAAAATAGCTGCCACTTTTCTTTCTGCAAATGTGGTATACAGGGCAATGCCTAAACTGGCAAGTACAATAATAGCAATCAGTACCAGTTTTTCTATCAGCAATAAAACATCAATTTGCAATACAGTCATCATACAATTAAATTAATCTTTCCCTGTTGTAAAATCATTACCAGTAGAAGGGCCTGCGATTTGACTCAGTTGAATTTCCGGCCGGTTCACTTCACTAACTGAATGAATATCCATCAGCAATTTGGGTTTACGCCCTCCGTGCACAGCCGAAAAAATTTCTGTAGGAACGGTGGTACCCACTTTGCCTTCATAATGGCCCTGAGAAATAACCGAGTGGCGGCTGATTTTACGGGGACCTTCAATTACCCAGTCGCTTGTTTTTTTCTTCTCAAATCGGCAGGTATTACATATCCAGGCTGTGCTACCGTCTGCTAAACTTTCCACCTCACCCCATTCATCTTTGCGGGCTGTTACTCTAAAAACTTCATCTCCACGATTCCACAAGGTAACTTTACCGCAGCAATCGGGGCATTCGCGATGGGCATTTTCTGGCTTCAGAAACCAAACCCGGTTTTTAAAACGGAAGGTTTTATCGGTAAGGGCACCTACCGGACAAACATCAATCACATTGCCGATAAAATTATTTTCTAAACTCTTTTCAATCAGGGTAGCAATTTCGGCATGATCGCCGCGGTCGAGTATCCCATGTTCTCTTTTTTCAGTAAGCTGATCGGCCGTATACACACAGCGATAACAAAGAATACAGCGGGTCATGTGCAGTTGGATGTAAGGCCCCAAATCGTGCTGCTTAAAAGTACGGCGTTGAAATTCGTAGCGGGTACCTTCTTTTCCATGTTCGTAGCTAAGATCTTGCAGATGACATTCGCCTGCCTGATCACAGATGGGGCAATCCAGCGGGTGGTTGATTAATAAAAACTCTACTACGCCAGCTCTGGCATCGGTTACGCGGGGGCTGGTAATATTTTTCACTTCCATCCCATCCATCACATTGGTTCGGCAGGAGGCTACCAGTTTGGGCATGGGGCGGGGATCTTTTTCAGACCCTTTGCTTACTTCTACCAAACAGGTTCTGCATTTACCACCACTGCCCTCTAACTTGCTGTAATAGCACATGGCTGGTGGAGCCACATCTCCTCCTACTTTTCGGGCAGCCTGCAAAATGCTGGTTCCCGCCGGTACCTGAACCGTTATATTGTCGATGGTAACTGTGAGTAAGGGTTGTTCCGACATAGTGTATGGTTTCTACTATCCTTAATAATGCTAATTAATCAATTTTATCCCGCTACCGGCACATGAATCGGATCGGCATAATGCGCCAATCCATAATTTCTTCTCTTTGCTTCCTGCGGTTCTCGCACATGCCATTCAAACTCATCTCTAAAATGCCGAATCGCAGCTGCTACAGGCCAGGCAGCGGCATCTCCGAGCGGACAAATCGTATTTCCCTCAATGCGGCGCTGAATATCCCAGAGCAAATCGATATCGCTTTCCTTTCCTTCTCCATTATCTAGGCGCCATAATATTTTTTCCATCCATCCGGTTCCTTCTCTACAGGGAGAACATTGTCCGCAACTTTCGTGGCGATAGAAACGAGCTAGGGTGTAGGTGTTTTTAACAATGCACTGGTCTTCATCCAACACAATAAATCCTCCCGATCCCATCATAGAGCCGGATACAAAACCACCATCACTCAAACTTTCATAGTTCATATAGCGGGTTTCGCCTTTGGCTGTTTTCAACAAGAGATTGGCAGGAAGAATGGGTACCGAAGATCCGCCTGGGATACAAGCTTTCAAGCGTTTGCCATTTGCAATACCCCCACAGTATTCATCGCTATAAATAAATTCTTCCACCGAAATGGTCATGTCTATTTCATAAACACCCGGCTTATTAATATTTCCGCAGGCTGAAATCAATTTCGTACCGGTTGATTTACCCACGCCAATTTTTGCATACTCCTCTCCTCCCATATTAATGATAGGCACTACCGCTGCAAGGGTTTCTACATTGTTTACCACAGTAGGGCGCATCCATACTCCCTGAATAGCCGGGAAGGGAGGTTTGATGCGGGGGTTACCACGTTTGCCTTCTAATGATTCAATCAGGGCAGTTTCCTCACCACAGATATAGGCGCCTGCTCCACGGTGCACATAAATTTCACAATCAAAACCTGAGCCCAAAATATTATTTCCAAGCATTCCATTGGCCTTGGCTTCGGCAATAGCAGTTTCCAATATCGTGGCTATCCAGGCATATTCACCCCGTATGTAAATGTAAGTGGCATGACTACCGAGCGCATAGGATGACACGATCAATCCTTCTAACAGCAGATGCGGAAGAAATTCCATCAGGTAGCGGTCTTTGAAAGTTCCCGGCTCACTTTCATCGGCATTACAAACCAAATGACGGGGAACTCCTTCGGGTTTAGCAATAAAACTCCATTTCATACCTGCAGGAAAACCAGCACCGCCTCTACCACGCAGTCCACTTTTTTTCACTTCTTCCACAATAGCTTCCGGACTCATTTCTTTGAAAGCCTTTTCTACACTGCGGTAGCCCCCTTCGCGTCGATAGGCTTCGAAATGGCGGATTCCCTCCACATGCGCTTTTTCGAGTAATAGTTTCATGCCCATAATCTTCTATTTCAAGCCGGAGATTTTTTCTCCGGGGGTTGGTTGATTAGTTTAGTTCAGCCGCTGTTTTTCTGCATTCAGCAATAATAGCGTCTACCTTTTCTTTGGTAAGGTGTTCACGATAATATTTTCCAAGCTGCATCATAGGTGCATATCCACAGGCACCCAGGCACTCTACCGTTTTAAGTGTGAAAAGTCCGTCCGACGTTGTTTCCCCGGAACGGATGCCCAGGGTTTGGGTGATGTATTGGATAATATCATCACTGCCACGCAACATGCAGGGACCGGTTTGACAAACTTCAAATACATATTTGCCCACGGGTTTCAAATGATACATGCTGTAGAAAGTAGCTACCTCATATACTTCTATCGGTTCTATTTGTAACAGGGAGGCTACATAGTCCATCGTTTCTGTGCTTAGCCAGCCTCCAAAAGTGTCCTGTGCCATGTGTAAAACGGGCAGCAAGGCACTCTTTTGTTTGCCTTCCGGATAATGTGCAATGATTTCCTGCACCTTACCCAAATCGTTCTCTGAAAATTTTACCATATCGTACTCCCTTGCGGGTATTGATTGTTCATTCAATAGTTTATGCATCCATTTCTCCAGCAATCAGGTTCAAGCTACTCATAGTAACTACTGCATCACTCAGCATGCCCCCTTTTACCAATTCGGGATAGGCTTGGTAATAAATAAAGCAAGGCCTGCGGAAATGCAATCGGGCGGGGGTTCTACCTCCATCACTAATTAAATAATATCCCACTTCACCATTTCCACCTTCCACAGAATGATATACTTCGCCTTTAGGCATTTCTACCTCTCCCATGATAATTTTAAAATGCCAGATAAGGGCTTCCATCTTGGTATATACATCTTCTTTTTTGGGCAGGTAGTATTCAGGCACATTGGCATGATATACTTCAGCTTCTTCACCCTTAAAGGCTTGAATTTTCTGATATGCCTGTTGAATGATGGAAAGGCTTTGCCACATTTCTTCGTTGCGAACGAGGAAGCGGTCGTAATTATCGCCTGTTTTTCCTACCGGAATGATAAAATCAAAATCCTGGTAACTGCTGTAAGGACTGTGCACCCGAACATCATAATCTACGCCGGTTGCCCGAAGGTTCGGACCAGTAAATCCATAATTCAATGCTCTTTCGGCGCTGATGGCACCGCCCCCGATGGTACGCTCCATAAAGATGCGGTTACGGGTAAACAGGTTTTCGAATTCTTTTAATACCGCAGGATATTCCTTTAAAAACTTTTCTAATTTGGTAAAGGCAGTGTTAGAGAAATTTCTTTCAAACCCACCGATGCGTCCGATATTGGTGGTAAGTCTTGATCCGCAAACCTCTTCATAAATTTCATAAATTAATTCGCGGTATTGCATCACGTACAAGAATCCCGTAAAAGCACCAGTATCTACGCCCACAATGGAATTACAAATCAGGTGATCGGAAATACGGGCCAGTTCCATAATAATTACCCGCAGATAATCTACCCGTTTAGGGGTTTCAACACCCAATAATTTTTCACAGGTCAGATGCCAGCCCATGTTGTTGATGGGGCTGCTGCAATAATTGAGCCGGTCGGTGAGCGGGGTGATTTGATAGAGGGGACGTCTTTCTGCAATCTTTTCAAATGCCCGGTGAATATATCCAACGGTTGATTCAGCAGAAACAATTCGTTCGCCATCTAACTCAATAATATTTTGAAATACCCCGTGGGTAGCTGGATGGGTAGGCCCGAGATTGAGGGTGGTGGTTTGCTTCTCAATAGAGCCTTCCGGTAACTGAATATGTTGAAGATGTTCTGTCATAATAAAACCCTTGGGTTTAACATTGAACTTGCGTTATTTCTCGAAAGAGATTATCCTCTTCCAAACATTTGATCGTCTTTATCTATTCTGGTTTGGTCTTCTAATGGAAACTCTTTCCGAAGGGGGAAATAGTCCATTTCATCTACATTCAATATGCGTTTGAGATTCGGGTGCCCAACAAAATTCACTCCATAAAAATCATAGGTTTCTCTTTCCATCCAGTTAGCCGATTCGAATAAGCGGGTTGCTGTAAATATTTTCGGATCCTCAATAGCCGTATAGATTTTCATGCGAATGCGCACATTTTCCACCAAATTATGCAGGTGATAAACCACCGATAATTCTTTACCGGGTTGTTCAGGGTCATGTACTGCGCAGATATCCGTTAAAAAGCGAAAAGCCAGGGTTGGCTCATCGTACAAAAACTGCAGCACTTTTAAATTTTGGTCTTTGGGGGCTTCTAAGCTAAGCATACCATATTGCTCACTAAAAGTGAAGAAGCCTTCGCCAAATTGAGCCGTTAATTTCTGTTGAATACTATCGTTGGTAAGTGTCATGATCAATTTCTCTGAAACGAGTTGAGTTTACTTTATTCAATTCCGTAACTGTTCATTAATAATTTGTACTGCTCGCTGTTGCGCCTACGAATACTTTCTTGGCCTACCAATTCTTGAATTTTCATAAAGCCATCTAGGATAGCTTCCGGACGGGGAGGGCAACCCGGCACATACACATCTACAGGTATAATCTGGTCGATGCCTTGTAATACACTATAAGAGTCAAAAATTCCTCCACTGGAAGCGCAGGCACCCACTGCAATCACCCAACGGGGTTCTGCCATTTGTAAATAAACCTGCCGAAGAACGGGTCCCATTTTTTTAGCGATGGTACCCATCACCATTAACAAATCGCACTGGCGGGGAGAAAACCCAACGCGCTCTGCTCCAAAGCGTGCCAGATCGTAGTGAGAAGCCATGGTGGCCATAAACTCAATACCGCAGCAAGAGGTAGCGAAGGGCAGGGGCCACATAGAATTCTTTCGTGCCAAACCTACCACGCTGCTCAATTGTGTGGTAAAAAAACCTTCCCCGGCATAGCCTTCAGGTGCTTCTGCCACACCAACTGCATCTTTAATATCGGCTGCTATGGGATGAATATTGAATCGAACCGGACGTGACATATTTTAGTTCTCCTTATATTTCTCCTCAAGGGAGCATTCGTTTCATGAGTTGAATACTATCCAAACAACAATTATATGAACCGGGAGTTTACCTCCTCGGCATTAATCTTCCCAGCTTAAGGCACCTTTTTTGATGATGTAAATAAAGCCAGCCAGGAAAAATCCTACAAACATCAGCACTGCGCCAAATCCCGACCATCCCAGTTCACGGAAATTAACCGCATAGGGATAGAAAAATATTACTTCTACATCAAACAAAACAAACAAAATAGCCACCAAAAAATACTTAATGGCCATGGGCTGACGAGCATTCCCGTGCGACTCGATTCCGCTGGCAAAATTATCCAGTTTATCACTGGTTTTTCTTTTGGGGCCCACCCAGGCAGATAGGGCTATCATAGTAAAAACAAAGCCGGCAGCAAAAATCAATTGGATACCGATAGGTAAATAATTGGAGGCGGAATTGGAAGCACTGGCATCTGTTATCAGCTGAATCAGGTTCATGTATCCGATAAATTTTCGCAAAAATACGTTAGTGTGGGATATAAAAGAAAAACTCTCCGCCTGGGGGGAGAGTTTTTCGCATATTTTTTTGTTATCCTTTTGGCGGGGCAGCGGGTGCTCCGGTCTTTTTAACCGGAGGTTTGGAGTAATAATCGATGTTTTTCTGAATTTCTCCCTTTACACTCTGGGCAAACTTATTATTGTCATCTGCCACATCTGGGTATAATGCAATCATTTTGTCGGTTACTTCTAAACTTTTCTGGCAAATGCCTAAAAACTGATCCACCACTTCTGTTTTGGTTCCATCACTCTTTACTTTAAAGTCGGGGCTCTTTTTAAGCGCATTTTGCTTATTTATATAATACAAAATTGTATAATATTCATTCAAAAAAAGTTCTTTTTTGTATTTGTCTTTATTAAGGCTATAGATTGAGTCGATGTATTGAAGTAGCTCTACCCCTTTTCCGCTGGTAGTATCCGGGTCGGAGGCGATGGCAGCTTTACGGTAAAAGGTATAAGGCTGGGGCTTATCGGGATACGCGGCCATGTATTTTTTTGCCCAATCCATAGTCTGCGGATAATCTTTGGCACTGAGTGCAGCTGCGGATATTCTGTAATAGTCGCCTTCAGTTGTAGTGCCCTTAAGTTCTACCATGCGTTTCATCCAATTCAACTGTTCAGCAGGATTTTTTGCTTTGGCATACATATCGGCGCCTTGTTGCATATAATTCAGCTTGTTGATGCGTGAAGTATCCGTTGCGATGGCTTTTTCCAGATAAGTGGCTGCCTGTGCCTCACTTCCGGGGAATTTGGTAAGCACTTTTACGGCCAGCTCATAATCAGTAGGCTCAATTTTATCAGCCGGGGCATTGGCAAAGAATTTTTCTAGATAGGCTTTTGCCTGCACAGAATCCCCTTTTCTATCGTAGTTGTAGGCAGATAAGATACTTAGGCGGGGTATTTCGTTACCACCAGCTGATTTTTCCAATTCCTGAATTTTTGCCAGCGACTCATCATTTTTTCCTGCGCGGAAAAGATACTCTGCCACAAAATAATCAGTCTTGGGATCTCTATCTGCATTGGCAACATACTTATCCAGATATTCCTTCGCCTTGTTTACGTCTTTATTGGCATAATAGGTGTAATAGGCAAAATAAGGTAAGGGACAGGTAGGATCGGCGGTTATAGCATTATCGAAATTTTGCTCAAACAAATCTTTGTTGTTTTGGCTTTGATATACTTTTCCTACTCTGTAATATGCAAGCGCACTTTTGGGATCACGGGAAATGGCTTCCTGATAAGCTTTTACTGCCTCACCGCCATTCTCGCCCCCCATTTTCAGGTAGTTAATGCCTTTATTGATAAAAATATCGGGGCTGGTAAGATCTAATTGACCCGCCTGATTTAACTTTTCGATAGCATATAAATTATCGCCTAGTCCACTACCTACTTTTGCATTGGCTCTTCCGATTGCATTCAGAATGCCTGGGTTAGCTTTGCCTTTATTTTTTCCTTTGGTTTCGGTAGATGCAGTGATAGCCTGCTCAAATTTCTGTTTCACGGAGTTGATATCTCCCCGCTCGAGTAACTCGATATGTCCCATACCGGTAACCAACCAGGGATCGCTACCAATACTACCTAATCCTTTTTGATAGAGGGCTTTGGCAGCGGCAATTTGCTCTTTAGAAGGATCGCCTCCATCTGTGGCTAACAAAGCTTGTCCCAGCCAATAGATAGCTTGTGGATCCTGGGGACTGGCATCTACCAACTTTTGAAAAGTTTCCCGGGCTGATTTGTTTTTTTCGTAATTCAGTAACCGGATACCATCCGCATACTGTGCGAACATTGCTGAGTGCATAACTACACATGCCATCAGTAACAGTAGGAACTTCTTCATGATACTTTTTTTATGTTTACTTGGTTATTGGTCTTTAATTTTTCCGCTTCTTATCCTAAAATCCATTTTGGCCGGTGCCAGAAAAGCCCTTCTGAAAATAAGCTGTCCTCGCTCCAAACTCATAAAATTCATAAATCCCGTTCCCACTCCTGCCCAGTTCTCTTTCAAAATATAGTATAGTGGACGAGAAAGTGGGTATTGACCGTACGTAATGGTTGCCTGTGAAGGTTTTGCATAAATACCTTTTTCTTCACACTGCGTACATTCGATACGTGCAAGGGCTATTTTTTGTTGATAAGCCCTCTGTTCCTTATCATACACATCCCCTACCCAACTCATCCCCACAAACCCAATCGCATCTGGATGATCCATTACCGTTGTAATAACATCCTTACTGCTAAGGGCTCCTACCACATTCTTTCCAAAATCACCCCCTTTCAATAAGCTATCTTTCAAAAAACGAACCGTACTGGTTGCCCGCATTCCATCCATTATTGCCGGAACCGGATTGCTGCCATTCAAAATATCCGTCAACTGCTGAAGGGTAAACAAACTGTCTTTCCGATCGCGATGAATGATAACTGCAATAGCATCATAGGCCAAAATACCATATAACGGCTTAAAAGATAAATTTTTCTGATAAGCAGTTGCTTCGTTTTCAGTTAACCCCCTTGCTACCACAACCATTCGGGTACTGTCGTCTTGTAAAGCTTTGAGACAGGCAGCTTCCGACTGATACGTTACCCGAATATTGGTGTTAGGATAAGCAGCATGATGCACTTTCAACTGTTCGGCTATCACCGGTTGAAAACTTTCATCTACACAAATTTGTATAGCGCCATTTATAGTTGTATCCCTGTTATTGGGCTGCTTGCCAGCTCCGCAGGAAAATAAAAATCCAATTAAAAACGCAATCGGTAGCCTCTTTTTCATTTTATGCAGTCTGCTTTATCCCTCTGTAAATCCTAAACACACCATACAACAAAAAAATAGCCCCGAAAGAATAACGCATGGTAACCCCCCAATCCAACACCTGCACAAAACCCAGCTTTTCTGCCAATATCATTGCAGAACCCAAAGCTCCCATTAACAGACCCATGGTGAAATCATAAATCATTCGCATGATACGAAAATTCTTGTCTCTGCTATCACGGGCACTATTTTCCATACTTTTTTCCTTACCGGAGCGGCAATTTAATTAATATTTCTTTCCACTTCACAACTGATAGGTCAAATTGAAATAAAATCTTTCTTTCCTTAACAGATGTAATATCGCCTCATTTTCCATAATATCATTAGGCTAATATATGTTAGTTTTTATGCCCCCCTGTTTTCATACGAAATGAAATGATTTATTTTTGTCACATGAAATGCTGGCTTTCATTTTTGTGATACCAATCTGCCGACAAATTAGGATAGGTACAGTTGAATGTTGCTTAGTAAACACCCTACATTTATGAAAATATTAATGGTTTGTTTGGGGAATATCTGCCGCAGTCCGCTCGCAGAAGGCATTATGCGGCAACGTGCATTGGAGGCAGGATTGAACTGGGAAATCGACAGTGCGGGAACTGCCTTTTATCATGCAGGAGAGCCGCCCCATAACCAATCGCAACAAGTTGCCCAGCAAAATGGCATCGACATCAGTAAACAGCGCTGTAGGCAATTTATTCCGGAGGATATGCTGGAATTTGATCGGATATATGTGATGGACGGAGACAATTATCTGAATGTAAAACGAATCAGCGGGCCATTATGGGATGGAAATAAAGTGAAGTGGATGTTGCATGAACTATATCCTGAACAGAATAAACCCGTTCCAGATCCCTATTTTGGAACCCATGGCGACTTTGAAAAAGTATTTGATTTGCTGAACAACGCTTGTTTGCGAATTATTGATAAATATCTTCAGTCGGGTGAGTAGCGATTAAGGAATCATTATTTTTGCGCATGAGTAAACCTCAATTACCTCAGGGAACCCGAGATTTTAATGCTGCCGTTGTGCAACGGAGGCAATATATTTTTAATACCATCCGTAACGTTTTTGAATTATATGGTTTTCAGCCCTTGGAAACCCCGGCTATGGAGAACCTGGATACTTTATTAGGCAAATATGGAGAAGAGGGTGATAAACTGATTTTTAAAATTTTGAATAACGGGCTCGACCACCCCTCTAAGCTGGAGCAGGCTACCGAAGGATTTCAGAAAATTTTGGCCGGCAAATCAACCAAAGATATCACCGAGCGGGCCCTGCGATACGATTTAACCATTCCCTTTGCTCGCTACGTGGCAATGAATCATGCACAACTCACGCTTCCATTTAAAAGATATCAAATACAACCCGTATGGCGGGCCGACCGACCGCAAAAAGGGCGTTACCGAGAATTTTATCAGTGCGATTGCGATATTGTGGGCACCCGTTCCCTGCTGAATGAAGCTGAATTATTGCATATTTATGCCCAAGTTTTTAATAGACTGGGGCTGGAAGTAGAAATTCAAATCAACCATCGATCTATTTTAGCTGCCCTGGCAACCAGCTGCGGAGGTGCAGAATACCTTACCGCTATAACCACTTCCATTGATAAGTTAGATAAAATTGGATTAGAGAAAGTGCAAGCCGAATTGGCAACTGCTGGCATATCGGATACTGCCATCAACCTCATTTCCGATTATTTACAAATTGAGGGTTCTCATGCCGAAAAAATGCAATTGCTTGGCAAGATTACCAACCAGCACCCCCTTATGCAAGCAGGAGAGCAGGATCTAAACTTTTTGCATTCATTTGCTCCCTGGCCAACAGGGATAAGCGTGGTAACCAATCTTACCCTGGCAAGAGGATTGAATTACTATACAGGTACTATCCTAGAAGTAAAGGCATTGAATGCTTCTATGGGAAGCATTGGAGGCGGAGGTAGATACGATGATTTAACGGGCTTGTTTGATGTACCAGGAATTCCCGGAGTGGGCATCAGTTTTGGGGTTGACAGAATTTATGATGTATTGGAACAACTGAACCTTTTTCCTGCAGCCATTGAAACTGGCACAGCGGTGATTTTCTTCAACCTAGGCGAGGCAGAATCTAGAATCGCCTACACAGCGATGCAAAAATTAAGAAACGAAGGAATTCGTTGCGAAATTTACCCGGATGCAAATAAGCTGGATAAACAGTTTAAGTATGCCGATAAAAAAAGTATCCCCTATGCCATCATTATAGGCAGTGAGGAGATACAGCAAGGCATTTGTAAAATCAAAAGGCTGGGCACGGGAGAACAACAAACCGTGCAATTATCTCAGTTATCGGCTTCCCTGTTTAGATAAAGTCATTACCCGACCGGACGATAAAGTGAGACCTTCTTCTGTGCGAGTTCCTTCTAATAAATACCCTCCGGCATTAATGGTAATCCCGATAATTTTTTTGCTGGCATCGCGGTTAAATTTGGCAGTACCCTGAAACTGGGTAATCACAAATACATCTTCCTCTTTTTTCTCCAGTGGCGAAGTGCCTACGGATGAAGTCATGGTTAAATTAGCCCCTTCGAGCATTACCGTTACTTCTGCCACCACACTACCCTCTGGAAATTTATACTTTCCGGTATATTGTTGAAAGGTAGAATCTGCAGGTGTTTCCTGAGAGAAGGCAGTGAATGAGCAAACAATCGCAAAAAATAAAAAGAACAGCTTTTTCATAAATTAAATTTGATACCAAATGTAAGCAACCTAAGTTGTAAAAAGTTGAATGGGGAAAGGTTAAATATTTGTAACTAAATGCCTATCCCCCTGTTCCCGACAGGTTGCGTATCTTTGCTTATGGATCTTACCCTACCTAATATCAGGCACTTGTCTGACGAAGCCCTTACGGCCTACATTGAAAATGTAGGGGAGAAGAAGTTCCGGGTTCAGCAGATTCAGGAATGGCTATGGCAGAAGAAAGCCCGGAGTTTTGATGATATGACCAACCTGAGTAAAGCCTTTCGGCAACAACTTCAAGCCGATTTTTCCCTTCCCGCTTTACAGATAGATGCTACACAAAACAGTACGGATGGAACCATCAAAAGCCGCTTTAGAACCTTTGACCAGCACCTAATTGAAGGGGTTTTGATTCCAACCGACGAAAGAAAAACTGCCTGTGTTTCTTCACAAATAGGCTGCAGCCTTAGCTGTAAATTTTGTGCTACCGGTTATATGGACCGAAAACGCAACCTGAATTTTGATGAAATATACGATCAGGTAGTGCTGATTAACCAGGAAAGTGAGCGCATCTATGGTCAAAAACTCTCCAACATCGTTTTTATGGGTATGGGGGAGCCACTATTGAACTATGCAGAGGTATTGAAGGCCATTGAACGGATTACTTCACCGGATGGCTTAGGTATGAGTGCTCGACGTATTACGGTTTCTACTGCTGGGGTAGCCAAACAAATAAAAAAGCTGGGTGATGATCAGGTGCGTTTTAAATTGGCCCTGTCGCTGCATGCCGCTAATGATAGCAAGCGGAACCAGATTATGCCCATCAATGAAACCAATTCTATCCGGGCACTGATTGAGGCACTGAATTATTTTTATCAAAAAACCGGCAACGAAATTACGCTGGAATACATATTATTTAAAGGATTGAATGATGGCGAATCCGATGCACTGGAACTGATAAAAATTTATCGGCAAGTGCCGGCAGACCTTATCAACATCATCGAATATAATCCAATTGATGCCTTCGCATTTACCAAGCCGGATGAAGAAGGTATTCAATATTTTATGCACTTGCTCGAAAAAAATGGCGTGAATGCACGCCTGCGCAGAAGCCGGGGCAAAGATATTGATGCTGCCTGTGGCCAATTGGCCAATAAGGGCTAACCGCCCAATCACCCCCCTTTCACCGAATAATGAGTACCTTTGTATTTCCTGTTGAAAAACAGCAACCCAACGTATGAAACAAAGAACCGATAATTTTAGCAAGTTCGCTAACCAAAAAAAAGGCAGCGCTATTAAAGAAGCCTACCGGCAGGAAAAGAAAAAAAATAAGGCAGCAGCCAAAGCAGAAGGCGATGCTTTCCGCCAAAAGAAAATAGAGAAAGCACAGGGCCTTATCCCCGAAAAGAAAGCCTTCGATCCTTCCGAAAAAAGAAGAACACCCTCTGGCAAATATCCTCCCCGCAACAAGCCCGTAGCTTATGGAACCACCCGCCCAGTAGAACCAGCGAGAAACAAGCGTTCAACAGGTGCTGCCGCAGAAATGCCAGCCACCGCAAGCAGTGAAATGATGCCGCTGAATAAATATCTTGCCCATTGTGGTATTTGTGGACGAAGAGAGGCTGCCGAATTAATCAAAAAGGGCAAGGTTACCGTAGATGGAGACATCGTTTATGAACCGGGCTATAAAGTTACGGGTAGAGAAAAAGTAAGCATGGGTGGCAAATCCCTGCAACTGAAACATAATCTGGTTTACATACTGCTAAATAAACCCAAAGATTTTATCACCACCACCCGCGACCCGGAAGGCAGAAAAACAGTGCTCGAACTGGTTAAGGCTGCCACCCAAGAACGGGTGTATCCGGTAGGCAGGTTAGATAGAAATACAACCGGCGTTCTTTTACTAACCAATGATGGAGAACTTGCTCAGCAACTTACCCATCCCTCTTTTGAGGTAAAAAAAATATACGAGGTAACTTTAGACAAACTCGTTACCGCTAAAGACCTAGATCAACTGTTAACCGGTATCACCCTAGAAGATGGTCCGGTAAAAGCCGATGCTGCCGGATACGCAGATCCCAAACAAAAAAATATCATCGGTATAGAAATACACAGCGGGAAAAACAGAATTGTACGCCGAATGTTCGAACACCTGGGGTATGAAGTAAAAGGACTAGACCGGGTGATGTTTGCCAATTTAACCAAGAAGAATGTAGATAGAGGTAAGTGGCGGATACTGCAAGAAAAAGAGGTACGACTACTCAAATACATGAACCAGGCTTTTCTTAGAAAGTCTGCACCCGCCAAAAATGCACGACCCGAATGATGAAGTGGAATATACTGGAAGAAACTGCAGATTGGGTAGCGGTGGATAAGCCGGCAGGACTATTAAGTATTCCCGACCGTTTAGGCCAAGAACCCTCCCTTAAAGATGCCCTGAAACAGCAATATGGAGCCATCTATACCGTTCACCGGATAGACAGAGAAACCAGTGGGGTGATTGTATTTGCCAAAACACCGGAAGCCCATCAGGCACTGTCGGCACTTTTTGAAGGCAGAGAAATTGAAAAATACTATCTCGGATTGGTGATGGGAAATTTAATCAATCCGAAAGACAGCATTCTGGCCCCGATGATGGAGCATCCAGGAAAGGCCGGCAGAATGATTACCCATGCAAAAGGCAAAGCTGCCCATACCGATTATGAAGTAGTTGCTTCCTTTAAAGGATATAGTTGGTTGAGGTGCCGGATACATACCGGGAGAACCCATCAGATTCGGCTTCATATGCAACACATTGGTCACCCAATTGTATGCGATGCCTGGTATGGAGATGGGGCGCCCATCCTGCTGTCTTCCTTAAAGAAAAAGTTCAAACTTTCTAAAATGGAAGATGCTGAGCGGCCTATTTTACATCGGCTGGGATTGCATGCCGAGCAACTCATCTTCAACTGGAACGAAAAACAATATACCATCCAAGCCCCTATTCCCAAAGATTTGAGAGCTACGTTGCAACAATTAGAAAAATGGTGCGCCCAATAAAATAAAAAAGCCCCGATAGACATCGGGGCCGCTTACAAGTACAAACAAAAAACGATTATTTATTCGGCTGGGGAGTATAGCGTAAATAGGGCTTAACAATCTTTACTCCCTTGGGGAATTTTTTAACAGCATCTTCGGTAGAAACCGCAGGAACTACAATCACATCCTCTCCTTCTTTCCAGTCGGCCGGAGTAGCTACACTAAAGTTGGCCGTTAACTGAAGCGAATCAATTACCCGCAATACTTCAACAAAATTTCTTCCGGTAGAAGCAGGGTAAGTGATTTGTAATTTTACTTTCTTATCAGGCCCAATAATAAACAGCGACCGAACTGTGGTTGTTTCGGATGCATTGGGATGAATCATATCGTAGGCATGGGCGATGGACTTATCTTCATCGGCAATAATGGGAAATGCTACTTGTGTGTGCTGGGTTTCATTAATGTCTTTTATCCATCCTTCGTGCCTGGAAAGGCTATCAACACTTAAAGCCAGCACTTTTACATTGCGCTTTTCAAATTCATCTTTTAGGGAGGCGGTTCTTCCCAATTCGGTGGTACAAACCGGGGTATAATCGGCGGGATGGGAGAATAATACCCCCCAGCTATCGCCGAGATACTCGTAAAAATCAATTACTCCTTCGGAAGTGTTCGCGGAAAAATTGGGGGCTATATCGCCCAATCGTAAACTCATATACTAACTGTTTAGAAAGCAAATATACATAATCCTACCAAATAAGTAGACTATTAGATATCATTATTTTTTTTCTTCACAGTTCGGGCTTTTTGAAGAGCAGTTTTTCCGAATTTATTTTTTACATCATCGATGGCCTGATAGAGGTGTTGCTTTTTAGCAGCATCTTCAAATAAGCTTGGCTGAATGGGCTCACGGGTGAATTCGCTTAGTTTAACCCCCAAGAGCCGAACGGGGGTTCCGGTAGCATATAAATCTTGTAACAACTGAATAGCAGCTGGAATAAACTCATCATCTCTGCAGGAGGGGGTAATGGTAGTTTGGCGGCTGCGGGTTTCAAAATCGGGATAGCGGATTTTTACGGCGATACATCCGGCCAATTGTCCATCTTGCCGCAACGAATACGCTACTTTTTCTGTTAAGCGAACCAACTCTGTGATGAGCGCTTCTGTATCCGTAATATTTTCTTCAAAGGTATGTTCAGAAGAAACCGACTTGGCTTCATGAAAGGGTTGCACTGGCGAGGTATGAATCCCTTGGGCCTTCTCATACAGCGACTCTCCCATTTTACCCAACCGATGGATCAGCAGCGACCGGGAGGTTTGGGATAATTGTTGAATCGTATGAACGCCCATCGACTCTAATATTTGCAGGGTATGTTCTCCCACTCCAGAAATTCTGCTTACCAGCAAGGGTGCCAGAAATTCTTTTTCTTTTCCGGGTGGTACCTGAATATACCCATTGGGCTTGGCCATATCGGTAGCAATTTTGGCTACCATTTTATTACCTGCAAGACCAAAGGAAATTGGCAAACCGGTGGTTTGGATGATTTCGTCTCTCAGCCGGATGGTCCACTGAAAAGGGTCATCATACTTATCCATTCCAGTAAGATCAATATAAAACTCGTCGATTGAGGCTTTTTCGAATAAGGGAGCCCTGTTAGCAATAATATCGGTAACCATTGCCGAATAATGAGCATAATTGGCATATGCGCCCTGTACTACTATGGCTTGCGGACAACGTTGCATGGCTGTTTTCATGGGCATGGCACTCTTTACCCCAAATTTTCTGGCTTCATAACTACAAGTGCTTACTACTCCCCTTTCGGCTGAACCTCCTACAATTACCGGTTTGCCTTTCAGCGCAGGGTTCAGCAAAACTTCTACACTCACAAAAAAGGAGTCGAGATCAAAATGTGCAATATATCGCTGAGGGGTACCCATAGGTTTCTAACCAAACTAACTAAACTGCGTCTATAAAAATCTGTACAACTTCCGTGCCTATTCGCTGAGGTTTTCCGGATGCTTTATTCAACAATACAAAAAGGGTTTTCGCAACTACCAGCTCTTGCGTACCTGTATTTTGCCGAATAGAAAAATGCCGCCACCAACCGGCACCGGTATATTCTCCGGTGTAAGTGGTAAGCAACAATTGATCGCCGAGTTTTGCAGCACCCAGATAATTGATTTCATGCATTTTTACCACCCAAACCAGGTGCTGCATCAGATTGATCGATGCCCTGCTTTGCCAATGCGCAGCAGCAGACTCCATCATCCAATGCAGGTATTGCACATTGTTTACATGCTGAAGTTCGTCGATATGTTCGGGCAATACAGAAATTACTTTTGAATACACATGTGGGGAATGCATAGCGTTCGGTTAGTTTACCGGTAAATATCTAATAACCCATCGGGCAACACCACTTTAACTTCACGCCGGGTATGATCTACCGATTGTAGGGTTTCTGCGTGCAAAGGGATATAAGCTTCTTTTCCCTGCCAAAGAATGGTGAGTAAAACCTGGTGCGGCTGTTCGATAACTTCCTTTACTTCGCCCAGATTTTCGCCTTCCTGTATCACACTATACCCCAACAAACTTATGGGTGCCGTTTTTCCCGCCAGTTTTCTAAAATCAGCCTCCAGTAACCAAACGGGTCGGGTACACAAGCGCTGTGCAGCTTCCCGAGTTATGATGGTTTCTAACTGAAGGATGCTTTCATCGTGCGATTTGGCCTGCGCTTTTTCTAAAAAATAGGGCAAATACGATCCCTTTACTTCTTCAATAAACACAACCGCTATATTAGGAAATTGCGTTTTTTTTCCCAATACATGCTGTAAAATTAATTGTCCGCTCACACCAAAGGGAGCTACTATTTTACCAATATGTATATAAGAATCTGTTGCCATAGTTACTATTACCCGTAAAGGTATTTAAATATTTACGGGGAGAAGGGTATCAAAAACAAAACCCGAAACAAGATTTCGGGTTTTGGTAACAATATTATGCTGCGAACTGCTTACGCTTCTGCAGGTGCATCTGAAGAAGCTTCGGCTGGAGCTTCTACTGGAGCTTCTACTGGAACTTCTACTGGAACTTCTACTGGAACTTCGGCAACAGCTTCTACTTTCTTTACTACAGGTACATAGGCTTTCTTTGCGCGCTGACTGCTTTTGTGTGCATCAGAGCGGCGAGAAATGTTGGCTTCGTGCTCGTTGTGCCATGCCTGGAATTTTTCCATGGCAGCAGCTTCATCAAATAAGCCCAACTTAACGCCACGCAACAGGTGTTTCAAGTACAATACTCCTTTGAAGGATAGAATACGACGAACCGTGTCGGTAGGCTGTGCTCCTTTGTTGAGCCACTCGAGTGCTTTCTGACGATCGAGCTGAATAGTAGCAGGAACGGTAAGTGGGTTGTAGGTACCTACTTTTTGAATGAATTTACCATCTCTGGGTGAACGGCCATCGGCCACTACGATAAAGTAAAAAGGTCTCTTCTTACTTCCGTGTCTTTGTAAACGGATTTTGACTGCCATGTTAAATAGAAATTTATAGGCGTTAAACAATAGGTTTCGAATCGGTTAAAAATAACCGGAGGGCAAATGTAGGGTGAAATAGGTAAACAGACAAAAGAACGGAGGAATTTTGTGTTTTTTTACACAAAAATCGGCTACTTGCGCATACCCCGCATTCCGGGAAAGCCGCCTGCAGGCATATTATTCATCATTTTCATGGTCTGCTTCATTTGCTCAAACTGCTTCATAAAGGCGTTGATTTCCTGAATATCTTTCCCGCAACCCTTGGCTAAACGGTTTTTGCGAGAGGGGTTCAATAAATCTGGATTGGAGCGTTCCTCAGGTGTCATCGATTGAATAATGGCTTCAATACCAGTAAAAGCATCATCATTGATGTCGATATTTTTCATCGCCTTGCCCATACCCGGTATCATGCCCATCAGATCTTTTAGGTTACCCATCTTTTTAATCTGCTGAAGCTGATCCATAAAATCTTGGAAGTCGAACTGATTTTTTCGAATCTTTTTTTCCAGTTTTTTAGCTTCGGCCTCACTAAACTGGGCCTGCGCTTTTTCTACCAAACTGGTAATATCTCCCATTCCCAAAATTCGTTGCGCCATCCTATCTGGATAGAATACTTCCAGGGTATCCATCTTTTCGCCGCTGCTAACAAATTTGATGGGCTTGTTTACGGTATAGCTGATAGTTAGTGCAGCCCCACCGCGGGTATCGCCATCGAGTTTGGTTAACACCACACCGCTAAAATCGAGTCGATCGTTGAAGGCTTTGGCAGTATTTACTGCATCCTGACCCGTCATCGAATCAACCACAAACAAAATCTCTGTTGGCTGTAAGGCTTGCTTAAGTTGCGCAACCTCCGTCATCATCACTTCATCCACTGCCAATCGGCCGGCCGTATCTATGATTACTACATTCTTATTGTTCGCTCGGGCATACTGAAGGGCATTCCGGGCAATGTCTACCGGCTGCTGGCTATCTCTTTCCGCATAAATATCAACACCAATTTGCTGCGACAAAACCGTTAACTGATCAATGGCAGCGGGGCGATACACGTCGGCTGCCACCAGCAAAACCGATTTGCCTTTTTTTGTGGTGAGGTAATTCGCCAGCTTTCCAGAGAAAGTGGTTTTACCACTACCCTGTAAACCTGCGATCAGTATAATGGCCGGATTTCCGCTAATGTGAAAATCGGCTTCCTTGCCACCCATCAACTCGGTTAATTCGTCCTGAACAATTTTTACCATCAATTGGCCAGGACTAACTGCTGTAATCACTTTTTCACCAATGGCCTTCTCTTTAACCTTATCGGTAAAATCTTTAGCGATTTTAAAATTTACGTCGGCATCTAATAAAGCCCGGCGTATATCCTTGATGGTATTGGCAATATTGAGCTCATTAATCCGGGCCTCACCTTTTAGATTTTTAAAAGCTGCTTCTAGTTTTTCACTCAGTGAATTGAACATAACAAGATTTTTTCTATTTGTTTCCCGGGGAAGGCCCCATTAAAACTGCTCTATTGGGAGCGCAAATATAGAAATTGCGGGCTATCCTTGCCATAAAAAAAGTAGCCGCTTACGGAAGATTTGGAAGCGTGAGCGGAGCAAAAGCAGCTGAGAAAAAAATAAAATCATCAAAAATAGCAACACGATACCCATTAATTTTTCCATTCCTACCTTTTATTGGCAAAAAAGGAACTTTCACTTTTTTTATATAACTATTTGAATATCAAATAATTATAAATAAAATATGCAAGAATTAACAGGATGTTAACCTCCCAGCCACTCACTTCATAAAAAAACATTTGGGTACGAATATTTTTTTTATATTATTGCAAGTATCAACAGTAGTTGATCAAACAGATAGAAATGAGTAAGAAGCAGTTATTTACACTTGAATTTCCGGTAAGATGTTCTCCCAGCATATTATTTGACTTTTTAGCCACCCCAGCAGGATTACAAGAATGGTTTGCCGATAAGGTAGATGAATGGGAAAATGTATACAGTTTTTCCTGGAACGGCGAAAAGCCAGACAAGGCGGAGGTAGTTGACAAGGAGCAGGACAAGTTTGTTAGGTATCACTGGTTACACAGCGAGAAAAATGAATACTTTGAGTTTCGGATTGAAAAAACCGAAATATCCAATCAAACTATTTTGCTTATCAAAGATTTTGCTGAAAAGAACGAGATTCGCGACCAGTCGCAATTATGGCAATATCAGGTGAAGGATTTATTCCATCGCTTGGGTAGCAACTAATTGTTCCTCCTTCCCCTATTCTTCCGGTATTCGAATCCATTGTTGAAATATATTTTCCCATAAGGCAGGTATTTCATTCCAGGCTTCCATAGGGAACCAGCAACTATATTTTACAAATGAATGTGAGGTTACTGCTTGTGCAGAAACTTTTCGAATGGGCATACAGGTTTCTTCTCTAAAATGATGTTGCCAAGGATCTGTTGCCAAATCGATATACCAATTATCTGCTCCCTTCCGGAGCCAATCATCTGCGTTTTTTATCCATTGCTCCCGATATTTTCCCTGTAAAATCAAGTGGAGGCTAAATCCATGTCCCCACCAGAAAAAACTACGAATTGCTTTTGTATCGCCAGCTGCAAAATGGCGGGGATAATCCAGCATCACCCAGGGCAATCCCAGATATTGTTCGCCTCTGGAAATTTTCGCAGCAACCTGTAACCAATCTCCCTTTAGTTTTTCCGGAAGCTCCGCTGTTTGGCGGGAATACTGTTCGGCTGCCATTCCCAGTAAATGATAAACTTTTTCAATCACGGCATTCTTTGTTAAAATAATATCCGGATTCGATACCAATGCCCATTCCTCTGGCGAAAGTGTTACTTTTGAACTAGTCATTTTCCCCTAATTAGAAGCACAAAGTGATAAAAAAACTGGACATTCTGATCATTAAGGCCTTTGTAGGTCCTTTTATCGCTGCTTTTAGTATCTCCATATTTGTGTTAACCATGCAGTTTTTTTGGTTATACATAGACGATTTGGTTGGCAAAGGATTGGATTTATTTACCGTTTTAAAGCTGGTAGGGTTGGTAACGCTCTTCTGGATTCCCACCGCACTTCCTTTGTCGTTGCTGTTCTCTTCCATTATGACTTTTGGAAATTTGGGGGAAAGGTTCGAGTTGATTGCTATTAAATCGGCGGGTATTCCCTTGCTGCGATTTATGCGGCCGTTGTTGATTTTTGCAGTTTTTGTTAGTGGCCTCGCATTTTTATTTGCGAATAACATCATCCCCGTTACACAAAAGAAATTGTCGGCATTAAAATATGATATCATCGTTGCCAAGCCGGCATTTGATATTAAAGAAGGCATCTTTTACGATAAAATAGATGGGTATATCATTAAACTGGGTAAAAAAGAAAAAAATGATAGTGTAATACATGATGTGGTAATTTTTGAAAAAGGGGGACCCTTACAGGATTATTTAACCGTAGCAAAAACCGGCATCATGCGGCTTTCGAAAAACAAAAGGGACCTAGAGTTTATCCTCCATAACGGATCAAGATTCGAAGAAAGTGGACCCCGGAATAGTCGGAATACACAGTTTATTCAAATGGGCTTTGCCACCTATAAAAAAGTGTTCGATTTGAATAGTTTTCAAATGAGTAAAACTGGGGATAGTGCATTTTACGACCCTAAAATGCTGAGTATTCGTCAGCTGAATGTAACCATCGATTCATTATATAATCTGGATTCGGTGTTTCTGCAAAAATCTAAAAGAGAGTATGCACCTTATCTGACATTTATAAGGTATGCCGATACGGGTTGGACAAAATCGAATGCCTTACCTGCAGGCAATCCACAGCCTTTTGACCAGTTGATACCGGACTCGATTAAGCAATCGGTTTACGGTAATGCAATCGCGGCCATTCAGAATGTTCGGGGTAATACCATTGTGATGGAGCAAGAATATAAAGACAGATTGCAGTCCCTTAATCTGCATAAAATCGAATGGCATCGAAAGCTTACGTTATCTTTTGCTTGTTTGGTATTGTTTATGATTGGAGCTCC